>NZ_KV786467.1:0-192339 GCF_001806945.1 Corynebacterium sp. HMSC30G07 | reverse complement strand
AACAACGTATCGACTAGCAAATATCGACTAGCAGAGAATCGGCTGCCCGGGGAGTGTGACCCGGGAGAGTCGGTAGGGAAGCTGGCCCTACTGTGCACCAAATAAGCGCCTGGCACGCGCCAGGCAAGCACCTACTAGCAGATAACGAGAACAAGCTTCCATATCCCCTGGTGGAATGTGTAGACACACGCCCCGCTTTGCGTTATCTGCTAGCAGCAGTAAGCGTAAGAACAAGCAGTGTAATCCTCTTCGGGGCTGTGCGTGTTCTTTCATGACCTACCCGCAACAATCGCTGCGAAAAGTGAGGAATACGCCGTGGTAGTTGGCGGTAATCCGGGGTCGGTCCATATACTGGTTGGAACGTAAACGGAAAGGTCTTTGTATGTCCGACAATGGGAACACCTCTAGGCACGAAAACCGTGGCTCATATGAGAATCGTGGGCGCGGTGGCTACGGGGGTGGGCGAGGTCGCCGATCTGAAGGCGGCAGGCCTGGAGATGATCGCGGTAACAGGTCCGGCGGCCGTTACCGCGGCGGTAGGGACGAGAATGACCGTGGTGACCGCAACCGTGACGACCACGGTCGGCCTAACCGTAACGGCGGTCGGGGTGATCGTAGGCGCAATGATCGGGCTGGTGGGTATGGCGCGGGGCGTCGTGAAGATCGCGTAAGGCACGACCGGTCTAACCCACGCAGGCAGGGCTACCGTGAGGATCGCATGGCTATGCGCCTGTCGGAACCGGACCTCCTTGAGGATATTGACGTAACTGTCCTGGATCCCTCAGTCCTGCAGGATCTGAAGGTGTTGTCGAAGGACAACGCCGATCGTGTGGCCAAACACATGATTATGGCTTCTGACTTGCTGGCAGACGACCCGCAGCTGGCGCTGCAGCACGCACGCGCGGCGAAGAACCGTGCTGGTCGTGTGAGTGTGGTTCGTGAGACTAACGGTGTTGTTGCGTACCATGCCGGTGAATGGAAAGAAGCGCTCTCCGAGCTTCGGGCAGCTCGCCGCATGAGCGGTGGACCGGGACTGCTCGCGGTGATGGCAGATGCTGAGCGAGGCCTCGGTCGCCCAGAGAAGGCTCTTGAGCTTGGACGCAGCCCAGAGGCTAACGAATTGGACGAGGAAGGCCGTATTGAGCTGGCCATTGTGCTGGCCGGTGCACGCCACGACCTCGGTCAGCATGAGTCTGCGCTGATCACGCTAGAGCGGATGAATCCGTCACTGGACTCCCAGGGATTTAGCCAGATGCGTCTGTCGTACGCGTATGCAGATGCGTTGTTGGCGGTTGGTCGTAAAGATGAAGCGAAGACATGGTTCCAACACGCCGCAGATCTTGACGTTGAAGCACTGACGGATGCGGACGAGCGCGTAGAAGAATTGAGCTAGAGGAATCGGGGTAGTAGATAAAGCGATGGCTCTGCAGGATACGTATGACGCACTGCTGCTTGACCTAGATGGCACGGTTTGGGAGGGCGGAGACGCCATTGAGCATGCTGTCGAAGCGATTAATGCTGCTGGGGTACCGGCGGTGTATATCACCAACAACGCGTCCAGAAGCGCCGCAGAAGTAGCGCAGATGCTGCGCGCAATTGGGCTTCAGGCGCAAGACAATGATGTGCTGACCTCCGCACAAGCTGCACTTGGGCTGGCTGAGGAACACCTCAGCCCAGGCGACCCAGTTTTGGTCTTGGGAGCGCCGTCTTTTCGCGATCTCGTGGCCAATGCCGGCTACCGCGTTGTTGATTCCGCAGATGAAAACCCGAAGGTGGTCCTGCACGGACACAACCCGGAAACGGGGTGGCATCAGCTTTCGGAAGCTGCGCTATCCATCGCGCGCGGGGCTGTGTATCTGGCCTCCAACCTGGACACCACGCTGCCGATGCAGCGCGGGCTGATGGTTGGCAACGGCTCCATGGTTGCGGCTGTGACCTCCGCAACCGGCGTAACGCCGCGAGCTGCTGGCAAGCCCGAGCCGGCAGTGTTCCTCCAGGCAGCCGGAGCGCTTGGCGCAAAGCGCCCGCTGGCAGTTGGAGACCGCATGGATACCGACATCGCTGGTGCCGTCGCCGCTGGTATTCCTGCACTGCACGTGCTCACTGGTGTCTCTGGGCCGTTGGCGCTTATTGAGGCACCAAAGGAACTGCGCCCTACGTTCATTGCGGAAGACATGCGCGCCCTTGCACAAGACGCAGAGCAGCTGAAACCCTCCGCGCAAGGTGGCTTTGGCGCGCGTGTTGACGGGCGCGACATCATCTTGAGCCACGGCAACGAAGGCGCAACCAGCATCCAGGCGCTGCGCACTGTACTGGAGGTGGCGTGGATGATGGACACCCCTCCGGAGCTTGTGCGCCCGAACTCGGATGCTGCAGAAGCCGCAACCGCAAACTGGTGGTAATCATGACCCCGGAAGATCCGGAGCAGCTGCGTCAAGCCTTCGAGGAGGCACTCGCGCAGCCGGCAGAATCGCTTGAAGATGAGGTGGAACGCCTTACAAAGGCACACCAGCTGCTGCATAACGCACTGCAAAACAGCTAGAACAGGAACTACTCATGGCACCATCACGCCGGCGTTTGGACGCTGAACTCGTCCGACGCAAGATTGCCCGCTCCCGCGAGCAGGCCCAGGGCTGGATTAAAGACGGCCGCGTGGAGGTCAACGGATTCGTCGCGAAGAAGCCAGCCACCATCGTAGAGCCGGATGCGTCCATCAAGGTTAGTGTTGGCCCGGATGATGAGTGGGCGTCACGCGGGGCCCATAAGCTGCTCGGGGCGTTGGGGGCGTTTGGGGAGATGGGGTTGAGCGTCGATAAGCAAAAGGCTCTCGATGCTGGTGCTTCGACCGGTGGGTTTACCGATGTGCTGCTGGCAAACGGCGCACGCGAGGTCGTCGCGGTTGACGTGGGCTATGGGCAGCTGATCTGGCGGCTGCAAAATGACCCGCGGGTCAAAGTGCTGGACCGGACGAACATTCGGCACCTCACGCCAGAGATGATGGATGGGCCGGCCGATCTGATGGTGGGCGACCTTTCGTTTATCTCCCTGAAGCTGGTATTGCCGGCGATCGTGGAATGCATGGCGGATGGCGCGGACCTTCTGCCGATGGTCAAACCCCAGTTTGAGGTGGGCAAAGACCGTCTTGGCAGTGGCGGGGTGGTGCGCTCAAACGAGCTGCGGGCCGAGGCAACCACGGAAGTGGCGCTGTTTGCGCAGTCATTGGGCTTAAGTTTGAAAGGTGTGACGGCATCGCCGCTGCCGGGCCCGAGCGGCAACGTAGAATACTTCCTATGGCTGGTGAAGGATGCGGGTGAAACCGCACTTGCACCGGGGGCTGTGGCTGAAATGGTGGCCACCGCAGTGAAGGAAGGACCGCAGAATTGACAGACGTGACAACGCAGCGCGAAATCCTGCTTGTGCCGCATTTCTATCGGCCTGACAACATTTCTTCCGCCGCGCGGGCGGCTCGCCTGCTGCAAGAGGCAGGCATCCGCGTGCGGCTCCTAGACCAGGGCGAGCCGGGTGCAGAGCAGCCGGTGGACAAGGACCCTGTGCTTAACCAGCTTGAGCGGGTCAAACCCGGTCCGGATGCCGCCGCTGGGTGTGAGCTGGTGCTGGTGTTGGGGGGCGACGGGACGTTTTTGCGCGCAGCCGGCGTGGCTCGTGACCAGAACCTGCCGGTGCTGGGCATCAACCTAGGCCACGTGGGGTTCTTAGCTGAGGGTGAGGCTGAAAGCCTGGAGACCGCAATTGGCCAGGTGGTTGAGCGCAACTACACCGTAGAAGACCGCATGACTATTGACGTGCAGGTGCGAAGTGCGGAGGGTGAAGAGGTTGGCCGTGGTTGGGCGCTCAATGAGCTCAGCGTGGAAAACATTGACCGCACTCGCGTGTTGGATGCGGTGTTGGAGATCGACTTTCGCCCGGTAAGTGCCTTTGGGTGCGACGGTGTGCTGGTGTCTACGCCAACCGGATCGACGGCGTACGCGTTTTCCGCTGGTGGCCCGGTCATGTGGCCGGCCCTGGATGCCATTTTGGTGGTGCCGAATAACGCGCATGCGTTGTTTGCGAAACCGCTGGTGGTCTCGCCACGCTCCACTGTGGCCATTGAAACGGAAGCGGACTCCAGCGCGGCTGTGGCGGTGATGGACGGGTTTCGACGCATTGACATGCCTGCCGGGTCGCGCGTGGAGGTCATCCGCGGTTCGCGCCCGGTGCGTTGGGTGAAGCTGGATCGTAAACCCTTCACGGACCGCCTGGTGCGCAAGTTCCAGCTGCCGGTCTCAGGCTGGCGGGGCCCGAGGTACACGTAGTGCTTGCAGAGATTTCTATCCGCAACCTTGGTGTGATTCCGGAGGCCTCGGCGGAGCTTTCGCCAGGCTTGACTGTGCTCACGGGTGAAACCGGTGCGGGCAAAACCATGGTGGTGACGGGCCTTCGCTTATTGACGGGCGGACGCGCCGACGCCTCACGCGTACGCACGGGTGCTGAAGAAGCCGTGGCAGAGGGAGCCTTTTCTACTGCTGGCTTGCCGGAGGATGTTTCCGCGAAGGTTGCGGAGATCGTAGAAAACGCCGGTGGCAGCGCTGACGAGAACGGCGAATACGTGGTCTCGCGATCGGTGAAGGCAACGGGCCGTTCGAAAGCGCACCTGGCTGGCAGGACGGTGCCGGCGGCAACGCTTGCGGAGATGGCGGGCCACCTGCTGACTATTCATGGGCAAAATGACCAGCTGCGGCTGATGAGCCCGGACGAGCAGCTTGCGGCGTTGGATCGGTTTGATCCGGCGATCACCCCGCTTGCCCAGGCTTACCGCGAGACGTACCGCGAGTGGCGCAAGGCAGCTCGCGAACTGGAGGAGCGCACGCAGCACAAACGTGAGCTGGCCCAGGAGGCGGATCGTCTGCGTTTTGCGTTGGATGAGATCGATGCCGTTGATCCGGTGGCGGGCGAAGATACCGAATTGGCTGCGACGATTCATCGTCTGCAGGATGTTGACGCGCTGCGTGAGGCGGCCCTCAACGCACTGGCAGCCATTGACGGCGCGGAGGCCGCTGGCGGCTTCGGCGCGGATGATGAGGCGGCGTCTACACTCGTCGGCCAGGCGGCGAGCGCGCTGGATGGTGCAAGTGATGAACAGCTCAAGGAGCTGGCAACTCGCCTGCATGAGGTGAGCAGTGTGCTTTCAGACGTCTCGGCGGAACTCGGCACCTATCTGACCTCGTTGCCGGCTGATGCCGATCAGCTGGAAGCGCTTTTGACCCGCCAGCAGGACATCCGGGGGTTGACCCGCAAGTACGCGCCCGATGTTGAAGGCGTGCTGGCGTGGCGCGCGAAGGCAGTAAAGCGCTTGAGCAAGATCGACGTATCCGAAGAAGCCGTAGACAAGCTCAAACAGCAGGTGTCCAAGCTGGAGAAGCAGTTGGCGTCGCGCGCGAAGGCGTTAAGTAAAGCCCGTGAGGCCGCAGCGGCGAAGCTTGGTGAGGCCGTTTCTGCAGAACTGCACGGCCTTGCCATGCCGAAGGCGCAGCTGACAGTCCAGGTCACCCGTGCCGGATACAGCGCAACCGGCGCCGACGAGGTGGCTATTCTCTTGGCGCCCAACAAGGCGTTGGAGCCGAAACCGTTGGCAACGAGCGCCTCCGGTGGTGAGCTGTCGCGCGTGATGCTCGCACTTGAGGTGATTTTGGCGGCCTCATCGCACGGGGCGACTTTGGTGTTCGACGAGGTTGACGCTGGCGTCGGTGGGCGCGCGGCCGTAGAGATCGGTCGCAGGCTTGCTCGTCTTGCTACCAACAACCAGGTTATTGTGGTTACGCACTTGCCGCAGGTGGCGGCGTATGCGGATACGCATCTGCACGTGGCGAAGGACGTGGGGGATGCGTTGGTGGCCTCGGGCGTGGCGCAACTGAGCGAAGAAGCCCGAATCGAAGAGCTGGCCCGCATGATGGCCGGCATGGATGATTCCGATACTGGCCGAGCGCATGCTCAGGAGCTGTTTGAACGCGCGCAGCGTGAGGTGGCGGAAATGCGCGCCTAAGTGCCGCGCGCCTCCCTTAAAACAGGCAGGTCACCGTGCACAATAGCGCGTATGACTGTCTCTACTTCCATCAACGGCACCTTGCGCGACTGCACTGCGCAGGGCAAAGGCATTGGCCGCCTCAGCGAAGGCGATATTGCGTTTGTGGACGCGCCGGATATGACGCGTCGATTCGCGGAGCTGTTGGTGGCGGCGAAACCTGCGGCGGTGGTCAACGTCGCGCGGTTTACCACGGGGCTTATTCCGAACTACGGCCCGCACGTGCTGCTGGATGCTGGCATTCCGCTGTATGAGGCGGCTGGTTCTTCCGTGCGTGGGGTGGTGAAGGACGGCAAGAAGGCTTCTGTGAGTCCGACCGGCGAGGTCATGATGGGTAAGAAGCTCATTGGCCAGGCCAGTGCCGTCAGCCGTGAGGACGTGGACGCCACCTTTGCGGACGCGCAGCAAGCGCTGGTGGACAACATGGAGGCCTACTTTGGCAACACCATCCAGTTCATCCACTCCGAGGCGCCCTTGCTTATCGACGGTGTGGGCTCACCCGAACTCGGCGACACCATGGCAGAGCGCAAAGTGCTTGTGGTCAGCCAGTCTGAGGAGCTGCGCGAGCGACTCGATGGGCTGAAGTTTTTCATCCGTGAGTACACGCCCGTGATCATTGGCGTGGGTGCAGCCGCGGATACACTGACCAAGCTGGGTTATGACATGGACTTCATCGTGGGTGACCCGACCGATATTTCCAACGAGGCACTGCGCGGGGACGCCAAGGTGATCCTGCCCGCAGAGACCGACGGTTTCGCCCCTGGCCTTGAGCGTATCCAGGACCTGGGTGTGGGCGCGATGACGTTCCCGGCGGCGACTGACTCGCCGACGGATTTGGCCATTTTGCTGGCGGTGTTCCATGACGCCGAGATGGTGATTACGGTTGGGCAGCCGGTGGAGTTGGACAGCATTTTCGCGGATGCGGCAGCCGCTGAGCCGGCGGCACTGCTGACGCGGCTGAAGGCGGGGCGCAAGCTTGTAGATTCGACGGTGATTGAGCACCTCTACGACACGAACACCGGCGGCGGGGGTGTCGCTTGGGCCTGGGCGATCTTGGGGCTTTTGGTGGCCGCCGCCACCGTGGTGTTGATCGTGGGCCTGGGCGGCTCGGAGACGTTTACAACGAACTTGGTGGATACGTGGAACCGCATCGCGCTGGAGTTCCAGAGCTGGTTTAACTAGGAGCTGAGAGACAACATGGGACAGGCAACTCGTGGCACCGGTCTAGTTGCGGCCGGTATTGGTTGGGGGATTGCGGCAGGCGTGGCACTTGGCACACTGCTGATCGCGCCGGCGTTGGAAGGATCGTTGGGCACCGGTTCCGTCACAGCGTCGGAGGCTGGGAAGGGGGATGCAGCGTCTGATAGCGGTGAGCTGGCCCGCGCCAACGGACAGGTTGATGAGGCGAACACGTTGCTTGCGCAGCATGGCGACGCCATCGTGTCCGGCGCCTTGGACGGCGTAGCGGTCACGTTGATCCGGACGGCTTCGGCTTCTGAGGAGGACGCTGCCGGCGTGCGCTGGATGGCAAACGCCGCGGGTGCGTCAAACTCGGGTGGCATCCGTTTGACGGAGAAGTTCTTCGAGCGCGATGCCGCTGATGAGCTGAGCAGTGTCATTGCTAATACGCTGCCGGCCGGTGCGACGCTGAGCGTGGATAACTTGGGCCCGGGCACGCACGCTGGTGAGTCACTGGCGGCGACGTTGACTGCGGCGAGTGATGAAGACCGCGCACTGGTACTCGAAGCGCTGACCCAGGCAGGGTTCATTGAGACCCGTGGCGAGGTGGGTGCAGCTGACGCCATTGTTGTCGTGGCTGCCGATGAGTTTGACGGTGAGGGCTTCGCCGCACAGCTGGTCGCGGACTTCGCACGGGCGTTGTCGGCGGGCGCGCGCACTGTCGTCGCAACGCAAGGTGCTGCTCCGGAGTTGGACGGGGTGAGCCTGCAGGGCAACGTGGACACGGAGGCTGGACGTGTCCAGTCGGCGTTGTTGCTTGCGGAAGACGCAGCAGAGGAGTAGGCCGTGTCTCACTCGCACGAGTTTGAGGTAGTTGACTCCCAGCTGCTGCATGACGCGCCGATTATTGCGCTGCGGCGCGACCGCGTGACTATGCCTGGTGGCACGACGGCGCATCGTGAGATTGTGGAGCATTTCGGTGCGGTTGCTGTCGTTGCGTTGGATGCCCAGGGCCGGGTGGCGATGGTGGAGCAGTACCGTCACAGCGTGAAGCGTCGCCTGTGGGAGCTGCCCGCAGGGCTTTTGGACTTCTACCAGGAAGACGAGTTGGCCACGGCGAAACGTGAGCTGCAGGAAGAGGCGGGGTTGGCTGCTGATTCTTGGGCGCTGCTGGTTGATCTGGTGACCTCGCCGGGCTTTGCGGAGGAGGCCGTGCGAGTGTTTTTGGCGCGTGACTTGCGTGAGGTGGAGCGTCCGGAGGCGCACGATGAGGAAGCCGACATGGGGTTTGCGTGGGTGCCGCTGGATGAGGCTCGCGCGATGGTAATGCGTGGCGAGATTGTGAACTCGATTGCGGTTTCCGGCATTTTATCCGCTAGTGAGGTCGTTGCGGGGCGCGCGCAGCCTCGTGAGACTTCGGTTGCCTTTGAGTTGCGCCCGAGCTCTCTTGCTTATCGACGCCACGCCGAAGGCATCACCCCCGACATGAAGAAAATCCCGCGCTAGTGGTTTCCCCTGCACAACTTGCCCGAGATTGGCACGTCCACTTGGTGGTGGAGCGTGGGCTGTCTGAAAACACGGTGAGCAATTATGACCGTGACATGAAGCGCTACGTTGCCTGGCTGGATAACGCCGGTATTGCTGACCTGAACGATGTGACTGCTGGCCATCTTGAGGCGTACGTGGCGGATTTGCGCCGCGGAAGTGAGACGGTGAAACCGCTGGCGGCGTCCTCGGCGGCTCGGGCACTCGTGGTTGCGCGTGGTCTGCACAAGTTCGGTGTGTCAGAAGGCCTGCTGGCCGGTGATGCCGCGGCTGAGGTGGCGCCGCCGCAGGCCGCAGAGAAGCTTCCAGACACGCTGAGCGTGGACGAAGTCGCGCGGCTGATTGAGTCCTGTTCTGAGGACAACGCGTTAGGTCTGCGTGACAAGGCGCTGTTGGAAACGCTGTATGCCACTGGCGCGCGCGTGAGCGAGGTGTTGGCGCTGAACGTGGATGACGTTGTTGATGCACGCGGTGTGCTGGTTGTGACGGGCAAGGGCAATAAGCAGCGCGTTGTGGCCCTAGGTTCGCATGCGCAGGCAGCAATTGAGTCGTATCTTGTGCGTGCGCGCCCGATGCTGGCGACAGGTAAGTCGCACGCATTGTTTCTCAACGCACGTGGCAACGCACTGTCGCGCCAAAGCGCGTGGACAATTATTAAAGACGCCGCATCACGCGCCGGCATTAACAAGGACATTTCCCCGCACACGTTGAGACATTCATTTGCCACGCACCTGCTTGAAGGAGGCGCCGATGTGCGAACCGTGCAGGAGTTGCTGGGACACGCATCTGTGACAACGACGCAGATTTACACGCATATCACTGCGGATAACCTACGAGAAGTCTGGGCAGGTGCGCATCCGCGTGCATAGGCGGTAACGTTAGCCCGATGATGCGAAACGTTGCGGTAGGAGCGTGCGTTGCCACGCTGACGCTTTGCCTTCCCCTTGCCACTGGTCCGGTTGCGTTAGCGCAGCTGCCTGGGGGACTGGATCCAGCGCAGATCAAAGAGATGCTGCCATCCCAGGTAAGTGTGGCGGCGGGGGAGTCGACGACTGTAGACGTTGGCGTGCCTGTCGATGTGAACTATTCCGCTGATGGCTGGGTGGTCAGCTCTAGCGGCACGACCGTGACCGTTCAGGCTCCGAATACGCCGGGTGCAACCGCCAACGTGCCGGCAAGTGCGCTTGGTTACTCTGCGACGATCACCCTGGTAGCCGTCGGCGGTAGCGAGTCCCCAGATGTGGCGCCGGACGGGGAAGCAGAGCAAGCAGAAACGTCCAAACCGGAAGAGGATGGCGGCAATCCAGGCACGGGCTCGGACACTGGCTCGGACACGGGCTCGGACACTGGCTCGGACGCGGACGCGCAGCAGCAAGACGGCGCTCAGGTAACACACCCGCCGCGCGAGGCAGCAGCACCCGTGGACACAACGGCGGCGAAGACGTTCTATTTCGATGGTGAGATCCACGGCAACACGCTTGTGGTCACCGTGCCGCTGACCCGCGCTGCTGACTTGGCAAAGTACGCCCGCACGGATCGTGAGGGGGCGAAGCTGCGCTATCTGGACGTCAACGGTCGGGTAATCCAGGGAGTGAAGCGTGATGTGGATATTGCCAAGCGGACGCTGACGCTGACCTATCCGGAGGGCGAAACCCCAGACAATCCTTTCATCATGGAAGTGGTTCGGGATGACTCGGTGGCTGAGTTCATAGCGGTGATTACCGCGAAGAATGCGCCAGTGGAGCAGGCAGAGGCGTCGGCAAGCGAAGGCGACGATGCAGCGGAGCAGTCGACGAATCCGTATGCGGACGTAGCTAAGGAAAGTCAAGGTGCTGAACCTGACTCTGCGAATGGCGGCGGCATTCCGGTGCCCTTGATTGTCGGCGGCGTGGGCCTGTTGGTGCTGCTTGCGCTGGTGTTTACGGTGCTGCGTCGTCGCGGGACGGGGCGCGCCTAAATACTGGGCGGGCGAGAGGCCACCCAAGATAAATGCCATCGTTGTAAGATGGTGGCGTCAAGTGTACAGGCGGGATAGAGAAAGGACCTGCGATGGCGGAGAAACCGGCAGACGGCGCGTTGTTCGAAGCTGAAGAACGCAAGACGTTCTTGACCGGACGGCCCTACCGCGAGTTTGCGGCGCCGAAAGAGCTTGACCGCCACGGTCCCGCAAAGATTATCTCGATGGTCAACCAGAAAGGTGGCGTGGGCAAAACCACTTCCACCATCAACCTTGGTGCTGCGCTGGTAGAGCAGGGGCGCAAGGTGCTGCTGGTTGATTTGGATCCGCAGGGTGCTCTGTCCGCGGGCCTGGGTATTGCGCACGAAGATGACCAGATTACGGTGTATGACCTGCTTTTTGACAACACCGCCAGCATTCACGCGGCAATCCAGCACTCGAAGGTCTCCGGACTAGATCTTGTGCCGGCAAACATTGACCTTTCAGCTGCAGAAATCCAGCTGGTCAATGAGGTGGGTCGTGAGCACACACTGGCGCGTGCGCTGCGCCCGGTGCGCAATGAGTATGACTACATCTTCATTGACTGCGGTCCTTCGCTGGGCCTGCTTACAGTCAACGCGCT
Source organism: Corynebacterium sp. HMSC30G07 (assembly GCF_001806945.1). Lineage (NCBI taxonomy): Bacteria > Bacillati > Actinomycetota > Actinomycetes > Mycobacteriales > Corynebacteriaceae > Corynebacterium > Corynebacterium sp. HMSC30G07. Next base: position 180,957 of record NZ_KV786467.1, on the reverse strand, counting down.
TGCAGCGTCCCACGGCGTAATCATCCCGATGGAAGGTGAGTACTACTCCCTTCGCGGCTTGGCGCTGTTGACGGACACAGTAGAGAAGGTGCGCGACCGCATCAACTTCGATCTAGACATTGTGGGCATTTTGGTGACCATGTTTGATCGCCGCACCACGCACGCGCGCGAGGTCATTGAGCGTGTGGTTGAAGTCTTCGGGGATCGCGTTTTTGACACGGTGATTACCCGCACTGTCCGCTTCCCGGAGACCTCTGTTGCAGGTGAGCCGATCACCACGTGGGCACCAAGCTCCCAGGGTGCGGAGCAGTACCGCAGCTTGGCGCTCGAGGTTATGGAACGCACTGAGCGGAACTAGCGTGAGCGTAGGCGCGCAGCACCAGGTTGGTGAGCAGCCGGAGATCACCGGCTTCACCTTGGTCCTGAACAATTTTGAGGGGCCCTTTGACCTCCTGCTGAACCTGATTCACTCCAAGAAGCTTGACGTGACCGAGGTGGCGTTGGCGGAGGTGACGGATGAGTTCATCGCCTATACCCGCGCCCTTGGGCAGACGGCGGAGCTCGATGAGGTCACGGAGTTTCTTGTTATCGCTGCCACCTTGTTGGACCTGAAGGCTGCACGCCTTCTGCCGCGCGGTGAGGCCGACGAGATCGAAGACCTAGAGCTTTTGGAATCGCGCGACCTGCTTTTTGCTCGCTTGTTGCAGTACCGCGCCTACCAGCAGGTGGCTGAGCAATTCCGGGCCTGGCAGGCAACGGCGCAACGTAGCTACCCGCGTGCGGTGGCTATGGAGGAGCGTTTCGCCGAGCTTTTGCCGCCGGTTGAGCTTGGTCATACGCCTGATAGCTTTGCGCAGCTTGCGGCCAGCGTGTTTCGGCCTAAGCCACCGGAGGAGGTGCGCACTGATCACCTTCATGAGGTTGCGGTGTCCGTGCCGCAGCAGGCCGGCAAGATTCTGGACACGCTCAAGCTTGCGGGAGCGCAGACTTGGCTGTCTTTTGCCGCACTAACGCGGGATTGCACGCGTTCCATGGAGGTTGTCGGGCGGTTTCTTGCCCTGCTTGAGCTGTATAAGGCCCGCGCAGTGGAAACACAGCAGGAGGTTGCCCTTGGCCCGCTTGATGTGTCGTGGACCGGCATTGAGGTGGACCCAGCCGTCGTCGCCGCCGGAAACTGGACCTAAGACACAACCCAAGGAGTGAAGCGATAACTATGGAGATGGTCTCACAGCTGCGTAGCCAGATTGAGTCGATCCTGCTGGTGGTGGACACACCTGTAGCCGCCGCCGACATCGCGGGTGCCTTGGCCGCAAGCGAAGCGGACATTGAAGAGGTGCTTGCGCAGTGGTCGGAGGAACTCACTTCCCGCGGCAGCGGCATAGATCTTCGCAGGACTGAGGCCGGGTGGCGCTTGTACACCCGCGCGGAGAATGCTGACGCGGTGGAGTCATTCGTGCTGGACGGCGCGCAGACCAAGCTGAGCCGCGCGGCCCTTGAGACCCTTGCGGTGGTGGCGTACCGGCAGCCGGTGACGCGTGCCCAAGTTTCCGGGGTGCGTGGCGTCAACGTCGACGGTGTCATGCGCACGCTCACCCTGCGTGGTTTGCTTGCAGAAGTGGAGCCGGACGATTCCACGGGTGCTCACCGCTACGTCACCACTGAGCTGTTTCTGGAGCTTTTGGGCATTGAGTCACTGTCCCAGCTGCCGGAGTTGGCGCCGCTTTTGCCGGATGTGGACGCGATTGAAGACGCCTGGTAGCCACCCAGCAGCCTTTAGATAGGTAAATAACGGCAAAACGCTGGTAGGGTGGGCCGCATGACTCGAACCGCTCGCCGAGACGGCACACCGGAGAGGGATAAGAACGAAACGTTCTATATCTCCTACGCAAAGCCGGCTAAGAAACAACACGTACAACGTCCGGAACCTCACCCGTTGGAGGACAACTGGTGGGATGATGAAGAAACTAAAACCCGCAAGCAAAACACTGAAGGTGTGCGCCTGCAGAAGGTGCTCGCTCAGGCGGGTGTGGCCTCACGCAGGCATGCGGAGGTGATGATTGCCCAGGGGCGCGTCAGCGTCAATGGCAAGCGCGTCACTGTGCAGGGTATGCGTGTGGATCCGGATCGTGATGTGATCCGGGTTGATGGCACCCGTATCAATGTCAACGAGAAGCTTGAGTACTTCGCGTTTAACAAGCCGCGTGGCGTGCACACGACTATGAAGGATGAGCTGGACCGCACGTCTGTGGGCTCGTACCTGTCGGAGCGCACTGCCTCTGGTCAGCGCCTGTTCCACGTGGGCCGCTTGGATGCGGATACGGAGGGCTTGCTGCTGCTTACCAATGACGGTGAGCTGGCGAACCGTCTGACCCACCCGAAGTACGAGGTGTCCAAAACGTATTTGGCCACCGTGCTGGGTGAGGCAAAACCGGCGCTTGTCAAGGAGCTCAAAGAGGGCATCATGCTTGACGACGGCCTCGCGAAGGCCGACTACGCCCAAATCGTCGATGTGCACAACGGGCAGTCGTTGATTCGTCTTGAGCTGCATGAGGGCCGCAAGCACATTGTGCGCCGCATGTTGAAGGCCGCAGGCTTTCCGGTGCAGCGTCTGGTGCGTACGAAGGTGCACACGGTGCAGCTGGGCGATATGAAGCCTGGGTCGATGCGTGCGCTGAACGCTGCTGAGCTGACCTCGTTGTACAACGCGGTGGAGATGTAAGGGGAGCGTTATGGCTGATTCTTCGTTGCTTTCGAATACCGCTGACGGTGGCTTGATTCTGGCTGTTGATGGGCCTTCAGGTACCGGTAAGTCCACGACGTGTCGTGCGTTGGCGAAGCGCCTGGACGCGAAATACGTGGACACGGGTGCGATGTACCGCGTAGCAACGCTGGCTGTGTTGCGCGCGGGCGTGGACCCGCAGGATACGGATGCCGTGATTGCGGCAACAGCAGATCTGCCGCTAACGGTGTCGGATGACCCTGATTCCACCGAGGTACTGCTTGGCGGTGAAGACGTCTCTGGTGAGATCCGCGGCCCCGAGGTCACTCGCAACGTCTCAGCGGTGTCTGCGATTCCGCAGGTGCGTGAGAACCTTGTGGCGCTGCAGCGCAAGCTTGCTCGTGATGCACATCGCGCGATTGTTGAGGGCCGTGACATTGGCACTGTCGTGCTTGTGGACGCTCCGGCGAAGGCCTACCTGACGGCGTCTGCGCAGGTCCGCGCGAAGCGTCGCTACGACCAGGATGTGGCAGCCGGCCGAGAGGCGGACTTTGACACGGTGTTGGCGGACGTGCAGCGTCGTGACGAGCTGGACTCTTCACGCGCCACCAGCCCGCTGAGGCCTGCCGAAGACGCTGAGATTATTGACACCTCGGCGATGACGCTCGATGAAGTGTTGAAAACCTTGATTCAGTTGATTGAAAGGAGTGCCCGATGAGTGATCACAACCGTGACCACGAGCAGATGCCAGAGACGCAGTTCTACCAGCCTGGCATTGACGCCTCCGGCTACGACGAGGTGGAGGAGCACTACGTCACCGCTGATGACGCTGAGTTCTACGAGGGTTATGAAGACTTTGATGACTCTGACTTTGACGATTCAGACTTCGGTGAGGCTGACTACGGCGACACCGGCCTAGAGGGTCGGGATGAAGACGCCGATGAGGACGCTGAGTACACCGACGAAGAGTGGGCCGAAATTGAGCGCGCCTACGGCATTGCACGGCCCGACATGGTGGAAGAGGCGCTGCCGACGGTTGCCATTGTGGGCCGCCCTAACGTTGGTAAGTCCTCGCTGGTCAATAGGTTCATTGGCCGCAGGGAGGCTGTGGTGGAGGACCATCCTGGCGTGACCCGTGACAGGGTGAGCTACCTTGCTGACTGGGGCGGGCGCCGCTTCTGGGTGCAAGACACCGGCGGCTGGGACCCGGACGCCAAGGGCATCCACGCGGCAATCGCGCGCCAGTCTGAGGCCGCGATGGAGACCGCGGACGTGATTGTCATGGTGGTGGATTCCCACACCGGCATTACGGAAACGGATGCGGTGATGGCCAGAAACCTGCAGCGCTCCGAGGTGCCCGTCATCTTGGTGGCCAATAAGTTTGAGTCTGAATCGCAGTGGGGCGACGTCGCAGAATTCTATGGGCTGGGTCTTGGAGACCCGTGGCCGGTATCTGCACTCCACGGCCGCGGTGGCGCGGACGTGCTCGATGAGATCCTGCGCGTGTTCCCAGAGGTGCCGCGTGCGGCGAACTCCATTACGGATGGCCCGCGCCGCGTGGCCATTGTTGGACGCCCGAACGTGGGCAAATCCAGCCTGCTGAACAAGCTGAGCAAGTCGGACCGTTCGGTGGTGGACAACGCCTCGGGTACCACGGTGGACCCGGTGGATGAGCTCATTCAGCTGGATAAGAACCTGTGGAAGTTCATCGACACCGCAGGTCTTCGCAAGAAGGTGAAAAACGCCCAGGGGCACGAGTACTACGCCTCGCTACGCACCCGCGGCACCATCGATGCTGCCGAGGTGTGTGTGGTGGTTATCGACGCCTCCCAGGAGATCTCTGAGCAGGACCAGCGCGTGATCTCCATGGTGCTGGAAGCCGGCAAGGCGATGGTGATCTGCTTTAACAAGTGGGACCTCATGGATGAGGATCGCCGCTACTACTTTGACCGCGAGTTCGAAGAGCAGATTGGCCACCTCAGCTGGGTGACCAAGATCAACATCTCCGCAGACACGGGTCGTGGTTTGCACCGTCTTGAAGACGCCATGACGGAGGCCCTGGAGAACTGGGACAAGCGCATCTCCACAGGTCATCTGAATACGTGGCTTCGTGAGGCGATTGCGGCCAACCCACCGCCGATGAAGAACAACCGTCTGCCGAAGCTGTTGTTCTCCACCATGGCGGCTACACGTCCGCCGACAATCATCCTGTTCACGACGGGATTTTTGGATGCGTCGTACCGCCGCTACCTGGAGCGCAAGTTCCGTGAGCGCTTCGGCTACCACGGCACACCAATTAGGATCGCGGTGCGTGTGCGCGAGCGTAGCCAAAAGAAACGCTAGCGCCGCTCATAAGCAAAGGCGTCAGTGCGATAGGGAAGCGGCAGCAGCTGGCCGGGGCTGAAGCCTAACCTCTCGTAGAGGTACCAGTGAAGGTTCGCCTCTACCTTGGCGCGGGTGGTGTCGCTGGCCCGCAGCCAGTAGGAGCGGGTGCGCATGAGTGAGATCAGCTCTTCCGGCGTGGTGGGTTGAATCCACTTGGTGCGCTGCTCATCTGCAAGTTGCCACTGGTTACCAACGGTTGGGTAGAACCCTTCGCGGTGGACGTCGCCAGAGTGGCTGATGCGGGAGTATCGCAGCACCCAGGGGTGGGTGACATCGAGGGTGTTCCACACCAACACCAAGCGGCCATCCGGTTGAGCTACGCGTGCCGCCTCACGGCTGGCGGCGTCGATGTCGAGCCAGTGCCACGTTTGCGCGCAGGTGATCGTGGAAAACTGAGCATCTGCAAAGGGCAGCGCCTCTGCGGTGCCGCGGACCACGGCAACGTCCGTAAGGCGGGAAGCCAGAACCTGCGCCATGTCTGGGGAGGGTTCGAGGGTGGTGACGCGGTGGGCGTCGGCAAGCAGAAGCTCTGTGAATTTGCCTGTGCCAGCGCCGATGTCGAGAAGCTCCCCGCCGTGCACAAGCGAGCGGACCTCGGCGGGGTAGGAGGGTCGAGCAGCGTGATACAGCGAAGCACCAGTGGAAAACGCGCCGGCGGTGAATGCTCGGGCGGCGTCGTTTTTGAATGCTGGGCCCTGTCTGGAGCTGGGGTTGACCATAGGTGGCCAATCTAGCCGTGTAGCCTTGGAAGTTATGAATAAGGCGGTGCGAATCACGGCGGCGCTTGCGCTGTCGGTGGGTCTGATCAGCGGATCGAGCAACGCGGAGGTTCTGGCAGCCAGCACAACCACAACCTCTACCAAGGTTCCGGTGCCGGACTCCATGGAGCGGAAAGAGCGCCGCATCAAGGCTGGTGGTGAGAAGCGCACATACTGGGTCTCCGCCCCGAAGGATGCCAAAGACCGCGAGCTGCCGCTTATCCTGGCATTCCACGGCAAGACTGACACAGCGAAGAACTTCCTAGAAAACAGTGGCCTTGGGCATGCGGACGCCATCGTGGTCGCCCCGGACGGGCTAGCCAAGAAGGATGTGTGCGACGACAAGTTCAAACAAGCCTGGTCTCCTGCCCCCTACGCTGTAACCACGCCGGAGCAGGATTTTGCGCTGGTTGATGCGCTGCTGGCGAAGATGGATAAAGAGTTCAATATTGATCCCGAGCGTATTTACCTGACCGGGTTTTCTAACGGCGGCGGCTTTGTCGCATCGGTTATCGCGCAGCGTCCGAAGCCGTTTGCCGGTGCGGTGATTGTCTCGGCAGCGGTGCGCAACTCCGAGTCGGAACTTCGCACTGGCCTGCCCGTGCCGCTGCGCATCATCCACGGGGATAAGGACCAGCAGGTCCCGCTGGAGGGGTACAACCGGCCCACCAATGTGAAGGGCTGCAAAGACGGTCCGGGTGATGTGGTGTTGGATATCCGTGATGTGCGCGACGCGTTTTTGCTGCGCAGCGGCTCAACAAACGTGTCCTATCACGAGGTGAAGGGCATGGGGCATAAGTGGATCCATGATGAGCCGATAGACGTGACTGATGAGGTGCTCGACTTCTTTGATATCCCCAAGCAGGGGTAGCGGGAGGTAGTGCGCTACGCTTTCCACCCGTGCGCGGGGCAAAAAGAGTTGCAGCCGCCGCGATGGCCTTGATGCTCGCGGCGGGTATTAGTGCATGTTCGCCCCTGCTTCACGACGATCCAACGCACACCCCACCAACCCTCACCAAAGTCGAAACCGCCGACCCTATGGACGTGGCGCAGCCGTGGAGTCCGGCAAGCGCAGGTACTCGCTCGGTGACGGCGGCTGGATTTGAGCGCAACTACATCATGTCGCTGCCCCCGGGTGCGCATGAGCGCTCCAGACTTCCCGTGATCTTCGTGTTCCACGGGTATAAAGAGAGCGCTGAGACCATCCGCGAATACTCAGGGCTGGATTCAGCCGACGCGATCGTGGTGTACATGGAAGGCATTGACAAAGCCTGGGCGCCAGCACCGTATGCGGTGACTACTGGCGAGCAGGACTTGGCGTACGTGGACGCGGTGTATGACCAACTGATCAATGAATTCGCTGTGGACCGCGCGCGTGTGTTTGCCGCGGGTCTATCCAACGGCGGTGGGTTCGCCGCGTATGTGGGTTGCCAACGCCCCCAGGCGTTTACCGCGGTGGCAACGGTGGCCGGCGCGTTCTATGAGAAGGTGTCTGCGGGGTGCTCCGCGATTCCGATGAAGCACGTGGATTTCCACGGCACGCATGATGCGGTGATCAATTACGCGGGGGGAGAGCGCCACAGCACTGTCTACGGGTCGAGCGCGGAGCTGATGGAGGACGCCGCACGCCGCAGCCGCTGCGACGCTGAACCGGCCATCAGCGCCGTCTCGCCAACCATTGAGGAGTACCGCTGGACCGGGTGTGACGCCGCTGTCACGCACTACCGCATTGAGGGTGGGCCGCACGTGTGGCCGGGGTCCATCAAAGACACCTCGGCTACGGTGTCCATCGGGTTTGCCACGCGCCAGATTCTGCACTTCTTCGGAGTCGGCCTGCGCTAGAGTCAAAAAACAAAAACCCCAGCTCACGCCGGGGTTTTTGTTTGCCTTGTCGGACTGACAGGATTTGAACCTGCGACCCCCACACCCCCAGTGTGGTGCGCTACCAAACTGCGCCACAGCCCGATGTTGCCAAAAGGGCAACACCGAAAGATTACAGCACTGTCATCGTGGAATGAAACCGGCAGGTGGGGCGGGCAGGCCGCACACGTACACCCAGCGCCCGGCGCGGCGTTCAAACGTGGAGTATTCGCATTGGATGCCGCTTGCGTGGGTGGCTGCAAACGTAACGGCGCCGTCCTTGTCAAAGGGGCCGCCGCCGCTGGTTCCAAGGATCTCCAGGTTCGTGTAGGGCTCGCCATCGGGGTTGATGCTTAGGTCAGCGGGCAGTGTTTCCTCGGCCCAGGTGCTGCGGATATAGGCCTCGTCGCCGACAACGAAGGCGCTGTAGCGCGAGCGCATGAGCGCCTCCGCAGTCGCCGGGGTTGTCTCGCCTGCGTGGTAGCGCCCACAGCAGTCGGCGTAGCGCAGATTCGAGCGGCAGGGGCACGACTGGTTGGGGTTTAGCACGATAAGCGTCCCCTACTTGATGGCCTTGGCCGCTTTGGCCTGGGCGCGGCGCTCTGCAACGGTGGCCTTGCGCACCACGGTCTCCAGCTGATTCTTGGCCACGTAGCCGTCCACGGTGGACGCGGCACCTGCGGCACGCAAGGTCTCAGCCTGGTCGTCCGTCAGGTCACCGTAGAGGGTGATTTCGCGGGTAAATCCGCCGGTGCCGTTGTGGGTGATTTCCACGCGGACGTCGTCAAGCTGCATGCCCTTGGCTGCCTCCCGGATGGCCTGGGAGCAGCTGACAGCAAGTGCGGACATGTACAGGCCGGTAGACGTTACGCCTTGGCCCTTACCACCGGAGTTCTTGGCGCGGTCCGTGGTGATCGCACGGCCGGAGGTGCGCACCACGTCGCCGTATTTGGTGCCGCGGGCGGTATAGGAGATCGCGTTGGAGTCACCCGTTTCCTCCGGCGTGAACTCGGGCACGATGTACTGCTTAGCCCAGGAGCCGATGATGTCGGCGGCGCGCTGCGCGGTGCCCTGGCGGGTGAGCAGGTGGTCCGCCTTGTCCAGGGCCATGAGGGACTTGGGGTAGCGGGTGAGACGGAAGATGGTCTGGGCGTTGTCAATGCCCACAGTCACGTCAATCGGGGAGTGGACTAACAAGAGCGGCTTCCGTAGCAGCGGCAGGTAGGCTTCCGGGTTGGTCACCGCGAGGTCCTCCAGAAACTCGCGAGAGATGATCAGCTCGCGCCCGCCCAGGATGACGGGTACGGAGCCGTTCGCGTCGGCTTCACCGATCTTGTCTGCGTAGTGGAGCACGGAGTGCGCCGGGTCAAAGGGTGCACCGACGGTGGCCACGGCCTTGATCATGTGCTTCAGCTCCGGGCGGGTTGCCGCCTTCAGTGTCGCCGCACCACCCAGGGAGTGGCCCATGATCAGCTGTGGGGCGGTGAAGTTCTCTTCCATCCATTGCGCCACTGCCACAATGTCGTCGACGTTTTGGCTGAAACTGGTGTCTTTGAACTCACCGCCGGACTGGCCGAGGCCCGGGAAATCAAAACGCAGCGTGGCAATGCCGTGTTCCGTCAAGCGTTTAGAGATGCGTGACGCTCCGGGGGTGTGGCGTGAACCTGCGAAGCAGTGGGCAAAAATCGCGTATGCCTGCGCAGGGGCATCGGGCCGGTCGATGGTGGCTGCCAGCGGCGTACCGGTTGAGGATGGCACGGTGACGTTCAATGACTGCATGGGTACACAGTAAAGCACGTTGCAGGTTTGGTGTCGGGTGGACTTACCATGGGCAGAACACTGAAAGGAAGGACGCATTTCCACATGGGCGCATTTGATTGGTTCTGGAAGGCCATGGGGTCTACCTCCGAGCGCAACAACAAGAAGTCCAAGGGGGTTGTCGCTGCGGCTCAAGGGTTGATCGAGGAGCTTTCCCTGCTTGACGACGCTGCGTTGGCCTCCACCGTGCGCTCCACCGTAGCGGGCGGCGAGATTGCTGATAAAGCCCGGTTTTTGGCGGGCTTGTCGGTGGCCTCTCAGCGCACGCTGGGCATGACGCCGTTTGAGGTGCAGAACCAAGCTGTGCTGCGTCTGCTTGAGGGCGATGTGATCCAGATGGCTACCGGTGAGGGCAAGACGCTGGTGGGGGCTATGGCGGCGACGGGCTACGCGCTGACCGGCAAACGGGTGCATGTAATCACCGTGAATAATTATCTGGCGGGCCGTGATGCTGAGTGGATGCGTCCGCTGGTGGAGTTTTTCGGACTGACGGTTGCGCCAGTGACGGAATCCTCGACGCGTGCAGAGCGCGTGGCGGCGTACGCGTGTGATGTGATTTACGCGCCTGTGACTGAGATTGGCTTCGACCACCTGCGGGACAACCAGATCACGCACCGCTCCCAAACGGTGCAGCTGGATGCCGATGTAGCGCTGGTGGATGAAGCGGACTCCGTGCTTGTGGATGAAGCGCTGGTGCCATTAGTCCTCGCTGGTTCTGAGGGCACCAAGCAGGCGACCGGCCAGATCACAGCCGCAGTGTCGCAGCTGGAGGAGGAGAAGGACTACACCATCGACTCTGATGGCCGCAACGTGTTTTTGACCGACGAGGGCGCGGCCAAGGTGGAAAAGCTCCTGGGCATTGACTCGCTGTATTCGGATGAGCACATTGGCACCACCCTGGTACGGGTGAACCTGGCGCTGCACGCCAAGGCGCTTCTGATCCGAGACGTCCACTACATCGTTGCTGATGGCAAGGTGGCGCTTGTGGATGCTTCGCGTGGCCGCGTCGCCGAGCTGCAGCGCTGGCCCGACGGCCTGCAGGCGGCGGTGGAATCCAAGGAAGGCCTGGATGTGTCCGAGGGTGGTCGCATTCTGGACTCGATTACCTTGCAGGCGCTGATGCGCCGCTACCCGGTGGTGTGCGGCATGACTGGTACCGCAGTTGAGGCCACTGACCAGCTGCGTTCCTTCTACGGGTTGCACGTGTCCGTGATCGACCGGGCAAACGAGCTTGCGCGTTTTGATGAGGCGGATCGCATCTACGCCACCATGGCGGAAAAGAACGCGGCAATCGTGGAAGAGATCGCGCATATCCACGAAACCGGCCAGCCGGTGCTGGTTGGTACGCACGACGTTGCGGAGTCCGAGGAACTCGCCGAGGCTCTTGAGGCGCGCGGCATCGCTGTCAACGTGTTGAACGCGAAAAACGACGCTGAAGAGGCGCGCATCATTGCTGAAGCCGGTGATACGGGGCGTGTGACTGTGTCCACGCAGATGGCTGGCCGTGGTACCGATATTCGCCTCGGCGGAGCAGATGAGCGCGACCACGACGAGGTGGCGCGGCTTGGCGGCTTGGCAGTTATTGGCACTGCACGACACCGCACGGCCCGCCTAGATAACCAGCTGCGCGGCCGCGCGGGCCGACAAGGAGATCCAGGCTTGAGCCTGTTTTTCGTCTCGCTTGAAGACGACATTGTGAACGTCGGCGGCGCCGACGAGCAGGTCACTGCGCACCCCGCGGAAGACGGCCGCATCGAATCCGGCCGCATCCAGCAGTTCATTGAGCACTGCCAGCGTGTGACCGAGGGCCAGCTTTTGGAAATCCACTCGCAGACCTGGAAGTACAACAAGCTCCTGGCGGATCACCGTGACATCTTGGATGAGCGTCGCGCGGCGCTTCTGGACACCGACACGGCCTGGCGGGAACTGTCTGAGCGCAACCCGCAACGCGCCGCGGAACTGGAGCACCTTCCGGCGGATACCAAGGAGCAAGCAGCACGCGACATCATGCTGTTCCACCTGGATCATGAGTGGTCGGAGCACCTCGCGCTGATGGATGACGTACGTGAATCCATCCACCTTCGCGCCATTGCCCGCGAAACCCCGATTGATGAGTATCACCGCATTGCCGTTCGCGAATTCAAGGACCTTGCCAACCGCGCGGTTGATAAGGCTGTGGAGACTTTCGGATCCGTGACTATTGATGAAGAAGGCGCACACTTGGCGGATGCCGGGTGGAAGCGTCCAAGCTCTACGTGGACCTACATGGTGTCTGATAACCCCCTGGCTGGGTCCGGAAATTCGGTTATCTCCGGCATTGGCAACATCTTCCGCTAAGATAAACCGCGACTTATTTTTCTTACTTCCGATTTTTTGGAGGCTCCAATGAGCGAGAACACTGCAACCCCGCAGGCCCAGGTTGAGACGACCTCGGTTTTCCGCGCAGACCTGCTGAAGGAAATGGAGAACGGTGCAGCACCTGCTCCGGACTCCGCTCCCGGCGCCGAGAATCTGCCAGAGGGCGCTGCACTTCTCGTGGTCAAGCGTGGCCCGAACGCGGGTGCGCGCTTCCTGCTGGATCAGGATTGCACCCCTGCTGGCCGCCACCCTGAGGCGGACATCTTTCTTGATGATGTGACGGTTTCTCGCCGTCACGCCGAGTTCCGCCGCACGGAGGACGGTTATGAGGTAGTGGATGTGGGCTCGCTCAACGGCACCTACGTCAACCGTGAGCCGCGTAACTCTGAATCCTTGTCCAACGGTGATGAGATTCAGATTGGTAAGTTCCGCCTGGTGTTTATCGTCAGCGAGAGCTAAGACCACACGCTTCGCCTCTGGTGCGCAGAGGCGAAATTTTTTCAGACCAACCTTCAACCTCGAGGAAAGATTGAGCATCCAGTGAGCGCCATCCCGAAGACCTCCCCGCAGACCCGCGCTGGGACTGCTAAGGCTGCGAAGACTGCGAAGACTGCGAAGACGATGTCCATTGGCGTCGTGCTGGAACGCCTGCGCACGGAGTTTCCGGACGTTACGGTGTCCAAGATTCGTTTCCTTGAGTCCGAAGGGCTGATTACCCCGCAGCGTACGGCTTCCGGCTACCGCCGTTTCACAGATGAGGACGTGGAGCGTCTTCGCTTCATCCTGATCACCCAGCGTGATAACTACCTGCCGCTGAAGGTGATCCGTGAGCAGCTCGAAGCGATGGATGCGGGTTCGGTGGCTCCGGTTGCGGCTGTTGCTGAGGCTGAACCGGCACCGACATTGCGTTCTTCGGGGCCCAACCTGTTTAGCGACGTTGATGTGGCCACCAAAGCCTCCGCCCCCCAAGAATTTGTGGACGAGCTGATCCGCGCGGGCCTCATTGCGCCAAGTGCAGCCGGCCTGTTTGGTGAAGACGACGTACGCATTGTCACCGCAGCGCTCACACTCGACGGCTACGGGCTGGACGTTCGACACCTGAAGACCTTGCGTACGGCTGCCTCCCGTCAGGCGGACCTGATTCACCAGGTCACTGAGCCGCTTGCGAAGTCCGGTAAGGCCTCCGGCTCGCAGGAGGCTGAGGAGATGGCGCACCAGATGGCAGCGGTCATGGCCACGCTTAGCTCATCCTTGGTGCAGGCGGAGCTGCGCCAGCAGCGGGCGCGCTAGTGATTGCCGTCAACCTTGTCGGGGTCTACGCAATTGGCCCCGAAGAGTTCCTCTGCGCGTTGTTGGAGTGGGAAGAAGAGCAGCGCTACGTTCCAGTGTGGCTCTCGCTCGCAGACGGCGCGGCACTTGCCGCCGCCATCGAGGGGGAGGCGCGCCGCCGTCCGAGTGTGCATGACGCCATGACGGAGTTAATCACCCGCGCCACCACAGGCATCAACACCATTGCGGTGACCAGCTATTACCAGGGTGTGTTCATCTCGGAGCTTTCGCTTGCAGACGGCACGACAATCGACATGCGCACCTCCGACGCGTTACTGCTCGCCGTGGCTTCGGATACGCAGATTCTTGTTGAGGAGTCAGTGCTGCAGCAGGCGTCCATGCATTTGAATCCGGCGACAGCGAAGGAACTGTTCGACCTGGATTTGGAAGACGAACTTGACCAGGCGGAGATCGAGGGCGAGTTTGAGGAGTTTATGCGCGAGCTCGGTCTCGATGGGGGAGACGGGGGTAACGAGGGGGACCAACCCTCAAGTTCTTCTTGAGACTTGTGCGGCGTGTTGCGCATGTGACACTTGACGTTAAGCCTAGGCTGACATTTAATTAGCACGAGGCCTTATGGCAAACACCATGGGAGTAATTACATGAGCACGAACGACGTTGAAACCGCCGACTTCGCCGAAGCTTCGGTCCAGGAGTCCCTCTTCGACATCGGCCCGTCCGATGAAGTTGGCTACCGCGTGCCAATCGCATGCCAAGTTGCGGGCATTACCTACCGCCAGCTTGACTACTGGGCACGCACCAACCTGGTGCGCCCGTCCATCCGCGGTGCGAAGGGATCCGGCTCCCAGCGTCTGTATTCCTTCAAGGACATCCTGGTGCTCAAGATTGTCAAGGGCCTGCTGGATACCGGTATCTCGCTGCAGAACATCCGCTTGGCGGTGGACAAGCTGCGTGACCGCGGTGTGAACGACATCGCCGAGATCACCCTGGTGTCTGATGGTGCGACGGTCTACGAGTGCCGCAGCAACGAAGAAATCATCGACCTGCTCAACGGCGGCCAGGGCGTGTTTGGCATCGCCGTGCCGCAGATCATGAAGGATCTGACCGGTACTATCTCCGCGTTCCCGTCCGAGCGTGTTGTTGAGGACGCTGAGCCGGACAACGTCGTCGGCATCGATGAACTGGCGGCACGCCGCCAGCGCAAGACCTCTTAGACGCTCGTTTACGCTCCCGCTGCCTCCCGCACTGCCTGCGGGAGGTTTTCTGCTTCAATCCACGTGCTGGCGACCTCCTTGACCGCCGCATCGGGCTCCTGCGTACCGACGTGCACGCCAATGACCTCAACCTTGTCACCAGCGAGCTGACGGATCTGGTTTACAAACGCCTCGTCGGCTGCCGGGTCGCCGTTGGCGTCGGCGGTGCCGGTGGTGATCAACACGACGCGTACGGGTTCCTCACGCTGCGCCATCTCGGCCACCGCGGCACTGACCGCCTCGCGGGTCTGCGGCACACCACCCGTGCCCAACCTGCCCACAACATCAGCGATGTACTCAGCGTCAGGCGTCATATCAACGTTATGGCGGTAGCCCTGCGTCACCCCGGGGCTTAACGGGGAGGAGTAGTTCCACAGCGCTACCTCGTGGCCGTCAGCCTGGACGTCACGTGCCGCCTGATCGACCGCCTCCTGAGCCTGGGCCATAAACGGTGTCATTGCGTCCGAAGTATCCAGGACAAACAGGGTGTTTCGGCCCTCACTAGTCAGTGCCGCGCCACCATCCGGCAACGCCGCCGCCCACACGGTTTCCGGGATCAGCGGCTGCGAAACCTCAGCAGCCGACACGCGCTCGGCGGCGAAACGTGCGAAATCCTGGCCTGCACGCGCCTGGTTCTCATCCACCGTGTTAGTACTGTTCAGCGGGATCGCGGCATACTCCACGGCACCGTCGAGCGCCTGGAAGTCTTCCGCCTTCTGGCTTGCGGATGCCACCGTCAACCCATCAGCAGGTGCCTCACCATCGACGGCTTGCTCGGTAAGTGCATGGACGGCTTGCGCGGGGCCGTCCGCAAGCAGGAAAGCCACAACCGCATTTGCCTCCGGAGTGTTGGTGGGGAAGCGGACATTGTTCAACGAAACCTCACCCTTGCCCGCAACACCAACCTGGTCCACATACACAACGGCCGGCTCCGCAACCGCCGAAGAACGCTGCGCGCGACTCAACTCCTCCTGCGTAATGGACGTTGCTGGGGCGAGGTACACCGCAGCGTCCGCAATCTTGTCCGTAATCACCGGCAAGATGCAGTGCTCACGCACTACCGGCTTCGATGCCGCGTAGGCGCCGATGAGCTCCTGGGCGATCTGCTCATTGCTTGTGGCTACCGGCAACGCGAGCTCACCAAGCACACAGGGTTTCTCCTGCGCAGTCGTCTCGCTTTCGTCACCGCGCTGGCTCACAGACCACACCACACCGCCAGTGAGGGCCAACACCGCGCACAGCGCCGCGATCGCCCCGCCCGAAAGAGAGTAGTTGTTCTTACCGTTGGAATGCCGACCCATAGGGGCCAATCCTAGTCCGCAACCTCAGCAGAATCATCGACCAACAGGGCATCCAACAACGCGAGAAGTTGCGCCCGAATCGGCGCAGCCTCTGCGGCAAGTGCTCGTTGCCGCGCCACGTACTGCGCTTTGCCCTCCGGCGTCTCAACCGGGACAACGCCAAAGCCCAACCCGCGGCAGTCATAGGGGGAGGCCTCCATATCCAACGTACGAGCCTTTACCGCCAACTCAAAGGCATCCAGCAGCAGCTCACCTGGGACAACCGGGCCCATCTTCGCCGCCCACTTGTACAAATCCATAGACACATGCACGCATCCAGCCTGATCGTTAGCAACCTGCCCCTCACGCGTCAGCACCGTCACGTTCAACGGCTTGGCGGCAGGCGTGAAGAAACGGTACGCATCAAAGTGGCTGCACTTGACCTGGTGTGCCTCAACCACCGCATCGGTGCCTTCAGGACCAAGGCGCAGCGGCAAATCATGGCGCGGCGTATCCCGGTAAACCATCGCCCACTCATGCATGCCAAAGCAGTCAAAGTGTGGCGAGCGCTGCTGCGTTGCCCGCAACAGTTCGCGGATACGCTGCATGTCGTTACCGCGTTTGGCCAGGAATTCGGTGGGGTTGAAGGAGGCGTTATCTGGGGCGTCGATAAGCAGAATGCCCAACCCCGGATGCCACCGCTCAAGCTGGCTGGCCCGCACCGGATAGTACTCAAAGAGGAAATCCCACACAGGGTGCTTCTCACCACGAGTGCGGCGCTGGCGATGCGGGACCGTATAGCGGCTGGCACGCTCCAGATGAGCCGCCTGACGTGCCTGCCAGACCTGCGGGGGAAGACTAATCGTCTTCATGCGTCCAGTCGGTCACGGTACCCACGTACTCCTCAATGATGTCCTCGAGTGCGGCGACACCCACCAGCTCACCATCCACACGCACCTGCGCCATATGCGCCGAACGACGGTGCATACTTGTCAACGCATCATCCAGGGACTGCGAGCCATCCACAATGCTCAACGGACGAATACGGCTGACCGGCACAAGCGCACGATCATCCTCCGCCGCAAGGAAATCCAAAATGTCCTTCACATGCACATAGCCAACCAACACGCCCGGCGCGCGCTCAACGGGATAACGCGAAAAGCCAGTCTCACGTACTGCCTCTTCGATCTCATCAAGGCGAATGCCGCGCGGGTGGTACGCAAGGGTGCGCACCTCATCCAACGGGATCATCACCTCAGTGACACTGCGAGACTCCGTACGCAGGGCGTTGGCCAAACGACGCGTCTCCTCCGCATCCAGCAAGCCTTCCTCGTTGGACTCACGGATCATGGTGGCCAGCTGCTCCTGGTCCACCGTGGATTCCAGTTCATCGCGTTGTTCAATACCGAAGGCTAGCAACGTCTTACGAGCCACCCAGTTCATCGCCTCTAGCAGCGGGCGCGTCAGGCGCATCCACACCGAAAAGGCCGGCACCAGTAGCATCGCGGTCTTCTCCGGGCCCGCAATGGCAATGTTCTTGGGCACCATCTCACCCAACAAAATGTGCAGGAACGAGATGATGATTAGTGCGATGACAAAGCTGATGGGGTGCAACAGCTCCGGCGGCAGACTTGTCGAGGCAAACGGCACCTCAATGTAATGGGCAATCGCAGGCTCGGCCACCTTACCCAGAATCAGTGACGCCACCGTGATACCAAACTGCGCACCAGCCAAGTAGATAGAGAGGTGCTCCGTGGCGTAAAGCACGCCCTTGGCTTCCTTCTTGCCCTGGGCCAAGAGTGACTCAAGACGGTCACGGCGCGAAGACACCAGTGCAAACTCCGCCGCGACGAAGAACGCATTCGCCAACAGGAGGACGACAATAAGCAAAACTGCAGTCACAATGCTCACAACGCACCGCCTTCCTGTAACGCTGCGGCTTGCTCCGGCGTAACGGGGGACAAGATGGCGCGCTCCACGCGGCGATCATCCATCACCGTCACGCGAGCCAGCCAGAAGCCGTCCCTGACGGTCTCCAGCTCCTCCTGAAAGCTCGTCGCCGTAAACTGCGGCAGCACAACCTTGTCGCCCACCTGCGGAATCCGACCAAGCGCCGACATGATCAGGCCACCAAGCGTTTCATAAGGCCCGTCCGGGGCGGCGTAGCCGGTTTTCTGCGTGAGCTCATCAAGACGCACAAGGCCCGCAACCTCCCAGGAGGTGCCGAAGCGTTGGAAGTCGCGCTCGGATTCTACGTCGTCGTACTCGTCGTACACCTCGCCGAGGATTTCCTCAACCACGTCCTCAATGGTCACAAGGCCTTGGGTACCGCCGTACTCATCGGCCACCAGCACAACCTGGGAGCCGGCGGAGCGCACGCGGTTGAGCACTGCATCTCCATCGAGTGTGCCCGGCACAAACGGCACTGGGCGTGCCATGGAGGCAAGCTTGGTGGTACTGCGCGCCTCACGCGGAACGTTGAATGCGTCCTTGATGTGGACCACGCCAATCGTGTCGTCCAGATCGCCTCGGCGTACCGGGAAACGCGAGTGGCCGGACTCCTGCGCAAGCGCGATGAGATCCGCTACGGTGTCCTCCGCGTCCAGCGCTTCGATGGTGGAACGCGGCGTCATCACCTCTTCTGCAGTGGTCTCGCCGAAGCGCAGCGAGCGGTCAATCACGGCAGCCGTGTCCGCGTCCAGGCCGCCTGCCTCAGCCGAGTTGCGCACCATTGCGCCAAGCTCCTGGCCCGAGCGTGCCGACGCCAACTCATCCGCCGGCTCA
Organism: Corynebacterium sp. HMSC30G07; assembly: GCF_001806945.1. NCBI lineage: Bacteria > Bacillati > Actinomycetota > Actinomycetes > Mycobacteriales > Corynebacteriaceae > Corynebacterium > Corynebacterium sp. HMSC30G07. The sequence continues at coordinate 162,452 of NZ_KV786467.1, read as the reverse complement.
ATACCCATCTTGCGCACAATCCAGTTAGCGGAGGAGTTCATCGCCTTGATAAACCACTTGAACACCGCGTTAAACGCATTCACCGGCGGAACGACGAAACGAGCGGTGTGCAGCGGCTCTGTGATTGCGATGTTCTTCGGTACAAGCTCGCCGAACACCATGGAAAGCACCGTGGCCACTACAAGCGCAAGCACCAGGGCAACGGGGCGCGAGGCGCTTTCGCTCAAGCCCACTAACTGAAGGAGGGGAGTGAAATACTGGCCGAGTACGGGCTCTGCCAAGAAGCCAGCGGCCAGCGTGGTCAGCGTGATGCCCAGCTGCGCGCCGGACAACACGAAAGACAGGTTGCTATGGCTGCGCGCCACTGCGCGCGCCCGGGCGTCGCCCTTTTCCCGCACGTGCGCCTCAATAGTGGAGCGCTCAAGGCCCGTCATGGCGAACTCGATAGCCACGAACAAGCCCGTGGATGCGGTGAGAAGCAGAAACCCGATAAGGGCGAGGATGGATATGAATATGTCCATGGTGTGGTGCTAGCGCGAGCGCTTTAGCGTGAGTGTCTCCTCCTGCGTTGCTGGTTGGTGCGACGCTGGTTGTTTCGGCGCCGGTTGTGTTGCGGTTTGCCTGAAGACCGTGCGGGGGCTGCAGCACGCTGCGGCTGTCCCGGCGGTGGCAAAGGTTGCCCTTCAGGCTTTGTTGCCCCAGTAATTTTAATCAGCTCGGGGCTCAGCGGCTGTACTTGGACCTCCGGCGCGTCCACACCCGCCTTCTTCAGCAGCGTTGCAACCTCTTTGCGCTGCTCATCCATCACCAACGTCACTACCGTGCCCGTGGTTCCGGCGCGGGCGGTGCGCCCTGCGCGGTGCAGGTACGCCTTGTGCTCGGCGGGTGGGTCGATGTGGACGACCAACGAGACGTCATCAATATCGATACCTCGCGCCGCAATATCGGTGGCCACCAGCACGGGCGTCGAGCCGTCCGTAAACCCCTCGATTGCGCGGGTGCGTGCGCCCTGGCCTTTATCGCCGTGCAGCCCTTGGGCGTGGATGCCAACGCGGCGCAACTTCTTTACTTGCCTGTCCACGCCGTGCTTGGTGCGCATGAACATGATCGTCTTACCTTTACGCGCTGCGATCTGCGTGACAATCTCGGCGCGCGTGTCCCGGTTGCCAACCAGCAGCCGGTAGTGCTCCATCGTGTCCACTGCAGCCTCAACCGGGGCGGTGGAATGGGTGACAGGGCAGTGCATGTAGCGCTTGACCAGCTTGTCCACGTCCCCGTCCAGAGTCGCGGAAAACAGCAGGCGCTGCCCGCCGCTAGGCGTCATGTCCAGCAGTTTGCGTACCTGTGGGATGAAACCCATGTCTGCCATCTGGTCGGCCTCATCAAGCGCGGTGATCTCCACTCGATCCAGGTGTAGATAACCCTGGTTGACCAGGTCCTGGGCGCGGCCCGGGGTGGCCACCAAAATATCTACCGGGGCGGCGAGCGCACGGATGTGGTGGTTGATATTCACGCCACCGACAACCTCAATCACCCGCAGCCCAAGCGCGCCTGCTGGCTCCTCCAGCCGCTCCCGGATCTGGGTGGCCAGCTCACGCGTCGGTGCCAAAATAAGACCTCGGGGCTTTCCGCTTTTCGACGGCGCGCCTTCCAACCTCGCCGCCATCGGCAACCCAAACGTAAACGTCTTGCCGGAACCAGTCGGCCCGCGGCCAAGCACGTCCTTGCCCGCAAGCACGTCCGGGATCGCCGCCTGCTGGATGGGGAAGGCATCCGTGATGCCCTGTTTGTGCAGGACACGGACAATGTCGCGGGGCAGGCCGAGGTCGGCGAAAGAAGTCATCCGAAAGATTCTAGTAGGACAACTCTTCGCGGTCACCCGACCACGCGGTATGGAACGTGCCCTCCATATCCACACGGCGGTAGGTGTGCGCGCCGAAGAAGTCGCGCTGGCCCTGAATCAGTGCCGCCGGCAGGCGCTTGGAGCGCAGCGAATCGTAGTAGGACAGGGAAGACGCGAACACGGGCACGGGCAGGCCGAGGCGGGTGGCGGTGACCACGATGCGTCGCCAAGCATCAACAAGCCCCTTTTCCAGCTCACCCTTGAAGTACGGATCAAGCAACAGGGAGGCAAGCTCCGGGTCGCGCTCATAGGCCTCAGTGATGCGGTTAAGGAACTGCGCGCGAATGATGCAGCCGCCACGCCAGATACGAGCCAGATCGCCCGGCTTGATGCCCCAGTTGTACTCCTGGGAGCCCGCGTTGATCTCATCGAAGCCCTGGGCGTACGCCACCAACTTGGAGGCGTACAGGGCGCGGCGTACATCCTCCACAAACTCCTCGCGCGACACTCCCAGTGCCTCAAGCGTGGTCACATCGCCCGCAGGCAGGATCGCGCTCTGGGCCGCCTCACGCTGCGCGAGCGCTGAAGACAAGGCGCGGGCAAACACAGCCTCACCAATACCGGTCACCGGCACGCCCAGGTCAAGCGCTTCTTTCACCGTCCAACGGCCGGTGCCCTTTTGGCCAGCGGCGTCCACAATGATGTCAATGAACGGCTTGCCGGTACGCGCATCCACCTGGCGCAGCACCTCAGCGGTGATCTCAATCAGGTAGGAATCCAGATCACCCTTGTTCCACTCCGTGAAAATGTCCGCGATCTCCGCAGGCTCCAGCCCGGCAGCGTAACGCAGCAAATGGTAAGCCTCACCAATAACCTGCATATCCGCGTACTCAATGCCGTTGTGCACCATCTTCACAAAGTGGCCGGCGCCATCCGGTCCGATGTGAGTCACACACGGTGTGCCGTCCACCTTCGCCGAAATATCCTCCAGCAGCGGACCCAAGGTCTCCCAAGACTCCGCAGGACCGCCCGGCATAATTGACGGCCCACGCAACGCACCTTCCTCACCACCAGAAATACCGGCGCCCACAAAGTGACGGCCCGTGGCAGCAACCTCCCGCTCACGACGGATCGTGTCCGTGAACAGGGCATTACCGCCGTCAATGATGATGTCACCCTCATCCATCGCCTCAACCAGCTGCGCGATCACAGCATCCGTCGCGGCACCCGCCTGCACCATGATGATCGCCTTACGAGGACGCTCAAGCGAGGCCACAAACTCCTCGATCGTCTCAGCCGGAATGAAGTTGCCCTCATGGCCAAACTCCGCAACCACCGCGCGGGTCTTCTCCGGCGAGCGGTTATAAATAGCCACAGTGTGGCCCTTGGATGCGAAGTTACGCGCCAGGTTGGAGCCCATCACAGCCATACCAACAACGCCGATCTGAGCAAGGGAAGTATCCGAAGCAAGTGGGGTAGTCATGCAGCACAGTGTACGTGGCCGCGTTGGGCAACTGCGTCTCGGATTAGTTTCCGACTAGCCCACAAACCCCAACACCATACGTATAGTGACCGGCATGGAAATTGCAGAGATCAACCGCATGAATACCGGATTCGCCCAAACCATCGGCATGGAAGTCACCGCTTGCTCCGAAGAAGAGATCAAAGCCCACATCGACGTGGGCCCTGAGCACCTCCAACCGGCAGGCATTGTCAACGGCGGCGTCTACGCAGCCATCGGCGAGACGCTGGGCAGCCTTGCAGCCATGTTCACCAGCCAAAAAGCAGCCGTGGGTATGAACAACAACACGGATTTTCTTCGTCCAGTGACTTCCGGTCGCATCGAGGCCGAAGCCATCCCAGTTCACATTGGTCGCACCACGCACCTGTGGCGCATCGAAATGCGCAACAACGACAAGCTAGTGGCAATCACCAACCTGAAGTTGATGATTAAGGGCTAGCTACTCAGGCTAGAGCCAGTGGTTCTTCCGGAACCACCAGAACATCAGCGCCATCGCGCTAAGCATTACTAACAGTGCGGCTGGGTAGCCAAACGCCCACCCTAACTCCGGCATGTTCTCAAAGTTCATGCCGTAAATACCAGCAATAAGTGTCGGCACAGCGGCCATACCAACCACAGCTGAGATCGTGCGCATGTCGGCGTTTTGCTGCATGCTCACCTTCGCTACCGAAGCGTTCAGCAGGGAAGACAGACGCTCATCAAAGCCCGAAACGCGATCCGAGGCAATTGTTGCGTTGTCCTGTACGTCGCGGAAGTAGGATCGCAGCGCTTTGCGCACCATGTCTTTGTTATTGGTCAGGCCGTTTCGAAGCGCAGGCGCCAGCGGATCAATTGCGTGGCGCATCTCCAAGATCTCACGCTTGTAGCTGTAGATCTTGTCAATGTTAATTTGGCGCTTCGGCGTGAACACTTCATTTTCCAGCTCATCCACGTCCTGGCTCAGGTATTCCGCGACCCGCAGATAGTTGTCCACCAAGTAGTCCGCCACAATCCACGCAACCGCACTGGGCCCAAGGACAACGAGGTCTTCTTCCGCCTCCAGCTGGGCAGTCAGATCCGGCAGTGGTGCGTTGTGGCGAATGCTTACCGCAAAATTCGGTCCCGTAACCACCTGCACCTCGCCAGTGGAAATGATCTCACGGGCGTCCGCTACTTCTTCGTCATCGCGGTAGTGCACGGAGCGAACAACCATAAACAACTGCTCGTCGTAGCGTTCGATCTTGGGACGCTGGTGGGCGTCCAACACATCGTCCACAATCAGGTCATCAATATCGAAGATGCCGGCAAGCCGCTCCATCTGATCCTCAGTAGGGGACTTCAGCGACAACCACACAAACGCGTTCTCGTGCTGCTGCACAATCTCCATCGCTTGGTTGACGCGAATATTGCCGGGCAGACGCTTGCCGTCAACAAACACCCGGCAAAAATCCATCGAGCGCTCAATAGGCACCCGGATGGGTGTATTCGACGGGGGCTCGGGTCTTTTCGGTCGCGGTCGCGTAAGTGGAATGCGTGGCGGCATGGGCTCCAAGCCCCCTTTCATTGGATCAAGGGGAGGGCGCTCCCGAGGCGCTCTCAACGTAATAGGTGATACTACGCGCAGACCCCGGGTTAGAAAACTGTCAGGCCACGGGAGCGAAATACTGAACGCACATGTTCCAAAGATTCCGCTGTCGGGGGAGTCGTGTCCTCCAACTGGTAGTCCAAACCAATCTTCTTCCACTTGTCCGCGCCCATGTTGTGAAAGGGTAGGACCTCTACACGCTCAACGGTGCCTTTCCAGCGTGCGACGATGTCAGCGACCTGTTGCACGTTGTCCTCACCATCCGTCAGGCCCGGCACAAGCACGAAACGTACCCAGACCTTTTTGCCCTTTGCGTGAAGACGATCACCGAACTCAATCGTCGGCTGCAACTGCCGTTCAGTGACGTGCTCATAGGTGTTCGGATCACCAGACTTCACGTCCAAGAGGAACAGGTCGATGTTGTCCAAGTCCTCGTCCGTTAGTCGCGCGCCCAAGTAACCGGAAGTATCAACCGTGGTGTGCACGCCCGCGTCATGCACCGCCTTGAGCAGACGACGGGTAAACGCGATCTGGAACAGCGGCTCACCACCCGACAGCGTTAACCCGCCACCGGAGGCGTTGAACACAGGTTTGTAGCGTAGGACGCGCTTTACCACAGCGTCGATACGCTCCAAAGTGCCCTCTTTCATCTCCATCGTGTCCGGGTTGTGGCAGAACTTACACCGCAACGGACAACCAGACAGGAAGAGCGTCAAACGGGTGCCCGGGCCGTCAACCGCAGTCACCAACTCCCACGAGTGGATCAAGCCGATCTCGCCGGTACGGCGTGCGTCGAGCAACTCTGGGCGGGTGATCTCCAAATCATCCGTGGATAGCCCACCTAAACCGGCAGCGACGCCGCGCACGCGTTCACCCTGTTCGGGCTGAAGCGTGACAACGCCGCTGGTGCCATCAAACGCCATTTACGCGCCCTGGTGGAAGGTACGGGAAATGACGTCGCGCTGCTGCTCCTTCGTCAGCTTGACAAAGTTCACGGCGTAGCCGGAAACGCGCACCGTCAGGTTCGGGTAGTTCTCTGGGTGCTCCATCGCATCTTCAAGCGTGGACTCGTCCAACACGTTAATGTTGGCGTGGTACAGGCCAGACTCCATGTTGTTTGCAGCACGGGATGCCTTCATGGAGGCGAGACGCTCGTCAAAAGTAGGGGTAGACATTGTTCGAAGTGCTCCTTTATCTGTGTGAAGTGGGGGATTAGGCCGGCTGGATGGTCGTGTCAGCGTTGTCCATGATGAAGCCCGCGTCCAAGACACCAACCAGGTTCTTTACCTGCTCTTCCTTGTTGCGGCCAAGACCAGCAGGAGTGATGGTGTTGGTCAGCGAAATGCCGTCCAGCGCATCGTTGTAGTCCAGCTTGCCAACCGACAGCATGGAGGCAACCATGCCGTGGTTATCGGCACCGTTTTCCGGGTTTGCGCCCGGCGCGAACGGAGTACCGGCCTTGTGCCCGGACGGGAACGAACCGGTGGCCTTGCCGTAGACAACGTTGGAGGTAATGGTCAGCACGGACTGCGTCGGAATGGCGTCGCGGTACATCGGGATCGCCTTGATCTTCTGCATCACGGTGTGCACCACGGTGGCAGCGATGTCGTCCGCACGGTCATCGTCGTTGCCGTAGAACGGGAACTCACCCTCGGTGATGTAGTCCACCACTAGGCCGGTCTCATCACGAACCGGGAAGACCTTGGCGTACTTAATCGCGCTGAGTGAGTCAGCCACAATGGATAGGCCTGCAATACCGCAGCCCATGGTGCGGATGATGTCAGAATCATGCAGCGCCATCTCAATGGACTCGTAGGCGTAGCGGTCGTGGCAGTAGTGGATGATGTTCAGCGCCTCAACATAGGTGCCCACAACCCAGTCGAGCATTTCCTCGTACTTCTGCCAGACTTCGTCGAAGTCCAGTGGGCCGTCGCCAAGAATCGGCGTGTGGTCGCCATCGGTGATCTGCTTGCCGCTGACCTCATCGCGGCCGCCGTTGATGGCGTACAGCAGCGCCTTCGCCGCGTTGACGCGCGCGCCGAAGAACTGCATCTGCTTGCCCACCTTCATAGGAGACACGCAGCAAGCGATGGCGGCGTCATCGCCCCACTTGTCACGAATCTGTTTGTCAGACTCATACTGCAGCGAGGACGTCTCAATGGAAATCGCGGCGCAGAATTCCTTGTATCCCTCCGGCAGCTGCGGGTCCCAGAAGATCGTGATGTTCGGCTCTGGTGCCGGGCCAAGATTGCGCAGCGTCTGCAGCAGGCGGAACGCAGTCTTGGTTACTTGGTGGCGGCCGTCCTCGGAGAAGCCTGCGTCCGTCCAGGTAGCCCAGTACGGGTCACCGGAGAAGATCTGGTCATAGTCCTCGGTGCGCAAGAAACGCACGATGCGCAGCTTGATTACCAGCGCGTCGATGATCTCCTGAGCTTCAACCTCGGTCAGGGTGCCGTTGGCCAGGTCGCGCTCAAAGTAGGCATCCAGGAAAGGGGAGAGGCGGCCAATAGACATGGCAGCGCCGTCCTGGCTCTTGACTGACGCCAAGTAGCCGAAGTAGGTCCACTGCACTGCTTCCTTAGCGGTGGAAGCCGGTCCGGAGATGTCGAAGCCATAGTCCGCGGCCATCTTCTTCAGCTTCTTCAGCGCTTTGATCTGCTCGGCGTGTTCCTCGCGGTAGCGCGCCCAATGCTCGGAGAACCCGTTAGCAAGCGAGGCGTCCTTGGCTTGCTGCTTTTCCTCAATGAGGTAGTCCACGCCGTAGAGCGCCACACGGCGGTAGTCACCAATGATGCGGCCACGGCCATAGGCATCCGGCAAGCCCGTGACGATGTGGGAGGAACGTGCCGCACGGATGCGAGGCGTGTAAATGTCAAACACCGCGTCATTGTGTGTCTTGCGGTAGTGGGTGAAGATTTTCTTCACATCTTCATTGACCTCTTTGCCGGCTTCTTTAATGGCCTGCTCGACCATGCGCCAGCCGCCGTTCGGCATCATGGCGCGCTTGGTTGGGGTGTCCGTCTGCAGGCCAACAATCACATCATCATCTTCGGAGATGTAGCCCGGGGCAAACGCGTCGATGTCTGCAGGCGTGTCCGTATCTACGTCATACACACGGCGTTCACGTTCAACAGCGAGGTAGGTTTTGTCTAGATAGTCCCAGAGGCGAAGCGTCTTTTCGGTAGCGCCTTCAAGGAACGAAGCGTCCCCGTCGTACGGGGTGTAGTTGCGCTGCACGAAGTCGCGGACGTCAATTGTTTCCATCCACGGGCCCGGCGTGAAGCCTTCCCATGCTTGGTGCTGCATTTGCGGCTGAGTAGAAACTGTCACAGTTGCACGGTCCTTCTGTTGACTATTGAAGTGTTCCTGCGGCTGCGCTTGGGCAATTCCCGCTTGACGACGCCACGCGCGTGCCGCTCACATCCAAGTATAAAGAAAACCGGCCCCTTTAGGTAATACGAATGGCGTGACGTTTGGCACAGAAAACCCGCCCTCATGGTGAGGGCGGGGGAGCTGAGTGCTGCTAGCCTTGGCCAGCTTTCGGCCTCGGCTACTTTTCGGTCTCCGTGTTTTCACGCGCCACGCGCTGCAGCAACTGGCCATTGGTGGTGACCAGGTTGTAACGACGCGAGTTCAGCGCGTTGAGCAGCCACGTAAACGAGGTGACCACGCGGTTGCGCAGACCCTGCAGGAACTGAACGTGGACGAACAGCCACATCAACCAGCCAATGAAGCCGCTGAACTCAACCTTGCCCATCTTCACCACAGCGTTGAAGCGGGAGATGATCGCCATGGAACCCTTGTCAAAGTAGCTGAACGGGTCACGCTGATCCGGCTCCACGCCGTGCTCAACCTGCTCTGTGATGATCTTGGCCACGTACTCGCCAGACTGCATAGCCACCTGGGCAACGCCCGGAAGCTTGTTCAGGCTCATCATGTCGCCGATGATGAACACGTTGCGCTTGTCACCCACGGAGCAGTCCGGGTTGACCTGGACGGTGCCGTTGCGGTTGACCTCAACGCCAGTCTGCTCAGCCACAATACGGCCCAGCGGGGAAGCCTCAACACCAGCGGACCAGATCTTGGTCGCAGCCTTGATGGTCGTCTCCTCATTGGTCTTGGTGTCCTTGTAGGTCACGGACTCTGCGTCCACATTGGATACCAAGGCGTTGAGGATCACAGTTACGCCTTCGCGCTCCAGCTGGCGCTGAGCCTTCTTGCCCAATCGCTTGCCAAATGGCGGAAGGACCTGCGGCATGCCGTCGATAAGCACGATCTTGGTCATCTCCGGGCGGAAGGTGAACTGGCCCTGCTCGAAGGAACGGTGAGCGAGCTCAGAGATCTGGCCTGCCAGCTCAACACCGGTCGGGCCAGCGCCCACGATGACGAAAGTGAGCAGCTCCTCGCGCTCTTCAGGCGTTGCAGCAAGCTCGGCACGCTCGAAGGCATCCATGATGCGTGCGCGGACCTCAAACGCGTCATCCAGGGTCTTCAGACCCGGTGCGAACTCGGCGAAGTGGTTATTGCCAAAGTAGGACTGGCCAGCGCCGGCAGCCAGGATCAGGGAGTCATACGCGTAAGCGCGCTCCTCACCACCGTCAACGGCGGTGACGGTCTGGGCTTCCGTATCAATGTCAGTGACCTCGCCGCGCATAACCGTGAGGTTGTCAATGCCGCGGGTGAGCTGACGCACCGATACCGCGATCTCGCCAGAGGATAGAAGACCAGTTGCCACCTGGTAGAGCAGCGGAGCAAACAGGTGATGGTTGGTGCGGTTGATAAGCGTTACGTCCACGTCGGCACCCGCGAGCTCGCGGGCTGCATAAAGGCCACCGAAACCGGCACCGACGATGACTACGTGGTGGCGGTTACCAGTAGGGCGGTATGGCGTTGCTGCCATGTTGAAGCACTCCTTGTGATTGAAGCTGAAAATACCCCGGTAGATACTACGCCCCCATCCCGGGTTATAGCACAGTGAGGGCACTTAGCGGCACTAAGGTGAATGCAATGACAGTCAACAGCGCCGCCGATCACCTTGTGGGTGTGGATGCATCCGCATGGCCTGGAGTAGCTACGCCACCACACATACGTGGTGCCGCACTGCGATCAAGGCGTGCCGAGGCAGCGTTTGCCAAGGCGGCTTCCCAGGCAGGGCTTGCCCTTGATGGCGATGAACCCGCGCTGGTAGTTGCCCATGCGGATGTGTTTGCGCGAATTGCTGCTAGTGGCTGGATTGGCCTTGCGGAGGGATACCTGGCAGGAGAGTGGGAGACGGCAGACTCTGACGCGCTAGTGGCCGTGCTGCGCGGCCTCATCGCGGCAAAGTACTGTCCGAAAACCCCACGAATTTCACCCAGTAGGGCTGCTGATGAGCTGCCGCCAGACCTGATTAGCCATTTCTCCGGCGATGGCGTTAGCCCATTTCAGGGGCATTTTTCGACAGGTGTGCCTACCACGCAGCGTGAGCTGGTGAAATCCTTTGCGCGCGGCGCGGGGCGTCGACATGAACCTGCAAAACATTTCGTCGATGTGACGGAATTCGCCACACCGTTGGATGCAGGGCGCGGGGATTTGAGCGATGCACAAGCCCGCAGTGCCGCGATGCTCCTTGGCGCAGTGCATGCCGGAACAGGCATCCACCTGCAGATTCGGCCCGCGGCGGGCTCTGCGCTGGCGGTTGCGGCGAGCCGTCGTGGCGCGACCGTGGACTGCGTGGCAAATTCTGACCAAGCAGCTGCGGAGCTGCGTGAACAACTCACGTTTGCGGGTGTCGCCGATGCTGTGCGGGTTGAGACCTTGGGCGAAGCTGCCCACGGTGCGTATGACGCCATTGTGAGCGTGGAGCACCTTGAGACACTGCCGGAGAAGGCTAAGGGGGAGTTCCTGCGCTTGCTTGATAACTCCCTGGTTCCAAGCGGTATGGTGTGTATACAAACGGTGGTGTGTGTGGAGCGGTTGCCGTCGGCGGCCGTTGCGGCCCTCGAATCGCTGCGGGCATACATTTGGCCGGGCTTAAGCTTTTCGACGTCACACGACATCGCCAAAACCACCGACCGGAACACCGGACTGCGCATCATCGCGGAGACGCGAGCGCCGGAGCACCTGGCTGAATCGTTGGCGTTGCAGCGCCGAACCTTTGAGGGCAATCTGCGCGACGCGGCGGCCGATGGGTTTGACGTTGTGTACCGGCGCCTGTGGATCTGGCAGCTGGCGCTGCGCGAGGCGTTGGCGCGAGAGGGGATGCTGAGCTTGACACAGCTGACCATGGTTAGGCGCCGGCGTCGCGGGCGCTAGGCCGAAGGGCGGGACTAGGGGCACGACCCCACTAACGTTACTTGACATAATGTACATTATCGGACAAATAATGATAATGGCCGCACTGCAGAAAGGTGCAGCCATATACCCCCAATAACGTAACGTGACGTTAAGGGTGACTATTTGGCCAGGTTGATGCGGATGTTGATCTCGCCTTCCTCCGCAATCTTTGCCGCGACAAACTCCGGCGTGTCCACACCGTAATCCAAACGGTTAATCGGAATGTCGCCCGCGATAATCAGGTTGTCGCCGGAACGCGCAACCTCAAACGTCTGCGTCACAGAGTTCGTTGTCCCCATGATGGTCAGGTCGCCCGTAAGCGTCACCTCTCCGACGTTGGCGTCTGTGGGTAGCTCGCTGACGTCGACAGGCTCAGTGAGCTCAAACGTGGATTCCGGGAACTGATCAGTATGGAAAATCTTGCGACGGACATTGTTATCACGTACATCGCTGTCTGTGGTGATATTCGTCATGTCCACAGTGATCTTGCCGGCGGTCAGCGTGCCGGCCTCAATGGTTGCAAATCCGGTAATACCGTTCGTGGATCCCGAGGTCTCCCTGCGCTCACCGGGCAGCACCTCATTGAAGGTGAATCCGGCCGCCGAACGGTTTGCGTTTGGGCGGTTGCTCACGCTCCATTCGCCATCAATGTCGGTTGAACTTGGCTTCAGTGCCGAATGATCGATACCTTCCGTTTTTACGCCACTGCCAAGCATGTTGATTGCTAGCGGAACAAATGCAATGAACAGCGCAAATACGGCAAATACGGAGACTACCGCGATCAGAACCTTTTGTTTCGTCTGCACCTTCTACCTCAGCTTTTCAATGTGTGTGGCCAGCTCAACTAATTCGTCACAAAGGTGACGAATTTCGTCTGCCTTTGCCCCTTCCGCAGCTGCCGTTGCAATATCTTCCGCGGCGCACTTGAGCGCATACAGCTCATCGCGAAGCTCTCCTACGCGCTCCGGGCGCAGTACAACGGAGCCTTCAGCAACCGCCGTACCAGCAATATTATGCCTTTGCTCATACGCACGCTGCTTGCAACTGGGGCTGCAGTATTTCCGTTTCCTGCCTCTCCCCTCCTGCGGCGCCAGCTCTTTCCCGCACCACTGACAAGCAGGTGCGGCCCTGTCGGTAAAACTGGTCTGGGCTGCCACGCCCAAACATTCTAGTACAGCCGGGAACAATCCTTGAAGCTTCCTCGTTATACTTAATCGATCGCACTAATCGTTGCAGCAAATGAAGGGACTGTGAGAGCATGGCAGATCGCGTGTTGCGCGGCAGCCGAATGGGCGCTGTGAGCTACGAAACGGACCGCGACCACGACCTCGCGCCGCGTCAAATGGCCAAATACAAGACCCCCAACGGTGAGGTCTACGAGGTGCCGTTCGCGGACGATGCCGAGATTCCCGAAGAGTGGATGTGCAAAAACGGCCAGATCGGCATCCTGATGGAGGGCGAAGGCGTCGAAGCTAAGCCAGCCAAGCCGCCGCGTACCCACTGGGACATGCTGCGTGAGCGCCGCAGCATCGAGGAGCTGGATGTGCTCCTCGAGGAGCGTTTGGAGCAGCTGCGCAAGCGTCGCCGTAACGCAGCGCGCATTGCCAAGGAGCAGCAGGCCGCTAACGGCCAGTAGTCGCGCGCTTCAACTCGTGCTTGGCTAGGTTGGTGAACTCACCAACCGCCGCAACGCCGTCACCGACAAGGTTGGCGGCGTTTTTTGGTGCCTTGGCCAGCGGGGACTTCTTCAGCTCGTACTTCGCCAGCTTGTACATCTCCCCAACCGTAGTGGCTGCCTTCTCTGCGGCAGAACCCAAGCGCTCACCGGTGCGCGACAGAGCGGAGCGCTCAAATTCGTACTGCGCAAGCGCGCCCACTTCCTTGAGCAGGTTGGCGGCAGAGGTGGTCTTCTCCGCCACTCCCCACTTGGTCACCTCAGCCAGTGAGGTCGCTGCGAAGCTCGCGTTGAGCTTGGACTCCCCGAGCGTGCGGTCCTCAAACGTAATCGGCACTTCGCGAACGTCGAAGCCTGCCTGGCCCGCCTTGTGTGCAACCTCCGCCTGGAAAATGAAGCCCTTCGGCGAAAGCTCGTTGAGATCCAGCTGCTCGAGTACTTCACGACGAAACGCGCGGTAGCCAGCCGTGAGGTCATTGACATCCTCCCCCAGCGCCGCGGAGATGTAGCGGTTGCCCAACTTGGACAGCAGGTAGCGCTGCTGCGGCCAGTTAGTCACCTCGCCGCCATCAACGTAGCGAGACCCGATGACTAGGTCCGCGCCGTTCTCAATTGCTTCCAGCAGGCGTGCAAGCTCCTCCGGGGCGTGGGAGCCATCCGCATCCATCTGGCAAATGACCTGGTAGTCGCGCTCAAGCGCCCAGCGGAACCCTGCACGGTAGGCGGCCATCAGACCATCCTTGGCGGTGCGGTGCAACACGTGGATCGTGTCGTGTTCTGCCGCCAGATCGTCCGCAAGTTTTCCGGTGCCGTCGGGCGAGTTGTCGTCCACAACAAGGACGTCAACATCGGGTGCAGCCTCAATGACTCGGCGGGTAATCAACGGGAGGTTTTCCACCTCGTTGTAGGTGGGGATGATCACCAGAGTCGAATTCGACACGTCGGAAGCTCCTTTAGCGTTAAGCATTGTTCAGGTTAGTTAACATTTGCAGCATACTCGCGACGTGCCAGCAGCACCGCCGCAGCACCTGCAAGCACAAGCAGCCACTCCAACACCGCGCCAAAGCGGGCAGCCGGAGTCAGTCCGGTGCGAAGCGGCAATGCTTCTACAAGGTGGTTGGCCTCAAAGATCTCCGTCTGCTGGGAGACAGAACCATCCGGGTGCACGATGGCAGACACACCCGAGGTTGCGGCGACAACGACCGCACGGTCCAACTCAATGGCGCGCATGCGGCTCATCGCCAACTGTTGGTAGGTCATGTCGGTGAAGCCGAAGGTGGCGTTGTTTGTAGGTGTGGCCAAGATTTGGGCGCCGTTTTTCACCGCCATCCGGTAGGCGGGGTCCTCCGCGACCTCGTAGCAGGTGGCTACACCCAGGATGGTGTTGCCGATTCGCACCACGCCCGGACCATCCCCTGGCTTGAAGTCGCCCGCCAAGTCCACAAGGTCAGAGAAGTTGCGGAAGAAATCCCGCATCGGCATGTATTCGCCAAACGGCTGGAGGAAGCGCTTGTGGTGCATATCGCCGGGTCCTGTCACCGGGTCGAAGACGACTTGGGTGTTGCGGGCCCCGACTTGGTCACGGGTCAGCGTGCCAACCATGATCGGCGCGCCCACAGCTTGTACGGCGGAGTCAATGAGCTGCGCAGCCTCAGCATCCGTAAACGGATTGACGTCAGATGAATTCTCGGGCCAGATAACGAAGTCAACATGGGTGCCAGCAAGCTTGAGCGTCTCATTGACGTGGTTAGCCAGCACCGCGCGGCGCTGCGCGTTGAAGTCCAGACCAAGCCTTGGCACGTTGCCTTGCACTGCGGCAACCGTCACCTCGTCGCTGGTTTTCGACGGGGAGTCCACCCCCAACCAAGCACCCAAGCCGAGCAGAAGTGGCGCGACGACACCTGCAGCCGCAGCCACACGCGCACGTCCTGAACGAAGCACCAGGGCGCATAGACTCGCGCCAACAATCACCGTGGCACAGGTAACTAGCACTGGCCCACCCCACGCGGCAAGCGAAGCCAGCGGTCCATTGATCTGCCCCCAGGCAAGGCGAACCCACGCAAACCCTCCAAAAGGCACAGAGGAGCGGATGAACTCCACTGCCACATACACCAGTGCAAACGTAAGGAAGCCGTAGCGGGTGCGCGCCACGCGCACCCCAAAGAGGCCGGTCATAATAGCGTACAGCGCCATCGTGATACTCAGCGCAACATAGGGCATCGCTCCGACAAATTCGCCGATCCACGGCAACAAGTAGAGGTAGCACGCCACACCGTGCACAAACCCGAGCAGCGCGCCAAAGGCGGCACTCGGACGCTCCTGCGCAGCACCCGCCAGCCCAATCTTGCCGGTTACCTTCGGCGACCACGGCGATAGCGCCAGGAACAACAGCGCAATACCGGCAATGGCGCACCACCAGTAGCCATGCGGTTCATAGGACAAATACACTAGCCAGCCAGCAAGGGCTGCCAGTGTGATGCGGTAAAACGCCAGCACCTAGTCGTCCCCCATCCGGTACCACTTTTCCAGTTCCTCGGCGTCGATAACCTCGTGGGACGTGTCCTTTTCCGGGGTGAACGTTCCGTAGCTGGTGCGGTAGCGAGACATCGGAGCCGACTCATAAACGCGCATGCCCACTTGCTCAATGTCGCGGCGAACACGCGCCGTCAACACGCCGCGGATCAACGCGCGCGTCGGCGGCAAAATCAACAGCAACCCCACAAACGAGGACACGAACCCCGGCACGATACACAGCGCCCACCCCGCCAACAGCAGTGCGCTATCGCCTGCCAATCGGCCAACAGATGAACGCCCTTGTGCTGCGCGCGCCAAGGCAGCGCGAAGCGACAAGCTGGCGGCAAACGCCCCGAGCGCCATCAACGCTAGAACCAAAAGGAGCGCCCAACCCACCCCGATTGCTTTGGCAACTCCCCAAAACGCCAGCATCTCAACGGCAAAGTACGCAAACATAAGCAGCGGCATGTGCCATAGGCTACCCGCCAAGCTGTGCTAGCAGCCAACGCACATCCCGGCTGAGCCACGCGAAGTACGGTCCGAAGTGGTTCATACCGGTGCGCCCCAGAATGCGCGGCAGCCGCCGCGTATGCACATCCACGCCCCAGGCGCTGCCGAGGGTGGTGACGGTTGGGTGGGGCACGAGGTCGTCGAAAAGCGAAGCCCACAGGCGGATCGGGATACGCGGCGGGCGGCGCGACCCGAGCCGGGAAGCCTCAAGATGTGCCGATGTCAGCGGCAAGTCTGCCAACAGCTCAGCCATAGTTTGGCCGGTAGTGGTCCATGTGCTTGTCTGCGCCCACGGCCTGTGCAACACCGCGCCTGCCGCACATACCTGCGCACCGAGCATGACAGCGCGCACCCCTTCCCCACTCAGGTATGGGGTGATCTCGCCAGCAATCCGCTCATCCGCGGCCATGAGTGCCGCCACCGCGTACAGGATGACAACAGAGGACATTGCCCCGTCCACATGGTCCAGCATGGCGATCAGATCGGCCGGCGGGGCGCCCACTACAGCCGCAAGCGGTTGCAGTTCAGGGGTGTACTCCGGCTGCTCAAGCCAGGCACCTACCGCGCCGCCGCCTTGGGAAAACCCCCACAGGCCGAGGTTGGTGGTGTCTATACCAAGCTCGGATGATGCCCGCAGCGCGTCAGCCAACGCGCGAGCTGATGAGACGTGGTCGCAATACAGCTGCACGTTGTCTTCGGGATCACGCGGGTAGTCCGTGACCACCACGTTCGCGCCGCACGCCAACAACAGGTTGATCGCCGGCTGCTCATACGCCGCGATGGCGTCCAAAGGACTGCGACGGGTGCTGAAACCCACGGTGCAGGTGTAGGAAGGATCACAACGCGGCGCGACCCCCTGTGTGGAGGGGGCAAACGCAACCGTGGGTGCCTCGCCTTCACCCCGCCACGGCGAGAGCGATCGGAATACGGCTCCGGTTGCGCTTAAGACGCGGCTATCGCGATCACTCGTTGCGTAGCTGATGCGCCACGCTTTGGCCGGGTTCATCCGACCACCAAGGCCTATCGGGCTGATCGTTTCAGCCGCCAAGAGCTGTCCTGGGCGCGCGCCAGCAAGCCAGGTAGCGGCCGCGAACTCAGGGTCTGTGCGTGGGCGAAGCACAAATACGCTTCCCGCCAGCCCCAATGCCGTGCGTGCGATCGGTGTAAACAAGCTCTATTACCTCGGCATATGGCGCCAAATTGGGCGGGGCACAAGGCGCATGATGAAGGCAAGCAACGCAAGCCTGCCCGGAATCCACACGGTTTGGCTGCGACTGCGGCTTGCGGCGGAAACCACTGCTTCCGCTACAACGTCCGGAGTCACCGACATGATCGCCGGTTTCATTCCGGTGGTCATCTTGCCAATGACAAACCCTGGCCGCGCCGTGATCAGGTGCAAGTCGCTACCGTGCAAGCGATCCGTCAGGCCCTGGCAGAACGCGTCTAGCCCCGCCTTCGTGGAGCCGTAGACGTAGTTCGCGCGGCGCGCCCGCCAGCCGGCAATGGAAGAAAAGGCGAAGATTTCGCCGCGCTGCATTACGTCTGCAAGCACGGTGAGCATGCTGACCTGGGCGAGGTAATCCACGCTGGCAATACGCACGGCTTCCCGCTCATCGCGCTCAGCCAGCTCCTGGTCGCCCAGGATGCCAAACGCCACGATGGCGGTGGTGAGGTTGTCCACCGACTCAACCAGCGCACGGTGCGACTCTAAGTCAGTTGCCTCAAACGCCACCGTCCGCACGCTACTGGCACCAGCATTGAGCAGTTGCTTCTCGACGCCCACGCCAACCCCCACATCCCTCACCGCACACACCACATCGCGGCCCTGACAGATACGCTGAGCAATCTCACCGCCAATATCGCTGGTAGCGCCAAGGAGAAGAATTGTGCCCTGACTTAGCATTCAAGTGCCTTAGGGGCGTTGTTGAGTGAGCGGGCACCTGTATCCGTCAGCGTCACAATGTCCTCGATGCGTACACCGAACTGACCGTCGACGTACACGCCCGGCTCAATGGAAAACGCCATACCTTCCTCAAGGACCAGGTCAGAACCGGCGATGATGAAGGGCTGCTCGTGTATCTCAAGACCGATGCCGTGACCCAGGCGGTGGGAGAATTCGTTGCCAAAGCCGGCCGCTGTGATGATGTCGCGCGCAACCGCATCCAGCTCACCAGCCGTCATGCCTGGGCGCGCAGCAGCTGCGGCAGCCTGCTGGGCCTCGAGCACAACCTGGTAGGCGCGCTGAAACTCCGGTGACGCCGCAGCACCCGGCACCACGTAGGTGCGCGTGCTGTCTGAGTGGTACCCGGTGTCTAGTGTGCCGCCGATGTCCACCACCACCGGATCCCCTGGCTGCAGCACACGGTCCGAGAAGTCGTGGTGCGGATTTGCGCCGTTGGGGCCAGATCCGACGATGACAAAGTCAACCTCGGCATGCTCGCGGCGGATAAGCGCTGCAAGTTCGGCGGCAACCTCGGCCTCTGTCCGGCCAGCGACGAGAAGCGCGGGTGCCTGCTCGTGTACCCGGTCGATGGCGGCGCCCGCCTTGGCTAGCTCAGCGATCTCCGCCGGGTCCTTGATCATGAACATGTCCGCAAACCGCTGGGACATTAGCCTGGTTTCAGGCAGCACAGCCTGAAGGCCAAACACGTGATCCGCGGTCAATGTCCGGCCAAGTTCTGCAGGTCCTCCTGCGACGTTGGCCACGCCAGCGTACGGGTTTTCGCCGTCGCGCCACGATTGCACGGTCACGTCCGTAAGGGCCGGCAAAGAGGCTGCATCCGTCGCCGGGGCGATAAGCACCTGGGAATCAGCCGTTACTACCAGCGCGGTCAAGCGCTCATGCGAGTGGAACTCATGCCCAGTCAACGCCTTCATCTCCGCGCCAACGCCGATAACCAGGGCAGTGACATCGGATTGCGCTACCCGCTTCTGTAGTGCTTGGCGGCGTGTTGCGTAGAACTCCTCAGCAAACAAATTCATGGCCACAATCGTAGGGCGCTAGCATGGTCGCGTGTCCGTCTCCCCCGCCCATCTCGTCCGGCTCCACAGTGCCAGCAGTCACTGCACCGGCACACTTGTCGCACCAGATGTGGTGCTGACCTGCGGCCACTTCTTCATTCCGCTGCTGGCAAAGCTTCGCAGTGTGACGTGCTCCGTAGGCGAAGAGCGCCGACGAATCGACGAGCTCTACCTCTTCCCCGGCACTGACATTGCGCTGGTTACGCTCACAAAACCAGTGGCGCTTGGAGACTTTCCCACGATTGGACCGCCACCTTCACTGCTCAGCCAAACCGTTACTTTCGGCTTCGGCGGAGGAGCACGCACCCCAAACGCGCGCGCAGGCAGGTACCTCACGCCACTGCCCTTGGCAGTCTCGCGCGCAGGCTACACGCGCGTGAGGCCCGCAGGCCTCGTGCTCAGCGGTGCGATTAAAGGCGACTCGGGTGGACCCATCGTCGCGAAGGGACGCATCTTCGCCGTCCAGTCGCTGATCCTAGACCCATACGGCAGGAACCTTCGCTTGGCGACGGTTGCGTTAGTCTCACCCCGCGTCGTCGACAAGCTCGAGGCGCTTAAGCGCCGATAGCCACCACGCCGCGTCGCATAGCATCAATAGCCCGATTGGCGTTCTTGCGGATGGTATCGCTGTAGCCCGTGTTGTGGATCTGCTCCAGCACGTCAATGACCTGACGGCACCAGCGCACAAAGTCACCTGCGGACAACTCCGCGCCCGACTCCGCTGCCGCAGCCATGGCGTAACCCAACGGTGCACCAGCAGTCCACTGATGCACCGCCAACGCAAAACCGGCCTCCGGGAGACGTGTCACCGGCAGTTGGTGGCGCTGCTCATCCGTAGTCAGCTCGTTGTAGACGCGCATCGTCTCATTCATCGCGTCCGCCATCGCATCTGTGGCAGCCTCCGGATACCCACCGGTGGTCTTGCGGTTCTCAAAGACCATCATTGAGGCAACGCCGGCCAGCTCCGCAGGATCCAACTCGTCCCAAATACCGCGCTTCAAACACTGCGCCACCAGCAAATCAGACACGTTATGGATTCTGGCCAGGCGCTCGCCCTCCTCCGTGACCTGCGGCTGGCCATCACGCAGCTCCACGTAGTCCAGCTCCGTGAGAAGGCCGATAATGCGCTCGAAGGTGCGGCCAAGTGTATCGGTCGAGTGGTCCACCTGGCGCTGGGCGCGTTCAAGCTTGCGCTCCTCACGCACCAACTGCTCGCCAACGCGAGCCAACAGCTCACGCTGCGGCGCCGGCCAATGGTGCGCAGGATGCTGGCGGATCGCCTCTCGCAGCGCCGTGACCTTCTTCGACGGACGCACCCGCGCCTGATCCTTCATACGCTTCGGCGCGTGGAAATTACTGCGCCTGAGCAGATCAACCACCTTGCGCGTGTGTTTGCGCGGCTGCTGCTGCATATGGCGCGGCACCTTGATGCGGCCCACCACAATCGGCGGATTACGGAACATATCCGCGCTAATGCGCCCAGACCAGCCGCGCTCCGTAGTCACCCACGGGCGGGGATCATCCTGCCTGCCAGCCGGCTGGAGCACTGCCGCAAGCTCCGGCATTTTCTTGCTCGGGATGGCAACCACCTCACCAATCTGCAGGCGGCCAAGGATCTTGCGGGTCTCTACCTCACGGTCATGCAAGGAGGTACGGCGGGCTTCCTTTTCAGCGTCACTCAGATCTCGCCGCAACGTCAGGTATTCCACCAGCTGGTCGGCGGCATCCTCGGCGTCGGTACCGGTAAGCGTTGCAACGTCACGATCCAACTGCGATCGCAGCTTGCGCACCTTCGCCTCCAGACGCTCGATCTCGCGGACCTCACCCACCACCGAACGATCCGTCTGGAATTGAGCAAACGACTGCTCGATCAGACGGATGGAGTCCTCGTAGCCGTTCATGCCCAGCATGTTGATCGCCATGTTGTAGCCCGGCGCAAACGGTGAAATCAACGGATAGGTACGCGTAGACGCAAGCCCCGCAACCTCACGCGGGTCCATCGCCGGGGCCCACTGCACCACCGCGTTACCAATGTGGTCAATGCCGCGGCGGCCCGCACGCCCAGTCAGCTGCGTGTACTGGCCAGGTGTTAAGTCCACGTGTGCCTCACCGTTGAACTTCACCATCTTCTCCAGCACCACGGTGCGCGCCGGCATGTTGATACCCAACGCTAGCGTCTCGGTGGCAAACACCACCTTGACCAGGCCTCGCACAAAAAGCTGCTCAACAATGTGCTTAAACGCCGGCAACAGGCCCGCGTGATGCGCCGCAAAACCACGGGTCCAAGCCGTGCGCACTTGGCGATAGTTCAGAACTTCGAGGTCTTCTTCGGGGATGTCGGCTACGCCGGCGTCGATAATCGCCCGGATCTGCTCCTGTTCCTCCGGCGTGGTCAGCTCTTTTCGGGAGCGTAGGCATTGGAACAGTGCGCCGTCGCAACCCGCACGGGAGAAGATGAAGACGATCGCCGGCAACATGTCGCGCCCCTGCAACGCTCGGACCACCTCCGGTCGGCCGACTGGGCGCACTCGGTCCTGGGAGCGTTCGCGCCCGGAGCGCCGACCGTCCGCACGAGAGCGAAAGCCCCTGCCCTGCTCATAATCCGATCGGCCCTGGTCACCCGCACCCGCCTCAATGCGGGCAATGGCGCGTTCAAGTTCCCGATTCACCTGGTCTGAATCCGGCTCAAACAGCGGAAACACCTTGCGGCCGACCATCATGTACTGGCTCAGCGGCACAGGACGGTGCTCAGACACAATCACGGCGGTGTCCCCGCGCACCGTGCTCAGCCACTCACCGAACTCCTCCGAATTCGACACCGTTGCGGATAAGCCGATGAGGCTTACCGAATCATCCAGGTTCAAGATGATCTCTTCCCACACCGCGCCGCGGTCCAGATCCGCCAGGTAGTGGATCTCATCCATCACCACGTGGCTCAGCCTGTCCAACTGGGGCGATTCCGCGTAGATCATATTGCGCAGCACTTCAGTGGTCATCACAACTACCTCAGCGGAGCCGTTAATGGACACATCGCCGGTGAGAAGCCCCACGGCGTCCTCGCCATGCTCTGCAACCAGGTCGTGGTATTTCTGGTTGCTTAGCGCCTTAATTGGCGTAGTGTAGAAACACTTTGTGCCGCGACTCAGCGCCAGCGCCACGGCAAACTCCCCCACCACCGTCTTGCCGGAGCCCGTCGGCGCGCACACCAGCACCCCACGGTCCGCCTCCACCTCACGGCAGGCATCAAGTTGAAAGGGGTCGAGCTTAAAGCTTTTCGACGCCACAAATTCACCCAAAAACGTCCCAGACATAGCTACCAGCGTACGTGGTTGTGTGCGGGGCTAAAGAACGTCGCTAAACGGGTCCTCTGGCTTCTTCCGGCTGGGCGCCACAGGCTGCGGCGACTCTATCGGCGCGGCGGCAATTGACTCTGTGCCGCCAACCGATGTGGGCGCCGTGATTGGCCCGGAGGCCTCCTCATCATCTAGGTCCATCCAGTCCGGGCGCGCACGGTTTGTCCGCTTGTCATGGAGGCGGCAGAACTGAAACGCGATCTCTACAAGCACCGCCATCGATGTACCAAGCGCAACCATGGAGAACGGGTCTTGGCCAGGGGTCATAAACGCCGCGAAAATAAACAGGCCGACGATGATGATGCGGCGCTTTTCCTTCACCATGTCGTATCGCAAGATGCCCGCGAGGTTGAGCATGACAACGATGAGTGGCAGCTCAAAGCTCACGCCGAACACCACGGTCAGGCCAAGCAGGAAGTTGTAGTAGCTCTGGCCGGTGAGACCGCCTACCTGGACTTCCCCGCCCATGGTCATAAGCACGTACAGGCCTTGGTCCAGCACGAAGTACGCCAGCACAGCACCGGCGACAAACAACGTCACCGCAAGCGTGACAAAGGTAAACGTGTAGCGCCGCTCATTCTTGTGCAACCCAGGGGTGATGAAGTTCCAGATCTGCAGCAGCCAGATTGGCGAGGCCATCACCAACCCCGCCAGCGCACCCACCTTCAGGCGCAGCATGAACATCTCAAACGGGCTGGTGGCCAACAGGCGGCAGGAGCCGTCATGCGTGAAATCCGCACGCAAATCCTGCGGCAGGTTGCAGTAAGGGCGGCGAATAATCTCACCCAACGGCATCAGGCCACCGGGGGCGCTCTGGTACCAAATGAACCCGATGATGGTGCCCACCACAATGGCAACCAGGGACACAATAACGCGCCGGCGGAGCTCCGTCAGGTGCTCCACCAGCGTCATTTCCCCCTGAGGGTTATGCTTGCGCTTTCGCCTGCGAGCTTTTCCCGCCCGCGGCGTTGACGACGCCTGAGACGCCATGTGAACTAGCGCTGCGTCGGCTGGTTTTCAGGACGATCCCAGAAGTCATCGCCCTGGGATGCGCTGCTGGTCTCCGGGTTCACCGGGGAGGCCGGGTTAGCCGTGGTGGCCGGGCCTGCAGTCAACTCGCCCTGCGGTGCGGTGGTCGCAGGCTGGTCTTCCGCGTCTTCACGACGCATCTCCTTGACCTCAGACTTGAAAATACGAGCCGAACGACCCATCGAACGCGCCAAGTCAGGCAGCTTGTTTGCGCCAAACAGCAGCAGCACGATGGCAAGAATAATCAGAATTTCGGGAGCACCGAGATTAGGCATGTGCGTCATCCTAACACGCGCATCGCGGCGTCCGCGCGACGAACAACTTCCTCGGCAAGTTCCTCTGGTGCCTGCAAACGCACCCTGCCAGCCTGGCCCAAACAGAAGCGCACGAGCCAATCGGCACTGCCGTAGCGCATTTGCGCTGGCACCCACTCCCCACCCTCGTGGGAAAGGTCGATATCCAGATCCCAGTCGTCTGCCAGCCACGTGGCGTCGCGGTGGATCAACAGCTGCGCGCGTTTTGCATCGCGCATGCTGAACGGATCAGCAGGATCCAGGGTTGGGGTTGGGGCGTTGGGTGGGTTCGACGTGGCGTCGGTAAGCACAATGCTCCTGATGCGATCAAAGCGGAACATACGCAGCTCACCGTGATCCCAGGCACGCAGGTACGTTTGGCCATCCTTATGGAACGTGTCAATCGGCGAAACCATGCGCGTTGACGTTGCGTTGGACGTTGCAGAGTAATAGGACAACTCAAGCTGCTTTTCCTCCGCAATTGCCTGGCGGATCGTCGCAGCCGGGGTGCCCTCGGCGTGCATCTGCGCATCATCTACCCCAGCACCATGCGCCACGGCGCGAATCTTTGCGGCGGCAGATATCACCGCGTCAGAGTCCACAATCCCCGGCATGGTTTCCAAGGACTCCAGCAACAGCAACAGCGCGTTCGCCTCCGTGGGAGTCAGGCGCAGAGGCTTGTCCAGCCCCTGGTTGTTAATCACGTTGACCGAAAACCAATCATGATTCAGGTCAATCATCTGCCCACCATGCATGCCCACGCCTGAAAGAAGCAACGCGTTGAGGTCATCCCTGATCTCACCGGGATCCGAACCCAAGTCACGTGCCATCTCCATCACCGTGGAGTCTGGGTGCTTGCCCACATACGCAAGCAAGTTCAGCTGGCGCACCACACGCTCGCGCCTCTGCTGGGCTGGATTCGTTGAGGTCACTTCTCTCCTCCCACGTGCCGCAGCAACGCCACGACGTCTTCTCGCACGTCCGCCGGTTCTATCGCGCTCACACTGCCCGCCAAGGATGCCACCGTGCGCACCAACCAATCACGGTCCACGCCTTGAAGCTTGATCGTGTCACCGTCACGCTGGCCGCGGCTAGCCAGTTCATCGCCCGCGGCGCCGCTCACCGTCACCGTTGCATCCGTCAGCGCATGCTGCAGTTGCTTCTCGACGATCTCCTGCAGACTCCCCTCCTGCCTCTTGAAGTCAGTCGCGTTGACACCGCGCACATGAGAAATCTTGCGGACGCGAAACACACGCGCCGCATCGCGGTCGCGGTCCCATCCCACCAGATAGGCGCGGTTATTCAGCGGCACGATCCCCCATGGATCCACCGTGCGCGTCTGCACCGGCATGCCCGGTGAGGAAACGAAATCAAACTTTAAGCGTTTCGACGTTCGCACACCCGTGAGCAAATGACGCAACGTGTCTGGGTCTAGGCGTGTGATGTCGTTGGAAAACGAGGCCAACACTGGCTCATCAAACGAACGCGTCGCCCCAGAAGCCGCAAGCTTCGTCCAACCCGAACGAGCAAACGCCCCCAGATTGGCGCCGTGGGCCAAATCAGCCGCCAGACCAATGACGGACGCCTCAGCCTCGGTCAACTCCACCGGTTCCAACTCGTACTGGTCTTTGTCCAACCACAGTTCACCGTCCATGTAGCGCACTGGAACCCACATGCTGCGAAGCTCTTTCACGTCACGCGAAAGCATGATTGCCAACGCCGACGGCGACTTACCCTGGTAGCCGTCCACGTTACGTCCAACCCACTCCATGTTGCGTGGGCTTTCAGCGCCCAGCAGGGCAAACGTGAGATTGACTTGCCTGCGGCCAGCATCCACCTCACTCACGGTTTGCCTCGCCTTGGCGTGTTTCGGCGATACGGGCGATCAGTGCGTCGACCTCGTCGTTCTCCGTAGCAAACGGGTCCAGCAGCTCAAGTGTGACCGGCTCCGGACGGTTGATCTTCAGATGCACCCAATCAACGTTATGGTCCACATCCGCTGCACGCACGGCGTCCAAGAATTTGCCGCGCAGCACCGCTCGTGTCGTCACGGGCGGAGCTTGCAGTGCCTGTGCAATTGCTTCATCAGTGGTCCAACGCTTGGCCAGACCCTTGCGCTCCAAGAGGTAAAACAGACCACGATCTCGATCGATGTCGTGATACGTCAAGTCGATCTGGGCAAGACGCGGGTGATCCCAGTCGCAACCCAGTTTGTCCTTGACCTGGGTGAGCAGCTTGCGCTTGATCACCCAGTCGATCTCGGTGTCCACGCCCGAGAAATCCTGCGACGCGATTGCATCAAGTGTGCGCTGCCACAGGTCCACGATGCGCGCCATCTCCTCGTTCGGCGTTCCCTCATCTGGGCGCACTTCCAGCCAGCGCCGGGCAGCGTCCAGCGTGCCTTGTTGGACGGCGAGGGCGGTGGTCACGCCACCGTCGCGAAGCAAAAGCTCCGTGCCACCAGTTGGGTCAAGCGCAATGTCACGAATGTGGCCGATCGGGTTGTCCAGCTCCACATCCGGCAGGTCAAAACCCGCCTCCAACATCTCAATCACCAACAACAGGGAGCCAACCTTCAGCGCAAACGACGGCTCAGACATGTTGGAATCGCCCACAATGACATGCATGCGGCGGAAACGACGCGAATCCCCATGCGGCTCATCACGCGTATTAATAATCGGACGCGTACGAGTCGTGGCAGAAGAAACGCCCTCCCACACCTGATCGGCACGCTGCGAGATGACGAAGCGACCCTTTTTGATCATGCCCGCCCCACAAATCAGCTGACGCGTAATCAGAAAGGGCAACAGCTGCTTGCCAAAAGACTTCAACACCAAATCACGGCTAATCAAGTAGTTCTCATGGGCGCCGTAGGAGTTGCCCGCCGAATCGACGTTGTTTTTGAATAGGTAAATATTGGCGTCAATACGATCGGCAGCCATCGCCTGATCCGCCTGGCGCGCGAGCTGGGCAAACGCGGCCTCGCCAGCCTTGTCGTAATTCAGAAGCTGCGTTACCGAATCGCACTCCGCTGTCGCATACTCCGGGTGCGAGCCCACATCCAGGTACAACCGTGAGGCGTTATCAGTGAAAATGTTGGAGCTCCGGTGCTTCGCCACAACAGGACGAAACAGGTAGCGAGCGGCCTCCTCCGGCGTCAGCACCGCCTTTCCATCCTTGTACGCGACGACACCAAACTCCGTTTCCACACCCATAATGCGGCGCGGATAGAGGCCGTTTGTCACTCTACTGCCCACCCTTTTGCACGAACGAGCGCACAAACTCCTCCGCGTTGTTATCTAGCAGCGCATCAATCTCATCCAACAGGTCCTCAGTACCAGTAGTGCTGATCTGCGCCTGTCCTGCCTCGAACGGCTCCTCCGGAGTGTCGTCCCCACCAGGTTTTCCAAAAACTTGCTGCTGTGTCATGTCTCTACCCTAACGCTTGAAGTAGTTCCCGAACGTTGGTTACGCGATCCAACACGTCACCAATATCGGCCTTAGTGAAACGGTCAAGTTTGTCCATTGGCAAACGGATCACCTCACCGTCCAGGTTGAAAATGATGGACTGCCAGCTCGCCGCCACAATGTCCTCGCCGAAGCGCTGGGTGACGTGACCGCGGAAGTAGGCGCGCGAGTCCTCCGGCGGGTTGGCTGCGGCTTGTGCAATCACGTCATCACTGACCAAGGTGTGCATCCGGCCCTTGCGCACAAGCGCGTGGTAGAGCGACTTCTCCGGATCAATGTCCGAATACTGGATGTCAATCATCTTCAACTTCGGATCAGACCAGCTCACCCCTCGGTCCGTATAGCCCTTCAGCAGGGTCCACTTCGCCGTCCAATCCAGGCGGTCCGCGGTGGACAGCGGGTCGCGCTCCAAGTCAGTGAGGATCTCATCCCACAGTTCGAGCACTTGCTTATCGACGCCATCGTGCGCCTCACACCTATCCATATACTTCCGCAGGAGCGCGGTCGCGGGGATGCGCTGGCCGTCCGCAAGCAAAAGCTCATGCTTCAGTGTCGGGTCGTGCGAGACGTTGTGCATCTCAGCAACTGGGTCCGCAAGGCGAAGGTCTGTGAAATCAACGTCATTCTCAATCGCATCAATAACCAGCTTGGTCATGCCGATCTTGAGGAAGTTGGAGTACTGGCTCATGTTGGCATCTCCAACAATGACGTGCAGGCGACGGAACTTCGTCGCGTTCGCGTGCGGCTCATCGCGGGTGTTCATGATGCCGCGATTGAGCGTGGTCTCCAGAGAAATTTCCTGCTCAAAGTAATCCGCACGCTGCGAAATCTGGAAACCATCACGCTCGGACGCCTGACCAATGCCGACGCGACCAGCGCCAATAATGACCTGGCGGGCAACAAAGAACGGAATGAGCGCCTGGGTGAGCGTCGAAAAATCCGTCTGGCGCGAATACAGGTAGTTCTCGTGGCTGCCGTAAGACTGGCCCTTACCGTCCACATTGTTCTTGTAAAACTTCAGCGGTGGGCAGGGATCGTGCTTATCCAGCACGCTGACCTGCTGCTCCCACAACTGGCGGATCGTGGCCGCAGCCTGGTTGAGGTAAATGTCACCGGCTGCGTCCTGAATCATGGCGTCAAACGCGTTGGAGGTCTCCGGCGAGCTGTACTCCGGATGCCCGTGGTCCACGTAAAAACGTGCACCGTTGGCCGTGACAACATTGGCCACGCCCATCGCGTTCGGGTCTACCTGCGGAACGCTGCGGTAGCGCCGCAGGTCAAACCCGCGAGTGTCCTTCAGGGGTGCCTCTTCCTCATAGTCCCACCGCGAGCGAGCGGACGTATGCAGCGCCGCATACGCCACCACAGCATGTGTAGAAGTGAGCAGTTGGCTTAACGACGGATCCTGCGGACACATAATGCCGTACTCCGTCTCAGTACCCATGAAGCGTGTCATGCGCTAGATGGTAGCTGCCGATTCCTTCTCTGTGGGGTGTTTACGAACAAGGGAGGCATAGATAGCGCCCGTAATGTTGTGCAGCACCGCGGCAACAGCACCCGGCAGCGCCGCCTCAGGGGCGAAGAACTTACCCGCCATACCCGAAGACAGACCAGCGGATTGCGTACCAACCTCAATGGCAACCGTGCGGCGGTAACTTTCCGGCTGGCCAGTGAACTTCGCTGCGTAGTAACCAAGCACGTAGCCGAGGACGTTGTGCAGCAGCACCGCGAGGAATACCATGAGGCCGACCTCAATGAGTGCTTCGCGGTTCTTGGCCACCGTTGGGAACACCACACCACCGATGCCCAAGATGGAAATCCACGGAAGGACTGGCGAGATCTTCTCCATCCACGAATCCAACAGGTAACGAAGCAGCAGGCCACCGAGCACAGGGATCAGCACCGTCTTTGCAAGCGAAGCAGCCATCGCGCCAGCGTTAACTTCCACCTCTGCCCCGGCGAGCAGCAGCATCAAAATCGGGGTCATGATGGGTGCGACCAACGTAGAAACACTGGTCATGGCAACCGACAGTGCCACATCACCCTTAGACAGGTAGGCGATGACGTTGGAGGACGTACCACCTGGCACCGAACCCAACATAAGGAGGCCAACCGCCAACATCGGGTTGAGGCCCAGCAGCTTCGCTACCGCTACTGCCCCCAACGGCATGATCACAAACTGCGCGATCACGCCGATGACCACAGGGACCGGCCGGCGGGCAATCTCCTTGAAATCCGGAATGGTCAAGGTCAGACCCATGCCGAACATGATGATCATGAGGAAGTAGGTGATGTACTGCGTTAGCGGCAGAAACGGCGCAGGAAATATGAATGCGATGGCCGAGCCGACAAGAATAAATACGGGGAAAGCAGCAATTGCGAACGCTGCGGATCGGTCCTTCTTTGTTGAGAACTCCGGTTCAATCAGTGTGGCCATAGCCCCTCCTGTCCAAAGTGTGGAAATGTAGTCCCGCTGTGTGGGATGGGGCTACTGTACGCTGCGTCACATTCCGCGCTTGCATTGGGTGGGTAATTGCGTAAAAATCACGCTGAGCACCTCAGGGATGTGTACGATACGGGCTAAAGTCGTACACCCGAAAGGAGACCATGCATGGCGGACCACGTACTGCACGAAAAGCGAGGCCGCGCCGGCATCATCACCCTCAACCGGCCGAAAGCAATCAACGCCCTCACCCTCGAAATGTTCGAGGAAATCACCCGAATTCTGCGAAGCTGGGAGGACGACTCAGACGTATCCCTAGTAATCCTGCGCGGCGCCGGCGAACGCGGACTCTGCGCCGGTGGAGACATTGCATCGCTCTACCAAGACGCCAAAGACGGCGGCACCATGGGGCAAACATTTTGGAAAGTCGAATACGAACTCGACTATTACATTCACACCTACCCCAAGCCCTACGTAGCAATCATGAACGGCATTGTTCTCGGCGGCGGCGTTGGCCTTTCAGCGCTGAGTGCGCACCGCATTGTTACTGATGATTCACGGGTAGGCATGCCCGAAACCGGTATCGGTTACTCCCCTGACGCTGGTGGCACCTACCTGCTCTCACGCAGCCCTGACCGTCTCGGGCGCCACCTTGCCTACACAGGGCTCCACGTCGGTGCAGCAGAAACCATTGACGTTGGGCTTGCAGACCACTACGTACCCCAGGATCAGCTAGAGACGCTTGTATCTGAACTAGCCACCACTGGAGACGTAGGCGTGATCAACGGCTTCGCACAACCTCTTGGCCCCGGATTTGGCGATGACCGCGAGGAAATGGCAGAGATATACGCCGCAGCAACGCCAGAGGCAACCCTTGAGCAATTGAGCGAGCTAGCTGAGCGCAATGATGATGACCACTGGTCCCACAAAGCCGCCAAGGCGATGCGGCGAAACTCGCCACTTGGCATCAAGGTAGCTGAGACCACCTTGAATCGCGGTGCGAACATGACACTGGCTGAGGCACTGACCCAGGAATACTGGTTCAGCCTCAACATGCAGCGCCACCCAGAATTCGTCGAAGGTATCCGAGCCCAGATTGTGGAAAAAGACCGCAACCCGTCCTGGACCTACGCCACGCTTGCCGACGTCCCCGCCAACGTAGTCAGCGACCTCACCGCCTTCGACACCGTGCCAGGCGCGACACCGCCAGAATTCAACTAAACGTGCAAGAAGTCAAGAAAGGAACCACCAACATGGCCTATGAAAACATCCTCGTAGAGACCACTGGCCGAGTAGGCGTAATTACGCTCAACCGCCCGAAGGCGCTCAACGCCCTCAACTCCGCAACCATGACCGAGGTCACCGCTGCTGTAGGCGAGCTTGACAGTGACAATGCGATTGGCTGCATCGTCATTACCGGCTCTGAAAAGGCGTTTGCCGCCGGCGCAGACATCAAAGAGATGAGCACCAAGACCGCCACCGAAATGTACACCCTGGACTTCTTCGCCGGATGGGACGCACTGACCCGCGCACGCACCCCGATTATCGCAGCGGTCAACGGATACGCGCTCGGCGGCGGCTGCGAACTTGCCATGATGTGCGACATCATCATCGCCGGCGATACCGCGAAGTTCGGACAACCCGAAGTGAACCTTGGCGTCACCCCAGGCATGGGCGGATCCCAGCGACTCACCCGCGCAATTGGTAAGTCCAAGGCTATGGAAATGTGCCTGACCGGCCGTCAGATGGGCGCTGAAGAGGCCGAACGCTCCGGGCTCGTCGCGCGTGTTGTCCCAGCCGAAGAACTGGTCGATGC
This sequence comes from Corynebacterium sp. HMSC30G07, assembly GCF_001806945.1. Lineage (NCBI taxonomy): Bacteria > Bacillati > Actinomycetota > Actinomycetes > Mycobacteriales > Corynebacteriaceae > Corynebacterium > Corynebacterium sp. HMSC30G07. The sequence goes on along the minus strand of NZ_KV786467.1, from coordinate 131,086 downwards.
AGCGAAGGACCTGGCAGAAGAGATTGCCCAAAAGTCGCTCGTGGCTACCACAATGATCAAGGAACAGATCAACGCCGTAGACGAGCTAAGCCTCTCCCAAGGCCTTATGTACGAGCGCCGCACGTTCCATTCCATCTTCGCTTCCGAAGACCAGAAGGAAGGCATGCAGGCATTCACTGAGAAGCGCAAGGCTAACTTCCAACACCGCTAAATAGGTGCGAAAAGGTGGGAGGAAATTTTCCTCCCACCTTTGTTTTGCCCTACTGGCTTATCGGGTTACCTCAGCCCTTCAGACTCGGGAAATCAGTGTCAGCGAATTCGGTGGACGCCTTGGTCTCACCACCATCGGCTTCGTGAATCTCTACCTCACGCTTACGCAGGTCCACGCGGCGAATCTTGCCCGAGACAGTCTTAGGCAGTTCGTAGAACTCCAGGCGACGAATACGCTTGTACGGAGCTAAGCCGTCGCGGCAATGCTTCAAAATTGACTCTGCGGTTTCCGCAGTCGGCTCCCAATTAGCAGCCAACGCAACATATGCCTTCGGCACCGCCAAACGGATTGGGTCCGGCGAAGGCACAACCGCCACCTCAGCAACCGCCGGGTGCTCAATTACCACAGACTCAAGCTCAAATGGCGACAGGCGGTAGTCGGAAGCCTTGAACACGTCATCAGCCCGACCAATGTAGGTGATGTAGCCATCCGCATCGCGCTCCGCGGTGTCACCGGTGTGGTAGTAGCCGTCACGGAACGTCTCCGCGTTCTTCTCAGGCTCGTTGTAATAGCCAACGGTCAGGCCCACAGGACGTGGATCCAGTTTGACGCAAATTTCACCCTGGTCACCGATCTCGTCCGTGGCTGGGTCAATCAGGGCGATTTCAAAGCCTGGCAGCGGGCGCCCCATAGAACCAGGCTTAATCTTCTGCCCCGGAGCGTTACCGATCTGCACAGCAGACTCGGTCTGGCCGAAACCGTCACGAACCGGGACCTGCCAATGCTTCTCAATCGTGTTGATCAACTCCGGGTTCAACGGCTCACCGGCAGCGGCAATCTTCTTTGGCGGGTTCTTCAACCGCGAAAGGTCAGCCTGTACGAGCATGCGCCACACAGTTGGCGGGCAGCAGAAGCTGGTGACACCCTCTGCGTCCATCTTCTCCATCAATGCTGCTGCATCAAAGCGCGTGTAGTTATAGACGTAGATTGTTGCTTCTGCAATCAGCGGTGCGAAGAAGTTCGACCACGTGTGCTTCGCCCAACCAGGTGCTGCAACGTTGAGGTGCACATCATCCTTCTGTAGGCCGATCCAGTACATCGTCGAAAGGTGGCCAACCGGATAGGAGGTGTGGGTGTGCTCTACAAGCTTCGCTCTCGAGGTGGTGCCAGAGGTGAAGTACAGCAGCAGCGTCTCGTCTGCCTTTGTCGGCTGCGACTGCTCAAATACCGCCGACGCACTGAAGGAATCGTTGTAGCGCAACGTCGGGTGAGCCTGCTGCGCATTAGGATCATCACCACACTGAATGATAGTGAAGTCGCCGGCAACCTCATCAAACTTCACAGCGTCCTCAGCATTGGTGATCACCCAAGAGATCTCAGCGCGTGTTGTGCGATCTTCCAGATCAGCCGCACCGAGCATGACCGTAGCCGGGTTGATAACCAGGCCCGCCTTGATGCAAGCAAGCATGGATTCCCAAAGCTCGACCTGGTTGCCAAGCAGCAGCATGACACGGTCACCACGCTTCGCACCGCTATCCAACAGCCAGTTAGCCACTTGCGAGGAACGGCGTGCTAGATCCTCGTAGGTGCGGCGCGTTTCGGTGCCGTCGATCTCCGTGATCACGAGTGCCTCGCGATCTTTTGATGCAGGATCAGACCCAATCTGGTCCACCCAATCGATAGCGAAGTTGAACTCGTCGAATCGGGGCCATTCAAAGGTCTCGTAGGCCGTCTCATAGTCAAACTGCAGCGACTGGAGCTTGTCGCGAGCTTCACGGAATTGCTGGGTCACGCTAGTCATGGCTTCCTCGATTCTCTTCGGTGTTGTTGGGATTGGGTTGAAGTGCGTGGCTTTGTGATGCTGGTGCCGGGGCAGGCGGGTCGAGGCCGCGCAACACTATTCGCCCGAGCTCCCGGTACGCATCCGGTGTGGCGATCACATCGGAGTACTCCCCCTGCTGAATGTCTTGCATTGAGCGCTGAATCATTCGTGCAGCAAAAGCAGGCTGAATTGAGTTGAACTCTCCAGCCTCAATACCTGTTTCAATACGACGCATGATCTCATCAATTGCCGCCGCAGTGTTTAGGTCATAAACCCGCTGCGCGACCGGCTCCGTTGCCAGATCATGCATGAACTCGGCGCTGGCTGGCTCCAAACACGTACGGATTGCGTCAAAGTACGCGAAGAGAGATTCTGCGTGATTCGCAATCGGGCGTCCAGCAGCTTCGGTGGTTTGCGCGATCTCTTTGAAGAAGCTGATCAGTATCCTTCGCACAATTTCGTCTCGGCTTTTTCCGAACGTGTACAAGGTGGATTTTGAACAGTGATAGCGCTTCGTCGCAGCGTCGATAGTGAAATCGCGAAATCCTTCCTTGAGAAAGTCGGCCAGTATGGCATCGTGCAACGCCTGCTTGCGCGGGGTGAGTGCTTCGGTCATGGCCTTCCTCCTTTCCGTTTTAGAGAAATCGAATTTCGAGACACGGATTTTCCGTTCCTGTACGATTTGTGTCTAAATCGTACACGGCGTGAGCCCATCCGCAGGAAGGTTTGAAAAAATGCCCCCGATTCTCCCCACCAACTCCCCCCAAAATGCCCATCTTGAAGGTGTGAAATTTCCCCACGCAGACATACTCGGCGTCGCTGACCAGCTAAATAGCGACGAGCGCAAAAGGCTGCAGGAAATCCACGAGTTCCTCCAAACCGAAATCCGCCCCGTTGTTGGCGAATACTGGGACCGCGAAGAACTTCCCTTCGAGCTGCTGCCAAAGCTGGCGGCCCAGGGCCTCGGAGAAATTGAGCTGTCCAACACCTCCCGATTGTTCCGCGGCCTTGTATATGCCGAAATCACGCGTGTAGACGTGTCCCTTTCCGCACTCGTAGGCATTCACAACGAACTCAACGTTGGCGTCATCCACACACTTGGCTCTGATGAACAACGCGACAAGTGGCTGCCGGGGCTTCGCAAGTTTGAAAAGCTCGGTGCGTTCGCTCTGACAGAGCCAGACCACGGCTCAGACATTGCAGGAGGGTTGGCAACCACTGCGCAGCGTACTGAGGACGGCTGGATTATCAACGGCCAAAAGCGCTGGATCGGCGCCGGAACAATCGCCGATTTTGCAATCACATTCGCCCGGGACGTTGAAGACCAAGCGGTGAAAGCCTTCATTGTGGAACTCGACAGAGACGGCGTAAGTACCGACAAGATCTCGCGCAAAATGGGCCTGCGCATCATGCAAAACGCAGATATTACCTACGACAATGTGCTCATCCCGCACGAAAACGCTATCCCGGGTGCGCAATCATTCAGCAACGTCAACGATTTCCTCTGTTCTTCGCGCGCCTGGGTTGCATGGCAGGCGGCAGGGCTTCAACTAGGAATTTTCGACGCTGCACGTGAATACGCCCTTACCCGCCAACAGTTTGGAAAGCCACTTGCAAAATTCCAGCTGATCCAGGAGCCGCTGACCCGGATTTTGGGCAACGCGTCGGCATCGTTGGCAATGATGGCTCAAATCGCGCACGTTCAAGAAGAAGGCAAGCTGGAGATGCCTATGGCGGCGATGGCCAAGGCCACAAACACCAGGCTGGCGCGTGAATCAGCCGCGGCAGCCCGAGCGATTGGCGGCGGTAACGGCCTACTGACTCAGCATCACCTATCCAAGATGATGGCGGATGCTGAGGTGCTCTACACCTACGAAGGCACCTACGAGATCAACGCCCTCATCGTCGGGCGTGCAGTGACAGGGCAATCAGCGTTTGTCTAGATCTATATCCTCTAGATCAGCCGTAGGGTTGGATCCCCCAGTACGGGAACACTGCACGGCTTGTCTGAATCAGTGACGTGCTGGGGCGGGAGGTAAGAACACGCTTGGGGTCGTATTCGGCGAATTGGGTGGTAACGCCGGCGTCGCCAAGCGTGAGGCTCCCGTCCCACCCATTGGGCATGGAGGCTGACGCCTCAAGCTCAACTCCCGCCACAGCCGCAAGAAGCTGCGTCCAAGCACGCGCGACCGAATCGAGTGTGTAGCCTCCCCCGCCCAGCGCAACCCACTTACCGCCCGCATACTGATCAGCCCACACTGCCAAAGAACGATATGCGTGAGCCATGGCGTCAATACTCACCTCAAGGTCAGCCAACGGATCAGCTCGGTGCGGATCCGCGCCGTGCTGCGTAACCAGTAACTCCGGCCGGAACTGCTTCAACAGCGCAGGAATCAGCGAATGAATCCCCTGCAGCCACTCACTATCATCAGCATTCTTGCTCAGCGCAAGGTTCACAGCAGTGCCCTGTGCCCCCTGGCCCCCGATCTCGTGCGCATAGCCTGTATGCGGATACAGATAAATACCCGACTCATGCACCGAGATCGTGAGCACTCTCGGGTCGTCCCAGAAAATCTTCTCCACGCCATCACCGTGGTGTGCGTCCAGATCAATGTAAGCAATACGCGTCGCACCCTGGTCTAACAGCCAGCGGACAGCAATCGCTGCATCGTTATACATGCAAAAGCCTTCCATGCGATCCGCCGCGGCATGGTGTAACCCACCTGCCAGGTTCACTGCACGCCTAGTTTCGCCTTGCCAAACAGCGCGTGCCGCTTCAACAGTGCCCGCCGCAATGCAGGAAGCAACGGTGGAAAGTCCGTGACTGATCGGGTTGTCATCGGTGCCAAGCCCGAAGCGTTTCGCAGCCACCTCCGCACGAGTCGCTTCGATATATTCCCGCGTATGCACTAACTGCAACAATGCGGTGCTGAGGGGCTGGGGGCTGTAAATGTCGAAAAGGTCGAGCATGTGAAAATACTCGGCCACGTTTAGCGCAAGTTTCACCCGATCCGGTCCCATCGGGTGCCCCGGCCCGAGTGAGTAGCGGCGCATCTCCTCGGCATTAATCAGCAGTGGTTTCATGCTCAACGGCTGGCTCATTGCAGTGTCCTCGCCAATGGTTCACGCTCTTGCCCAAGCGGCGCCACACGCAGTCGTGCACCAACCACATGCACCGCATCGATACCTACGATGACAGGGATCAACTCCACCTCAACAACCGCGGCAATATCGTCCTTCAGCTTGGAAAGCTGCAGAAGCACCGACTCAAGGCCGCGGATATCAATCGGTTTCATCCCCGTCTGACCTGTCAGCAACGGGGCGGCCTTCAGATCACTGAGCATGTCCACCACATCATGGCGGCGAAGTGGCGGGATACGCCACGCAACATCCTTGAGCAGCTCCGAAGAGATCCCGGAAACACCGACGCCGACCAGCGGCCCCAGCACCGGGTCCTCTACAGCGCGTACTTTCAGCGAAGCACCCGAAGCCACTTGGCGTTGCACAGCAGGCTGCAACACTCCAGCATCCGAGCCCAAATGGAGCTCCTCGGCCAACTTCTCTAGGGTTTTCCAGGCGTGGGCAAGCTCGTCTTCAGTGTTGATCTGTCGGATCACGGTAGGTAGCTCGGAACGCCCGCGTACCAAGGGGCTCGTTGCTTTTAGCACCACATCCCACCCGTATTTCTCCGAAGCCTGTAGGGCTTCAGCAAAGGTTGGGGTGTCCGTCCAAGGCACAAGGTCAATGCCATACGCCGCCAAAATCTCTGCAGTTTCAGTGTCGCTTGCCCACCGCCCTTCCGGATTTTGGGCAAGAAGCTTATCGACGACCCCACGCGCCACATCCTCATCACCACTACCCACCAGATCATCAGGGCTTGGACGGATAGCAGCGCGGCGACGCTGATTGTCCAAAATCACGCCGAGCGCTTCCATGGCATCCGCATAATTGTCAAACACTGGCAGTTGCCCCTGCTGCTCTTCGCCCAAGCCAACCCCATAATTCGGCAACCCGATGCCAATAAACGATGCAATCAGTGGCCGCGGCTTACCTTTAGCAGCAAGGGCTGCAAGGTGGGCATAACTTTCCTCCGCGGCAGGTTCGTCGATTTCGACGACGGCGCAGACGATGATGTCGACGTTGGCGTCGTCAAGCAAAAGCTCAACCTGCGAAATCATCCCCTGCACCCCGGTGCCAACCGGCCGCTTCACCACTGGGCGCAACCCAAAACGCTGCGCCGACGCAGCCATCTGCAACGCAAGCCCCGAAGAATTCGAAACCACCGCCACACGACGCCCACGCGGAAGTGGCTGGCGCGTCAGAATCTGCGCGATATCAAACATGGCGTCACGACGATTCACAACCATCGCACCTGACTGTCGGATAACCGCATCAATCGTCTCCGACGATGCCGGTGCCAACCCCGTCTCATTACCCGGAATCGCCGAGCGCAACGCCCTCGACGGCAGAAACACGATCACATACTTCTCAAGCGCCAGCCGGCGCACAATGCGGAAAAACTTACGAGGGTTACCGCCGGAATCCAACGACAACATACAAATATGGGTCCGCTCATCATCAGACCAAAACTGCATGACGTCATTACCAGTAACATCAGCAAACGAACCCGAAGCCAAAAAGACACTCAAGCCAGTGCCCCGCGAAACCGCATGCGACAGCATCACCATGGCCACACCCGAAGACTGCGTGAACAATCCCACAGACCCCGACCGCGGAACCGGTACCGGCGTAGTGTTCAACCGCACCTCCGGATCCGTATTAATTAACCCGAGTGACGTAGGGCCTAAGACACGCAAGCCAACGTCACGAGCTGCCATCACCACATCACGCGTCTCATTGCTATTCAACGGCGGATAGTCACTCGGCGTAGTCAACACCACCCCATGCGCACCCACATCCGCCGCACACTGCATCAAACTATTGAGCTCATGCGGGTCGTGCACTGCCACAACCAAATCAATAGGCTCCGCGACAGCACTGAGAGCGGCAATATCATCAAAAGCGATTACCTCACCTGCGAAATCCGTGACATGAGACGCAACCCGATCGTGCACCCCCACTACTGCGACACGCTGAGGGGTGAGGAGGCGTCGCAAAGAGTTAGCCTCAGCTCGTGTTTCACGACGCTCCATCACCTCCCGCGAAACCTTATTCGGCGAGATCTCAAAATCCACCGTGATCATGCCGTCCTCCAACTCAGGCTTGACCTGGTATCCAGCAGAAATAAACACCTGAGTCATGGTGCGGTTCTGCATCAACATTTCAGCGAAAAAGCGGCTGACGTTGCCCTCTCGGCCGATCTGCGCCAAATGCTCCAACATGATCGGGCCGACACCTTTGCCCTGATGCGAATCCTGCACCAAAAACGAAACATCACCCACACGTGCCGGGAGAAACTGCTGCACAATCGCGTACCCGGCGACAGCAACAATGTCGCCGCGCTCCTCCAACACCAAGGTGACGCGTTCATACCCCTCAATATCTAACCAACGCTGCATGTCACTATCGGACAGCGTTGGATGAGTGCCAAAGAAACGCAGAAACTTCGACTTATCGGAGACACGGTCGTAGAACTGATAGATAGCCTCTTTGTCACCATTATCAATCGCACGAATGGTGGCGATGGACCCGTCGTTCAAAATGACGTCGGCTTCCCAATGTTGTGGCTGGACGTGCAACATGCTCCCACCGTATTCGTTTTCGGCGCCGTGAAAGCGGGAATCAGGACAGAAGTGTATGCCGTTCACCCCGTCACCACTTTGACTATGTCCGAGGATCAGGCCAGTTCGAGCGACCGAAAACTATGTGCATCTCCGAATTTCACGGGGGTAAATGTTGTCCTGCGCAACACAATTGCCGAAGAAGTGAGCGGCGTCACTGTACGATCAACGGCCATACCGTACATATCGATCTGCAGGGAGGAATACATGCGTACCATCCACCACTACGTCAACGGCACCTCATACGAAGGCACATCAGGCCAAACCCAAGACGTATTCTGCCCGTCCACCGGCAAGGTCCAAGCACAAGTCGTCTTGGCAAACAAGGGCGACGTAGACCACGCAATCGCAGAGGCTGCCAAGGCCCAACCCGCATGGGGCAACACCAACCCGCAAAAGCGCATCCGCGTCCTCAACCGCTGGCTGCAACTGATCACCGAAAACATGGATGAGCTGGCCCGCACTCTCGCGCTCGAGCACGGCAAGACCTTCCCCGACGCCAAGGGCGACATCCAACGTGGCCTCGACGTGGTGGAGTTTGCACTCGGCGCCCCGCACCTGCTCAAGGGCGAATATTCCACGCAAGTTGGCACTGGTATTGACACCTACTCCATGCGCCAACCGCTTGGTGTTGTCGCAGGTATCACCCCCTTCAACTTCCCAGCCATGATTCCTCTTTGGAAGGCCGGTCCTGCGTTGGCGGCAGGAAACGCGATGGTGCTCAAGCCTTCCGAGCGCGACCCCTCCGTCCCAGTTCGCCTGGCAGAGCTCTTTGTTGAGGCTGGCGGCCCGCAGGGCGTACTGCAGGTAATCCACGGTGGTAAAGAAGCTGTAGACGCCATCCTGGATTCCGACATCATCCAGGCTGTCGGCTTCGTGGGCTCTACCCCAATCGCACAGTACATTTACACCCGCGCAGCAGAAACCAACAAGCGCGCACAGTGCTTCGGTGGCGCAAAAAACCACGCGATTGTCCTGCCGGATGCAGACATTGAAGCAACAGCCTCCGCGATCGTCGGCGCCGCGTTCGGCTCTGCTGGTGAGCGCTGCATGGCCCTGCCGGTTGTCGTCCCGGTTGGCCAAGAGACTGCCGACAAGCTCGCCGCCTCTATCGCTGAGAAGGCACGCGCGCTGAAGGTTGGCCACTCCTTGGATCCGGAATCTGACTACGGCCCCCTGGTAACTCAGGATTCACTGGATCGAGTCAATCGCATCGTGTCCGAGGGAGTCGAGGCCGGAGCTACTTTGCTTGTCGACGGCCGCGAGTGGACCTTCACCGACAAGACCTTCGACGGCGAATCCTTAGCCGAAGGCTTCTACGCTAGCCCGACGTTTTTCGATAACGTCACGACCGACATGGACCTCTACACTGTCGAAATTTTCGGCCCGGTCCTGGCCATGGTTCGCGCGAACACACTTGAGGAAGCTACCGCACTGGCTACCAACCACGAGTACGGAAACGGTGTGGCAATCTTCACCCAAAACGGTGGAACAGCCCGCGAGTTCGCCCGCAATGTCCAGGTAGGCATGGTTGGCATCAACGTTCCGATTCCGGTGCCAATCGCCTACCACACCTTCGGCGGCTGGAAGGCGTCCGGCTTCGGCGATCTAAACCAGCACGGACCAGACTCCTTCCGCTTCTACACCAAAACCAAGACCGTTACTCAGGCATGGCCCCAGGCTGAAGACGCTGGCCCACAGTTCACCATGCCGCTGATGAACTAGTCCACCCCACTCAACGAAAAGGAATAAAGCAATGAGCACAATCGCGTTTATTGGTTTAGGCAACATGGGTGTGCCGATGGCTGCCAACCTGGCCAAACATGGTGAAATTGTCCGCGGGTTCGATGTTGTCGATGAGGCTCGTGCGCGTGCGAAAGAGCTAGGCATCGAGGTTTTTGAGACCGCTGAAGAGGCCGCCAAAGGCGCCGAACTGGTTTTCACCAGCCTGCCCAACGGAGGTCTGGTGAAGAAGGTCATCGTATCCCTTCTGGAAGCTGATCCGACACCGAAGATTTACATCGACCTATCTACCATCGCGGTCGCAGAGGCGCAGGAAGTGGCCGACCTTATTGCTAAGGCTGGCTCCCGTTTCTTGGACGCACCAGTTTCCGGTGGCATAACTGGCGCCCAGGCGGGCACCCTTGCACTGATGGTCGGCGGGCCAGAAGACCTGTTCAACGAGGTCAAGCCGATCCTGCACCACATCGGCAAATCAGTTACGCACACCGGTGACACTAGCACCGGTCAGGCTGTGAAGGCGTGCAACAACATGATCCTCGCTATCCAGCAGATCGCGGTCGCTGAAGCGCTTGTACTGGGCCAGCGCCTGGGACTGTCGCCGCAGGCATTTTTCGACGTGGTGTCGAACGCAACCGGCAACTCCTGGTCCTTGTCTGTCAACGCGCCGGTTCCCGATATTGTCCCGACATCGCCAGCAAACAACGACTTTAAGCCGGGTTTTGCGGCTGCACTGATGTTGAAAGACCTCAAACTTGCTATGGCTGCAGCGGATCAAACCGGCACGGACACCGTGTTAGGCCGTATTGCTACTGAGCAGTTCACGGATTTTGTTGATGAAGGCCACGGAGGGCTGGACTTCTCCGCAATTATTAAGGCAGTTGAAGGCAGGAAGGCCTAATCCGACAGTGACGCGCCGTTGATAATCTTCTGCACGATCGGCGCGTAATGATCAACCAACGATTGCGTCGAATGCGCCTCAACACCAGCATTGCCTAATCGACGCATCAACGAAAGCCCCACCAGCAACGCCATCGCGGACTGCGCGCGCAGTTCAGGTGCCGGATGCGGGTGGGGCGCTTCTGTGCGTATACGATCGGCCAAAACCTCGATCAGGTCACTTCGCACCCGCGAGCCGATAGCCGTCAAGCTTTCGTCCTCACCACTGGCCACCGAGATAGTGCGTGCGATGGAATACGGCGCATGCACGGGGGCCGATAGGGTCTCGATAATAGAGGTCTCCCCAAGCCTTTCAAATGGGCCAGCGAAGAGCCTCAGGGAAGAGTCCTGGAAGTCCACAGTCGCAGCGAACAATCCTGGCTTACTGCCGAAATGCTTGACCACCAACGCGACTGACACACCAGCTGTTGTAGCAACGTCCTTCAATGAAACGTTCGCGTACGTGTTCTGGCTAAATAGCCTCCGCGCCTCGACCAGAATGCGATCCCTGGCGGATTCAACCATATTTCTTGGCCTCCTTGCTCCGAGCAATAGTAATCGATTACCCACGGCAAAAAGGGGAAAACGAGGTAGGCCGAACGAGTATCGGTCTACCTCAAATGGTGCGGATGGAGATTAGAGGCCCAGAAGCGTCCAACCGCCGACCATGATGAGCAACGTAGTAAGCGGAATGAAGATAGTGACTACCGCGATGTCCTTGTATGACAGTTTGTGTGTCATACCGCAAACAATCAGCATGGTCAGCACTGAACCGTTGTGCGGCAGCGAATCGAAGGAAACGGATGCCATTGCAGTGATCCGGTGCATCAGTTCCATAGAAATGCCTTGTTCTGTTGCCATTTGCGCAAGTTGGCTGCCGAGTGTCTCCATGGTGATGGACAAACCACCAGACGAGGAGCCAGTGATGCCAGAAATCGCAGCGGTAGAGACCGTGGAGACCAACAAAGCGTTGTCCGAAATATTGAGCATATTCTCTTTCACCACGTTAAACACCACGAGTGAAGCGATAACTGCGCCGTAGCCAACCTCTGACGCTGTGGTAAGGCAGGGCAAGATCGCGTTCTTCGCACCGTCGGAAAGCTCACTGAGGCTCTCTTTGACCCGGGCCGGGAACATGCCAACGATCACAACTACGGCCAAGGCCAAAGCGATGGTTGGAGACCAAATTCCCAACAGTGCATCGATGCTGGTCTTGCCGTACTTATCCTCGGCAAGGTAATCCGTATCCAGCATTCCTGCTACCCCGTAGACCATGGCAAAGTTGGTAGCAACGACAACCAGGATGGGCAGCAGGCCCATCAGGCCTTGAACAGCGACGGACGGTTCCGTATCGGACTTGGCTCGCGTGCCGATTCGGCCCCCGGATTGGCCCTCGAAGAACTCGCCACCGATTTCAACCTTCCCGTCGGTGTTTTCCCCGATACCGGCCGGCGTTTCGACGACATTGCCGTTCTTATCAATTGGGTCATAGCCTTCGCCCGTGCGATTGAGCTGTGTGATGCGGAATTCCAACCATACCGTGCCAGCCACGAACATGATTAGTGACGCGATGAGGCCAAAAACCGGAGCCGCGTAGACGTTTGTTCCGAAGTAGCTTGTAGGGATTGCATTGTGGATCTGCGGGGAACCCGGCAGTCCGGCTAGTGCGTAGGTGATGGTTCCAAATGCGATTGCCGCTGGCATGAGTCGTTTCGGAACGTTTGCTTCCCGGAACAGCGCGGTCGCAATTGGCACGATGGTAAACGCCACCACCCAAGCTGAGACGCCGCCGTAAGCAAGCAGTGAGGTGGCGACCACGGTGGACAGCATGGCGCGTTTAGGCCCGAAGAGTGCGGTGATGCCGCGTGCGAGGTATCGAGCTAGGCCTGTGGAGGTCATGAGGTAGCCAAATATTGCCCCGAACATAAACAGCGGGAAATATTTGGTTACAAAACCACCAAGCGCCGGCATGAAGATCTGTGTGTAGGTGCCCATGATGGGTTGACCTGCGAAGAGCAGTGCGACAAGCGAGGCAAAGGGAGCGACGACTACAACCGAGTGGCCGCGGTATGCGAGGACAACCAGGATGACTAGCGAGAGCAGGACACCCAGAAACGAAATAACCATTCGTACTCCTTGGTGAGGCGGCTGTTGACTTGCCGAGACTGTAAGTCACCGCACTGTTGACTACCGCCAGAATCGGTATGCCAACTCACCATTCACCCCTAGTGTGTCCTGCATTACATCACGCAAGCTGGTGGTGAAAACTCAACGTGCACCTGGTGAGGGGGTGAACGTGGTTCACTGACCGTGGTGCGGCTTACCAGCCACGTTCAGCTAGACGGTGCGGTGCCGGCAGGTCGGAGACGTTGATGCCGACCATGGCCTCGCCCAGGCCGCGGGAGACCTCGGTAACCGTCGCGATGTCCTGCCAGTTGCGTGTGGCCTTGACTACGGCCTTTGCGCGCGCCTCTGGGTTGCCGGACTTGAAAATGCCGGACCCTACGAAAACGCCATCAGCGCCGAGCTCCATCATGAACGCGGCATCCGCCGGAGTGGATACGCCACCGGCAACCAGGAGCGGGACGGGCAACTTACCGTCCTCCGCCGTCTTGGCAACGAGCTCGTACGGTGCCTGCAGTTCCTTTGCAGCAACGTAGAGTTCGTCGCGATTGTTGCGCCACATGGCGGTCAACGCGCTGATCTCGCCCTTGATTTTGCGAATGTGCTTGACGGCCTCGGACACATCACCGGTGCCGGCTTCGCCCTTGGAACGGATCATGGCAGCGCCTTCGTTAATGCGACGCAGCGCTTCCCCGAGGTTGGTTGCGCCGCAGACAAACGGCACGTTGAAGCTGCGCTTGTCAATGTGGTTGACGTAATCGGCGGGGCTTAGGACCTCGGATTCGTCGATGTAGTCCACCCCGAGGTGCTCAAGAATTCGTGCCTCCATGGCGTGGCCGATGCGTGCCTTGGCCATGACGGGAATGTTGACGGCGGCGATGATGCCGTCGATGAGATCGGGGTCGCTCATGCGTGCCACGCCGCCCTGTGCGCGGATGTCTGCAGGGACTCGCTCGAGTGCCATGACCGCGACGGCGCCGGCGTCTTCCGCGATCTTCGCCTGCTCTGGGGTGACCACATCCATGATCACGCCGCCGAGGAATTGTTGGTTCAGTTCAGAAAAATCAGCCATAGTCATACCTTGCTGCCCCAACTGGTAAGTTCCAAGTGCCAGTTAGGTGTGAATTCTTTGTACCAGTGAGGGCATTGTGCTTATCGACGTCTCCCCCGCCAACCCCCAACCCCTCCCCGCCCAAATCGCCGCAGCGGTGCGGGCGGCCGTGGCTAATGGAACACTTCGCCCCGGAGATACCGTGCCGTCAACCAGGGCGCTTGCCATGCAAGCGAAAGTATCAAGGGGAACGGTTGTCTCTGCTTATGAGCAGTTAATCAGCGAAGGCTACCTGCTTGCTTCACAGGGAGCACCAACACGCGTCCACCCGGATCTGGTTCTTGCGCCGCATACGCAGCAGCGCAAGCAAGCCACTGGCAAGGTGACGCATAATAAGCGGGGAAATAGGCGCAAGCAGGAACTCATCTCGCTAAAACCAGCGCCCGGCACAGCTGGTTTAATCCGCCCAGCAGCCTGGCATGCGGCGTGGCGGGAGGCTGCATCTGACTCGGGCGGGCGGGTTGATAAGGCAGGTCAGGTAGAGCTGCGTGACGCAATCGCGGAGCATCTGCGCGTTGCGCGCAGCCTTGCGGTGGATCCTGGCAACGTGGTGGTCACTGGCGGTTCCCGCGAAGGTTTGATGCTGATTCTGCTTACGCTTGCATCCCACAGTTCGGGGCGGTTACGCATTGGCGTTGAGAGTCCAGGACACCCCGGCCTACAGCGCGTTATCGAAGCAGCTGGTCACGAGATTGTTCCGTGCCCAACGGATAGTCACGGTGTGTGCGTTGATACCCTGCCCGCAACCTTGGACGCGATCCTGGTTACGCCTGCTCACTTGTATCCGCTCGGTGGTGCCATGCCGGTTGCTCGCCGGTCGCAGCTTCTGCGCTGGGCAGCTGAGACTTCGACCTCGATTATCGAAGATGATTTCAACGCAGAACTTCGCTACCGCACAGCCCCACAGCCGACCCTGGCAGCTATTGCTGGGGACGGCGCAGATGTATTTACGCTCGGAACATTTTCAACGTTGCTGTCTCGCGAGCTCGCCGCAGGCTATGTTGTTGCCTCAAACTCCCAGGCAGAGGCCCTAGGGCGTACGCGACAGGTGTTGGGTATGCCGGTCAGCGCGGTCACGCAACGTGCGATAGCTTCGCTACTTCGCGGCGGCTACGTCCGCCGCAACACCAAGGCCACCCACGCCAGGCTGGCGAAGCGACGCGCCATTTTGGAAAGCCGCGTTGTACCCGCCCTTGCCAAGGTTGCCTCGCATGCTCAGCTTTCCGACGGCACCGGCGCCGACCTCATCGCCCACTTCCCCACCCGCGGGCACCGCAACGACTTTGCAGGCGTACTGGCGCGCTCCGGGTTTGAAGCTGGCCGCGCAGACACTGCGCTGACGATGAGTTTCGCGCACCTGTCTGACCAGGACTTCAACCGAGCAATCAACGCCATCGTGGAGACACTCGAGAATACAGACAGTTACTCCGAGCCGGAAACCACCTCAGCGGAAACAACGCGCTGACCGTGACGTCCGGTGATTCGAGCCCACTCATCCGGGTTTGCCGTGTTCGGGAGGTCCTCACTTTCGTCTTGTTCTGCACGAACAGCAAGTCGCAAGTGCTCGACGCCCACACCAACATGTTCCTCGACAACATGTTCCTCGACAACTTGGTCCGTGCCAGGGTGGTTAGCACCCTCAGTACCAGCACCCTTAGCACTGGCGGCGTTGGAAATGTGATCCTTGATCGCTAGCTTCTTGGCGCGGTCAACCACGTTTGCAATCATCGCGCCAGAGACAAAGTCGTGGTAGTGAAGGGTTTCCGTGGTGCCGTCAGCAAGCGTGAGGCGGACAAACGGGCGAGGGGCGTACATCGCCTCCACTGCAGCATCGATGAGGTCCTCGGACGAGGAAGCAAGCGGGATGTCGTCAGTGATGTAGCGGGCAAAAATATCCGCCGCCTCATCCCGGTTCGGGCGGGACACCCTGATTTTGATGTCAAGGCGACCAGGTCGCAGAATCGCCGGGTCGATGAGTTCTTCGCGGTTGGTCGCACCGATGACAATGACGTTTGCGATGTCTTCAACACCGTCAATCTCCGTCAACAACTGCGGGACCACTGTGGTTTCCATGTCGGAGCTCACCCCGGAGCCGCGGGTGCGGAAAATTGACTCCATCTCATCAAAAAACACGATCACCGGACGACCATCAGAAGCCAGCTCACGAGCACGCTCAAAAATGAGCCGAATACGACGCTCCGTCTCGCCCACGAACTTGTTCAGAAGCTCTGGACCTTTGACGTTAATGAAGTGGGCCTGCCCGCCGTCGCCAATACGCTGCGACAACGAATTAGCCACGGCCTTTGCAATCAAAGTCTTACCGCATCCCGGAGGCCCATACAGCAACAACCCCTTCGGCGGCGCCAAGCGGTACTGCTGGTACAACTCCGGATACGCAAACGGCAACTCGACAGAGTCTTTGATCGTCTCGATCTGCGAGGACAGACCACCAATATCGGCGTACGTCACGTCCGGCACTTCCTCAAGGGAGAGCTGATTGACCTCAGTCTTCGGTACGCGCTCAAACGCAAACCCAGACTTTAAGTCCACCAGCACGGTGTCACCTGCGCGGGCCTGCGATTGCAAAGGTTCAGTCAGACGCACCAAGTGCTCAGTGCCTTGTTGGTCAGCCACCACTGCACGCGTGCCACCAATCTTCTCAATCAGGGTAGTTAGCTGCCCGGTGGTGTCGTAGGAGCAGGCTTCGACGATCACGGTGCCGTCGCCAAGCCTGACCAGCTTGCCCGGCTTCAGCGAGTCCGGCGCAACCGTCGGCGCGATCTTGACCCGCATCTGCCGACCTGAGGTATAGATCTCAGCTTCATGATCCTGCGACGCCGGCTCAAGGTAAATGCCGTAAGTCGAAGCTGGCTCCCCCAAAGCCTCGACCTGGGCGTAGAGGCTGTTGAGCTTGTCGCGACTCGATTTCAACAGCTCCGCAAGCTTGGTGTTGCGCTCAGAGATATCCCTGTTCTCGCGCTTTAATTGGCGCAGTTCCGGCCCGAAAGCATCGTCAGTGATCATGCCTCGAGCATAACGAGATTACCTACGCGCGCGACGCTGCGGCCTCGGCGGCGTCACCCCATCAGCCAACCGGCGAGTCCACACCAGGAACGCAGTGTGCGCGTTCATGCGGTGCTCCGGGCGAGTTGCCAGCCCCTCAACCTTCCACTCACGCAGCAGCGTTTCCCACGCGCGCGGCTCCGTAAAGCACTTCGCCTCACGGATAGCCTCCATGATGTTCATCAGCTGCGGCACCGTAGCCACATACGTCATGAACACACCACCAGGAATCAGCAAGTTTTTCACAGTGTCAATGAAATGCCACGGTTCCACCATGTCCAGGATCAGGCGATCCACCGGGCCGCCGAGATCATCAACGGTCACCTCGCCGAAATCCCCCAAGCGCGGGGTCCACCACTGCGGCTCAGAGCCGAAGTACTCCGCCACGTTATTGCGGGCAAACTCCAAGTGATCGTCACGGATCTCATAGGAAAACACGCGCCCTTCCGGGCCAACCGCGCGAAGCAACGACATGGTCAAGGCACCCGAGCCTGCGCCAGCCTCCAACACGCGTGCACCCATGAAGATGTCGCCCTCAACCAGGATCTGCGCAGCATCCTTGGGGTAAATCACCGCAGCACCACGCGGCATAGACAGCACATGGTCTACCAACAGGTGACGGAAGCACAGGTAGTCCGCGCCGAGGGTGGACTGCACTACGCTGCCTTCATCAGCGCCGATGATGTCGTTGTGCTCCACAATGCCCTTATGCGAATGGAACTGACCGTCGGGCACAAGCTCAATGGTGAAGTGCCGACGCTTCGCGTCCGTGAGCTGTACCTTATCGCCCGCCTGGAATTTGCCCGAATACATTTATGCCCCTTTGTAGTACGCAGTTAGCGCCGCCTCGAACCAGGCCTGGTCTTGCAAACCAACCAGTTCCCGTGCTGAATGCATGGAGAGCAGCGGCACGCCGACATCTACCGTAGGGATTCCAAGGCGTGTAGAAGAAATCGGCCCGATCGTTGAGCCGCACGGCACAGCATTGTGGCCAACAAACGTCTGCACAGGGACCTCTGCCACAGCACACGCCCGGTGCCAGAGCGCTTCCGTCACCGCATTCGACGCATAGCGCTGATTCGCGTTGATCTTCAGCACAGGGCCGCGATTCATCAGTGGGCGGTGCGTCGGATCGTGCTTTTGCGGGTAGTTCGGATGCACGGCATGCGCCGCGTCTGCGGAGATCACGGACGATGCCGCGTAAACATCCAGCGGGTCGCCCATATCACCTGCCAACTTGGCCAGGACTCGTTCCAGCAGCGGCCCACCGGCGCCGACCGCGGTGGCCGATCCGATCTCCTCATGATTGAACGAGGCAAACACAAGCACATCCCCATCTGCCGGCGCATCAGCCACTGCAGCCAGGAAGGCACGCGCAGACGCGTGGACGCTGGACAAGTTGTCCAAGCGCCCTGCAGCCAGGAGGTCCCCCATCGCCGCAGGAGCCTGCGTATCTACGGCGATGAGATCGTGCGAAACAATACGCTTCGGGTCAACGCCTGCGGCCTCACCCATAATGTCCACCATCGGAGTATCCACGCACAACACTGGCTGCATGTGGGTCTGGCGGTCTATCTCAGGGGCATCGCTGCGGTAGAGGTGAATAGCCAAGTTGGGAACGCGGGCAATGGGAGGGGTGGTGATGAGGTGAGACGTGGCGTCGTCAAGCACGATGCGCCCTGCAAACGCCAGTTCACGGTCGAACCACGACTGCAACACCGGCCCGCCGTACACCTCAACCGCCAGCTGACGAAAACCCTCGCCGGCAAACTCTGGGTTCGGCTTCAGCCACAACCCGGGGGAATCCGTATGCGACCCGACAATGCGAAAACGCGGGTTAGCACGCTCCGGCACCCACCAGGCAATCACCGAACCATCTTGAACGATGACGTGGCCACCAGGGGTGATCTCTGAATCTTCGGCAAAACCAGCACCAACAAACGCGCTACGAACAACGTCGGCTGCGTGGAACGCACTCGGGCTGGCGGTGATGAACTCTGCAAGGCTACGCATGGTTCTACCCTAGCGCTGCGCTAAGGTTGGCTTCGATGACGCTCGCATTATCTCCGTCGCGCGCAGGCGACTACCAGCAATGCCCCCTGATGTACCGGCTGAAGGCCATCGACAAGATTCCTGAGCCGAAAACCATCCACCAGGTGCGCGGATCCCTCGTGCACGCGGTGTTGGAAGAGATGTTCACTTGGCCACGGGACCAGCGGACGTATCCGGCCGCGGTCAAAGAGCTGCGGCCAGCGTGGGCGAGACTTCAGGAGCTCGAGCCCGCGTGCGCCGAGCCGGTTGAGGACGAAATGCAGCTGCTTATCGACGCCCGCGCGCTCCTCAAAGGCTACTTCCACATGGAAGGCCCAGAGCGCTTCGACCCACACGCACAGGAAATGCGTGTGGAGTCCGTCCTGCCAAACGGCGTGCCGGTGCGCGGATTCATCGACCGAGTCGACATCGCTGATTCCGGCGAAGTGCGGGTGGTGGACTATAAGACCGGCAAAATGCCGCCGCCACGGTTCGCAGACAGCGCGCTGTTTCAGATGCGATTCTATGCGCTGGTGTACTGGCGTCTCTTTAACGTCATCCCAGCGCAGCTGAAGCTGATGTACCTGAAGGTGATGGACTCTATGGTGATCCAGCCTTCGCGTGAGGAGCTGGAGTATTTTGAACGCGATCTTGGCGATCTATGGGCCAATATTGTTGCCGACGGAAAAGAGGGAACGTTTAAGCCGAAAACGTCCAAACTTTGCGGCTGGTGTTCGTTCCAATCACTGTGCCCAGAGTACGGAGGTACGCCGCCACCCTATCCCGGATGGCCCGAAGTTTTTCAATAACAAGCGCTGAATTTTCAATAAGGACCCGTTTCTGTGGATAACTTCTGGGGGTTTGACCAAGTTATCCACAGGCGGCGAAAAACCTATTGACCAGGGGTTGACCGCCGTCTACCTTCCTGGCCATGAATCCTTTTGAACAGTTCTTACACGCACCAACCATTGACATCCTTGAGTGGTTCGACCGCGACCAAGCGATCGCGGCTGGCTACGACAAAGCCAAAGTGAACGAGTGGGCCAAGCTCCAGGAAATCTACTTCGGCCCCACTCAACAGCGACGCCAGCAAGAAAAAGCACGAGACAAGGCCCGACGTTCAAAACTGAATTTGGACCAGCTGGCCATGCTTGAGCGACGGCTGCGCAGCATCAAAGACAAGCGCACGCGAGACAAGATCCGCATCCAGCTGCTCAGCGTCCGCGGCACGTACCGGACGCTTGCCGAACGCGCGAAAGCATTGATCCCTCAGGCGCAGCGTAAGGCGACACCGCGGGTGACGTTTTCAAAGTCCCGTGACAAGCTACGCACCGTCACTTTTACCGCTGACGAGCACGAACTTGCAGATTTGGAGCACGAATGTACCTCAGGGCTTGACCCGACCAAGCCAGCGATGCCGCAGATGGTGAAACGATTACTTGCCGTGTTGCGTGGCGGTGGCGTGGGGCGGGCAGTGCGGCGCCCAATGATTCTGGTGCCACTCGATGAGCACGTGAAGATTCTGGCTGGCCAAGGCGACGAAACGATCCTAGGTCTTAGCGACGGTACCACCATCACCGGCGCCGAATACCTTGCCGCACAGTACGGCAAGGAGCTTGAGGTCGGGCTTTTTCACCCTCAAGAAGGCCCTGTGAACCTCTACCGCACGAAGCGCCTGGCAAACCCAAAGCAGCGGGATCTAGCGCGCCTGGTCATGCCGGTATGTCCGGTGCCGGATTGCCGCCACGGTTCTGAAGCTTGCGAGTTGCACCACATCACCTCCTGGAAGGCAGGTGGTGAGACAAACCTGAGCAACTTGGCGCCACTATGCCGCTATCACAACCGGGTCAATGATGATGACCCGCTGCGCAAAAAGCGAGGTCGCATCGAAAGTATCGACGGGACCCCGACGTGGGTATCTCCGAACGGTCACCCGGTGCCGAACCCGTATCACCCATTTGGGGCGATGCGGCAGCTGTTCGGCACCGCTAGGACCTAGAACAGGCCGGAGATGACGCCGTTGCCGTCGACGTTGATGTTGTTGGCGGCTGGCACCTTGGGGAGGCCCGGCATGGTCATGACGTCACCAGTCAACGCGACGATGAAGCCTGCACCGGTACGTGGCAACAGGTTGCGTACGTGCAGAGTGTGGCCGGTTGGCGCACCGAGCTGCGAGGGATCGTCGGAGAACGAGTACTGCGTCTTGGAAATGCATACCGGCAGGGTGTCCCAGCCGTTTTCCTTAAGCGTCTGCAAGTCCTTCAGTGCTGCTTGGGAGTACTGGACGTTCTCAGCGCGGTAGACCTCCCGTGCAATGGTTTCGATGGCGTTTTCAATGCCGTCTGCGGGATCGTACAGCGTGGTCGACTGGTTCTCGGTGAGGTTGTCCAGCAGGGTGCGGGCTAGGTCCTCGGCACCTTCGCCACCCTTTTCCCACACCTTAGCGATCTCGAGTGCAATGCCTTTTTCGCGCGCCCAGTTGCGGACGTATTCGCGCTCGGCGTCGGTGTCGGTGACAAAGTCGTTGAGTGCCACTACCGGGGTCACGCCGAACTTGCGGAGGTTTTCCACGTGGCGCTCGAGGTTGACAATGCCAGCTGCGACAGCGTCGAGGTTTTCCTCGGAGAGCTTTTGCTTATCGACGCCCGCGTTGTACTTCATCGACCTAATCGTCACCACAATCACGGCACCGGCAACATCCAACTCACCAGCACGCGCCTTGATGTCGAAGAACTTCTCAGCTCCAAGGTCGGATCCGAAGCCTGCTTCGGTAAGCACGATATCGGCATACGCCTGGGCGGTACGGGTAGCAATAAGCGTGTTGCAGCCGTGTGCGATGTTGGCGAACGGGCCACCGTGGATGAAAGCCGGCGTGCCGCCAAGTGTTTGCACCAGGTTCGGGTTGATCGCTTCCTTCAAAAGTGCGGCCATTGCGCCTTCGGCGTTGAGCTGGCTCGCGGTAACGGGTTTCTTGTCGTAGGTCAGGCCAACTGTGATGTTGCCAAGGCGGCGCTTGAGGTCATCCAGGTCAGTCGCTAAGCCCAAAATCGCCATGATTTCGGAGGCTGCGGTGATGGTGAATCCCGTCTCCGTCGGCACGCCGTTGCCCGGCCCACCAAGACCTGTGACTACGTTGCGCAGCGAACGATCGTTGACATCCAGACAGCGCTGCCAGGTGATCCTGCGCGGGTCAATGCCCAATTCGTTGCCCTGCTGAATGTGGTTATCTATAAGCGCTGCGAGCGTGTTGTTGGCGGACGTGATGGCGTGGAAATCGCCCGTGAAGTGCAGGTTGATGTTCTCCATCGGCACCACCTGGGAGTAGCCGCCGCCGGCGGCGCCGCCCTTGATACCCATCACGGGACCAAGCGACGGCTCACGCAGCGCCACAATCGCCTTCTTCCCCAACCGCGCCAGCGCATCCGTCAGGCCGATCAGGGTTGTGGACTTACCCTCGCCAGCCGGGGTTGGTGAAACTCCGGTGACAAGCACAAGCTTGCCCGGGTTGTTGTCCGGCACCTGGGTGATGTCGACCTTCGCCATGTAGCGGCCGTACGGCACCAGCGCGTCGGCCGATACACCTGCGCGATCAGCGATATCAGTAATGGGTTCTAGCGTGTGGGCTTGAGCAATTTCAACATCGGTCCTCATGAACCCCAAGAGTACCGCAGCTTCAGGCTCTAATCTTCGTCAATGTAGAGCTTGCCGCGGTACTCCGGATGCATGAGGTTTTCCTTGCTCAGGACCTTCTTCAGTTCATCTTCGGTCATGAGCTCGTGCTCAAGCACAAGGTCGTAGACGCTCTTGCCGGTTGCGGCGGCCTCGCGCCCGATGACATCGCCCATGTGGTGGCCGATCACCGGGTTCAGGTAGGTGATGATGCCAATGGAACGCGTCACGTAGGCCTCACACACCTCCTTGTTTGCGGTAATGCCCACGACACACTTCTCGCGCAGCGTCTTCGCCGCGTTAGACAGTAGGTTGATCGACTCAAACAGCGACTGCGCAATCACCGGCTCCATCACGTTGAGCTGCAGCTGGCCAGCTTCCGCCGCCATGGAGACAGTGACGTCATTACCAAACACCTTGAAGCAGACCTGGTTGACAACCTCAGGGATAACGGGGTTGACCTTTGCCGGCATAATCGACGAGCCCGCCTGACGCTCCGGCAAGTTGATCTCGTTCAACCCTGCACGCGGGCCAGACGACAGGAGACGCAAATCGTTGCAAATTTTCGACAGTTTCATCGCAGCGCGCTTGAGCGCGGAGTGCATCATGACGTAGCCGCCGGTGTCAGAGGTGGCCTCGATAAGATCCGGGGAAGCCTGAATATCCAGCCCGGTCACCTCACGCAGCGCGGAGACCACCTGGTCGCGGTACCCCGTCGGAGTGTTAATTCCGGTGCCAATCGCGGTGGCGCCAAGATTGACCTCCAAAAGCGAATCCGCAGCACTGTTGATGGTGCGCTGCTCCTCTGCAAGATTGGCGCCGAAAGCGGTGAATTCTTGGCCAAGGGTCATCGGCACAGCGTCTTGAAGCTGGGTGCGGCCCATCTTGATAATGTCCGCAAACTCGTCGCCCTTTGCGCGCAGTGCCTTCTGTAGCTCATCAAGCTCCGCCATCAATCCTTGTACAGCGTAGAACACTCCGAGGCGGAAGCCCGTTGGATATGCGTCGTTGGTGGACTGCGACATATTGACGTCATCGTTAGGGTTGATCACGTCATAGGCGCCCTTCGGCTCGCCCAACAGCTCCAGGGCAACGTTGGCTACCACCTCATTGGTGTTCATGTTCACCGACGTGCCAGCACCACCCTGGAACACGTCAGAGGGGAACTGATCCATGCAGTAGCCCTCGTTGAGGATCTTGTCGCACGCAGCGACAATTGCCTCAGACTTTTTCTTTGGCAGGGTGTGCAGGCGGCGGTTCGCAATCGCCGTCGCCTTCTTCACCTCAACCATGCCGCGGATGAACTCCGGGAACTGATTAATGGTGGTGCCGGAGATCTGGAAGTTGTCCACAGCACGCAGTGTGTGGATGCCGTAGAACTTATCGTTGGGAACGTCGAGGCGACCAAGCAGGTCTTCTTCAGTGCGAGTGCTCATAGCCTCCCACTATAGCCACGCGATAAAGACTGGTTACAGGCGTGCGATCCGCAGCTCGGTAGCCAGAACACCCTGGGCGCCAAGCGCGGAGAGTTCATCCATCACCCGGTTTGCGGCAGACTTCTCAACCATTGCGCGAACCGCTACCCAATCGTCACGATGCAGTGGGGACACCGTCGGTCCGGTAATACCCGGTGTCAACGCCAACGCCTGCTCCAAGTCTGCCCTAGCTACGTTGTAGTCAATCATCAAGTAGTTGTGTGCGGTCAGGATGCCGGTGATGCGGCCGAGGACGCGGCGGTGGGCGTCGTTAAGCTGCATGCCCTCACGCTTGACCACAACGGCACAGCTGGTCATGATCGGCTCACCAAACGGGGCCAATCCTTGCTGACGCAACGTCGCACCGGTCGAGACCACGTCCGCAATCACATCCGCCACCCCCAGCTTGATGGAAATCTCCACCGCCCCATCGAGGCGGATCACTGAACCAGGCGTAATCCCCTTCTCAGCCAAGTAATCCTCAACCAGGTGCGGGTACGACGTGGCAATGCGCTTGCCCTCCAACGCCTCAACAGTCCACGACTCGCCTTGCGGCGCCGCAAAACGGAACGTTGACGCACCAAACCCAAGGTCTAAAACCTCCTCGACAGACGCACGTGAATCCGCAGCCAAATCACGGCCAGTGATCCCCAAATCAAGGTGACCTTGCGCGACATAGATCGCGATATCCTTCGGACGCAGAAAGAAAAACTCCACGTCATTGGGTTCATCGACCACGTTCAAGGCTTTGGTAATGCCTCGGCCTTTGTAGCCTGCTTCCTTCAGTACCTGGACGGCGTGCTCGGACAGTGACCCTTTGTTGGGCACAGCGATGCGGATCATGGTGTTCCTTAAAAAGCGTTAGAGGTACTTGTAAATGTCGTCTGGAGTCAGGCCGCGCTTCAGCATCATCACCTGCGTCCAGTAGATCAGCTGGCTCATCTCCTCAGCCAGCTCGGCATCAGACTGGTATTCGGCGGCGATCCATACCTCGCCGGCTTCCTCGATGATCTTCTTCCCAATGAAATGGGCGCCCTTGTCCAACGCTTCCACGGTGGCGGAGCCAGCGGGACGCTCGGCGGCTTTGGCGGTGAGTTCAGCAAAAAGATCGTCGAAGTGTTTCACGGTGGGTAATGCTAGCCCACCATGGCGTGTGCGCGTGCGAACCAGTCCGCAATATCGTCCGCCTTTGCGCCAACAAAGTCCGTTGGATCAAACTTCAACACACCCTCAGGCACCGTTTCGGCAAGCCCCAACACCGCGCATCCGGCGGCGGCAGCAGCACTCATGCCGGTCCACGAGTCCTCGAACACGAGGCAATCTCTGGGCGCCGCACCAGCGCGACGGGCTGCTTCGACGTACATGTCGGGGGCGGGTTTTGCCTGAGCAACGTCCTCGCCGCTAAGGATGTCTACAAAGTAGTGCGCGCCAATGCCCGCGATGCACGGATCTGCCAGCACGTGCGGCGTGTTAGTGGCTACGTACATAGGCACCCCGCGCTCACGCAGCGCCGCAAGCACGTCGCCGACGCCTGGGTTGAGCGCCACGCCTTCGCCCATCAGTTGCGCCATGCGGGTGTGCATGATGGTGCGGAGGTGGTTCACGCGAGCGTCGTCAAGCTGATAGCCCGTGTAGCGCGACAGGATGCCCACGGTGTTTTCAAACGAACCGCCGACGGTTTCCTCACGCACCTCCGGTGGGATGCGGCGGCCCATGTATTCAGACAGTTCGTAGGTGGCGATGCCCCACAGCGGCTCCGTGTCCACCAGGGTGCCGTCCATGTCCCAAAACACCGCAGCAGGCAGGCTACTCAAGTTCAGGCAACTCCCCTAGCGCCTCATCGGTGGCACCTGTCGCGGCGGCCGCGCGCAACACGAGTGCCTCGATGTCTGCCTTCTCCTCCGGCTCCAGTACCGCGTCGGCGTGCTTGGCGTTGAACTCGGCCAAGTTTGCGTAAAACGGCGCGACAACCTTGACAAGCGTTTCCTCGGATGGGTCATCACCGCACTGGTCGAGCGCGTCCAGAAACATCTCCAGGATGTGCTTCAGATCGGGCAATACTGCGGGGTCGAAGGGCTCGTCCCAAAGATCCTTGTCCTCATCTGCCAGGTAGGAGCCGGATGCAAAAGTGGTCAGATCTGCGATGAACTCGTCGACGTCTGCCTGAAACTGCTCACGAATCGTGGTCATGGCTGCAATCTTTCCTTAGTGCCCTGAGATCTGCACACCGAGCAGCCCGTCGATGGCGGCTGCCAGCATGCCGTCGGCGTCGCCAGTTGCCTCATCGATGATTGCCAGGGCAGCCGGCGTGTCCAGGTCGTTTGCCAGGGCATTCCTTAGCTTATCGACGCCCACGCGCACCTCCCCCACGTCACCCTCATTCGCCAACGCCTCACGCCACCTTGCCAAACGAGCCTCAGCCGCATCGAGGCCCTCATACGTGAAGTCGCGGTCCGCGCGGTAGTGACCGTCGAACACGGCGAGGCGAATCGCCGAAGGGTCGTGTCCCGCCTCGGTGAGCTTGTGCACAAACACGAGGTTGCCCAAGGATTTGCTCATCTTCACCCCGTCCAGCGCAATCATGCCGCTGTGGACGTAGTGGCCCGCCATACGCTGTGTGTTGTGGGCGGCCTCGGCGTGAGCGGCGGAAAACTCGTGGTGGGGAAACGCCAAGTCACTGCCTCCACCCTGGATGGCAAACGTTGCGCCAAGGCGGTTCGTAGCAATCGCCGAGCACTCCACGTGCCAGCCTGGACGACCTAGGCCAAACGGCGACTCCCAGGCAGGCTCGCCTTCCCTGTGGCCACGCCATAGCAGGGCATCCAACGGATCGCGCTTGCCTTCGCGCTGCGGGTCGCCACCGCGCTCGGCGAAAAACTTAAGCATGGTCGCGCGGTCCAGGTTGGACTCATAACCAAACTGGGCTGTGGCATCGATAGGCGCGTAGATATCACCGTGGTCCAGCTTGTACGCGGCCCCGGCATCCAACAGACGTTGAATCATCACGACGATTTCATCAACCGCCTCCATCGCCCCGATGTAGTCTCGCGGCGGGATGACGGACAACGTCTCCATGTCGCTGCGGAACAGATCAATCTGGCTGGTGCCAAGCTCGCGCCAGTCCACTCCGTCGCGGGCGGCGCGCTCGAACAGCGGGTCGTCTACGTCGGTGATGTTTTGGACGTAGTGCACCTTGTGTCCATTCGCCAGCAGCTGGCGGTACACCAGGTCAAACGTGAGATACGTCGCAGCGTGCCCTAGGTGTGTCGAGTCATAGGGGGTGATGCCGCAGACGTACATGCCTACTTCTTCACCGCTGGTGTCTACGGGTTTGATGCGTTGATCAGCGGTGTCATAAAGCGACAGCGGGACTTCGGTCCCAGGGACGGCAGAAACAGAGGGCACGGGCCAAGATTGCATACCGGCCACCCTACCCGGCTTGCATCACCCCAGTTGCAAGCAAGATCATCACGAGGATGCCCAGCGGGATCCGGTACGCCGCAAACCAAGCGAAGGAATGGTGGGAGACAAACTTCAGAAGCCACGCAATGGAGACGTAGCCCAGCACAAACCCGATGCCGGTACCAACGAGTAGTTGCATGCCGGTGGCGGCTTGGCCGGCTTGGGGCGCGAAAGCGTCGGGAAGCGAGAAAAGCCCCGACGCCAGCACTGCCGGGATGGCGAGCAGGAAGGAGAAACGGGTGGCTACCTCGCGGTCAAGGTTCAGCAGCAAGCCGCCGGAGATGGTGCCGCCGGAGCGCGACACGCCCGGGATGAGTGCGAGGCACTGCCACAGGCCCATCACAATGGCGTCGCGCATCGTGAGCTCTTCAAAGCCGCGCTTTTTCGTGCCAACCCGCTCCGCCACAATAAATACCAGCGAAAACAGGATAAGCACGGTGGCGGTGATCCACAGGTTGCGGAAGTTTTCACGGATCAAGTCTTTAAGCAGCAGCCCGGCCACGCCGACTGGGATAGTGCCCACGATGACCATCCAGCCCATCCGATAATCCAGCCCGCGCTTGTGCGGGTTGAACAGACCGGCAAACCAAGCGGTGAGGATGCGCCAGATGTCTTTAGCGAAAAAGACCAGCACCGCAGCTTCGGTGCCCAGCTGGATGACGGCGGTGAAGCTGGCACCGGCATCTTGTCCCCAGAATAGTTGGGAAACAATGCGCAAATGCCCCGATGATGACACCGGGAGGAACTCGGTGAGTCCCTGCACGATGGACAAAACGACGACTTGGAGCCAGCTCATGGTTTCGTTCACGCGTTGCAACACTACTCTGGGAAGCTATGAAACCCTTGCCCACACGCGTGGCGTCGGCGACTGTGCTGGCTGCTGCGCTTTCACTTGCCGCTTGTACGTCCCCGACTGAAGTTGCTGATGATTTGGCGCAGAACATGGGAAGCGCCTCCCCCGTTGCGTCGCCGCCGGCGACAGACCCGGACGGGGAGGTAATCGCGTTTGCCCCGGTGCGTGACTTGGATACCACTGGTGACCTGGTTGCGGTTCGTACCGATGATGCTGTGCATGTGGGCACTGTTGAGCAGCTGCGTAACAACACTGCCGTGACCTACCCCACCGACGCCTCCTGCGGCGAGGTCAGCGCAAACGCTGGGACGTTCGCGTTGGCTTGCGGCAGTCAGGTACGCCTGTTTGACGCGAGCGGTGAGACCACCTTGGAAGTGGAAGAGCCTGCGACCGCCGCAGTGGTCACCTCTAGTGGTGAGGTGGTAACCGCGAGCGATGCGCAACGCAAGGTGTGGGTGTACCGCGACGGTAAAAAGGTGGACACGATCTCCGTAGCGCGTGAAACCGACCAGCTGATCGCTATGCAGTTGCCTGATCAGGATGATGCGGTGGTACGTATCAATCGCTTCGATACCACGATTCAAGACGTCGATTGGACCGGTGGCAGGCAGGGCGGCACGCTGCGCGTGGGCCTTGGCGTGGGCAAGATTGACGGAACGGATGGTGTGGTGCTCGCGGCTGACGCGACCGGCTCGCAGCTCTTTGTCTACAACACCATGGACATCATTCGTCTGCACCAGACGGCGCCTGTGGCGCAAGGCCCGTGGGATGTGACGTGGGATGCGGCGAACAAGCTCGCTTGGATCACGTCCACTGCTGACAACACCGCCACCGGCTACGACCTGTCCGGTGGTGTGCCAGTGCAAAAAGCGCAGGTAGCGACAGTTGCGGATCCGCAGAGCATCATTTCGCTTGACGACGCCACGTTGATCATCGCCTCCGCCACCGGCGACGGCATCCAAATCGTGAAAGAAACACTGTAAAGGATCCATGATGACGCTTTATGACACCGCGCTGAAACTCATGTTCCGCATCCCCCCTGAGCGCATCCACGGCATCATCTCCGGTGCGCTCGGTGTGCTCAATACGGTCACGCCGCTCAACCGCGGGATGGAAAAGGTCGTGCGCGTGCACAGCCCGCGTCTTGAGCAGGAACTTTTCGGGGTTCGTTTCCCCTCGCCGCTGGGCCTGTCAGCGGGATTTGATAAAAACGCCACCGCGTTGGATGCCTGGGGCGCGGTCGGATTCGGCTACGCGGAGGTTGGCACGGTCACCCCGCAACCGCAGCCTGGCAACGACACCCCGCGTCTGTTCCGCCTGCCTGCGGACAAAGCCATTTTGAACCGTATGGGCTTTAACAATGACGGTGCCCTGAAGGTTGCTAGCCGCCTGCGCAAGCGCAAATCGAACGATGTCGTAGGCATCAACATTGGCAAGAACAAGACCGCTGCCGACGCCGTCGCCGACTACCGCGCAGGCGCCACATTGCTCGGGCCTCTGGCAGACTTCGTGGTGGTCAACGTCTCCTCTCCCAACACCCCTGGGTTGCGTGACCTACAGGCTGTGGAGGAACTGCGTCCAATCCTGGGCGCTGTCAAGGACTCCACCGATACGCCGGTGTTGGTCAAGATTGCCCCCGATCTTTCAGACGAGGATATCGACGCTGTAGCGGACCTGGCCGTCGAGCTCGGCCTGGCTGGCATCGTGGCCACTAACACCACCATCTCTCGCGAGGGCCTGAAAACCCCCGCCGACGAGGTTGCGGCGATGGGCGCCGGCGGCATTTCCGGTGCTCCGCTGACCGCACGCTCCTTGGAGGTGCTTCAGCGGCTGCACGCTCGCGTCGGCGACAAGCTCGTGCTCGTCAGCTCCGGCGGCATCATGGACGCACAAGAAGCGTGGAAGCGAATCACTGCGGGTGCAAGCCTGCTGCAGGGATACACCCCGTTCATCTACGGAGGGCTGGGGTGGGTTCGTGGGGTGCACGTGGGCGTCGACAAGCAGCTGAAGCTCCACGGCCTGAGCAACATCAGCCAGGCCGTAGGTAGCGGGCTTACCTGGAAAAACGACGCAGAATAAGCGCACACACCAGCGCCCCACCGCCCCACAATGCAAGTGAGGTGGTGGGCACAATGGTCAGCGCCTGGTTGGGCACCACCATGCCCACAGCGATCAGCGCAACTGCCACCCCCAACGCAACAAGCTGCTTCCGCGAGCCGCCCGTTGCGGTGTTGGTCGTTGCAAATGCGCCGAAAATCAACGACGCCACACACGTCAACACAAAACGCAGCGTGATCGCATACGTTTGATCCCCGCGCATGAACGCGAGAAACGCGAAAATGAACAAGACCACCGCCAGCGCCATAAAGGCGCCGCCGGCACGCAACTGAATTGGAACCATTGCGCAGAGGTTACTTGTTCTCGTACCAACCCCACGTTAAGGCACGGCCAAGCGTGTGGAAGTAAAGGTTGAAACCAAGCTGCGTCGGGTTAGCAATGCTGTCCGCATCAAGCTCCGTATCCACAGCGTGCACCACAAACAGGTAACGGTGCGGGCCGTGGCCGGCGGGCGGGTTTGCGCCGTAGTAGCCCTTCACCTCGGCATCACCAGTCAAAACGACAGCGCCGACGCCCATGCCGTCCTCGGCACCCGCGCCGGCGGGCAACTCCGTGACATCGGCCGGGATGTTAAACGCCGACCAGTGCCAGAACCCAGAAGCAGTCGGCGCATCCGGGTCGAAGCAGGTCACAGCAAATGTCTTCGTGCCCTCAGGCACGTTCGACCAAGCAAGGTGCGGGCTGGTGGCGTTATCGCCGGCTAGGTGATCCGGGAGGCGCTCACCATCCACGACGTCGTTGGACGAGATGTCAAACGACGGTACCTCCTTCAGCGGCGCGTACGGGTCAGGGCCAGGGAAACGATCAGAAACATATGAAGCAGTCATGGCCCCATTAGTACCTGAGGGTTAGTGACCTCCGCCACTCCACGCTGCAAATAGTTGCGCATATCTCCCCCGTTGGGTCAATAGCTCGGCGTGGGTGCCGTCCTCAATAATCTGCCCTGCGTCCATAACCAGAATGCGGTCAGCGGCCGCAGCCTGATCCAGGCGGTGCGCCACTACCAGTGCCGTAGTCCCCTTGGTAATTGCCGCGGCGGCAGCCTCCAAAGCGTTAGTGTCATCACTTCCGGCCTCTGCTGTGGCTTCATCCAAGATCAGCACCTTCGGCGACGCAAGTGCAACACGCGCCAACGCCACCTGCTGGGCCGTCTCCGGCGGCAGGTCCTCAGCGCCAGCACCAACCGGGGTGTCCAGGCCTTGCGGGAATACGCGCGCAAACTGGGCGCTTTCGGGATCCAAACCTGCGCGGCGGAGCGCATCCAACAGATCTGCATCTGAAGCGTCCTCATCAGCCATGGCCAAGTCTTGACGCAATGTACCGGCAAAGATGTGGACGTCTTGGGTCATGAGCGTCACGTTCTTAGCTGTCCACAGGTCGCTGACCTGAGTCGTGTCCACCTCACCCACGCGGATGCGGCCCGCGGTCGGCTCCACAAGGCCCGCAATCAGCGCAGCCAGTGTCGACTTGCCCGCACCTGAAGTGCCCACCAGCGCAGTCGTCGTACCAGCGGCCAACGTGACGCTAAGATTCTCCAACACGTTCGCTC
Organism: Corynebacterium sp. HMSC30G07; assembly: GCF_001806945.1. Taxonomy (NCBI): domain Bacteria; kingdom Bacillati; phylum Actinomycetota; class Actinomycetes; order Mycobacteriales; family Corynebacteriaceae; genus Corynebacterium; species Corynebacterium sp. HMSC30G07. The sequence goes on along the minus strand of NZ_KV786467.1, from coordinate 99,178 downwards.
CACCCGGGTAGGCAAACGAGACGTTATCCACCTCAACATCTACCGGTGCGTTCAAGTCCTCAGGCAGTGCGGATGCCTCACGGCCATCTGCCAACGTTGCCAAACTCACCGCACGCCCGACAGAGGTCGCCGCGCTTTGCAGCTCTCCGACGAAAAACAGGGCATTGAACACCATCACCTCTGCGCGGATCACCAAAAACACCGCGGCACTTGCCTGACCGGGGCTAATCGACCCATGAGCAACCAACCACGCACCCACCCCGAGCGTCAGCAACAGCCACGCGGCGAAAACGACCTGGCCCAGCCCCATAAGACGGATAAACCAGGGTACGCGATCCATCGTCGCCTCTACCGCACCCCACGAAGCCTTGCGCATCCGCCCAAGCGCCCAGTTCTGCAGTCCAAACGCGCGCAGCGTAGGCAGACCACGGACCGTATCAAGTAGTGCTGCGTTCCGTTTCGCCTCAGCAACACTCACCGCATTCGACGCCGCCGGGATGCTCCGAATGATTTCACGGGCAAACGGGTAGGCGCAGAGGATGAGGGTGATGAGGATGAGGGCGAGGCGTGCGTCGATAAGCAAAAGCCCAATGAACGAAATTGGGAACACAAACACCGTCGTCAACACGCGCGAACCGATGGCCGTGATAATCCGAACAACCTCGTCAATGTCTTTGGTCATGCGGGTAATCACGTTGCCGGTACCCAGCTCCATCACCCGTGGGACCGGCGCGCGAAGCACGGCATCTAAACAGCGCCGTCGCAAATCCACCGACGCCCGTGCAACCTTTGAGCCAACGATGTAGAAGCTCAGCATCCGCAACGCCACGTCGATCAGCATGCATGCCATGGCAAGGGCAATCGTCACCACAAACGCGCGCGTGCCGGTACCGAGGACAGGAACCGACGTGCCAGTCAGCGGATCAACACTTCGGCCAAAAAGATTCGCCTGCAGCGCATAGGCTGAGACAATCAACACCTGGACGCTGAGCAGTACCACCCACCAACGCCTATTCAACGCGTTCGGAAGCTGCGACAGGTAAGCAAAGGTCTCTCGAACTGTCGCAGGGGCAACGGCATCAGTGCGCTCATACTCTCGCTGCATTTACTTCACCTCCAACGCTTGGCCAGCCGCACCCCACGTGGTGTTGCCGGTGATGACAACAGTGGTTGCGCCGCCACGTAGCGCCTTGACTGCCTCGACCACGTTGGCTTGGGTGACGGAATCGAGGCCGGTCGTTGGGTCATCGAGGATCAGCACTTCCGGGTTCGCGGCCAGAGCGCGGGCGAGGGCGACGCGTTGGCGTTGGCCGCCGGAGAGGTTCAGGCCGGCCTCTCCAAGCGGCGCAGTTGGCAGCTCGCCGTCAGGTCCGACACCGCCGAGGCGTCGTAAAATGTCCTGGCAATGCGCCGCCGTTAGCGCCTCTTTGACCGCCGTGTCAGAAAACTCGCCGCGTGGATTGACGTTGTCTTCAATCGTGCCCTCGAAGATGTTGACGGTGTGCGGCGGGAACAAGACGTCGTCGCGCTGGGCCCACAATGAGGTCAACTCGTAAGACTCCTGGTCAGGCGGTAGCACCCAGAGTCCAGGGCCCGGCACCTCGGCGGCAACACCAGCATCGGGCGCAGCCAACGCCTCACCCGCGCTATACAGCTCAGATACGCGCTGACCACTGGCTACCGCGCGACCCCATCCGCTAGCCAAGTCACCGAACGCGAAGCCTGCCATGTTTAACGCCGGCGGAACCAAAAGCGCAACGGAAGCCATCTGACCCGGGGTAATCTCACCGCGCAGCGTCAAACGAGCAGCAACGAAAATGATCAACGCGTTACACACCCACGCAACTGCCTGGCGAGCAAAGCTCAACCACGCATCAACCACCAAAAACTGCAGGTTCAGCCCGCGCGCCGTTTGCGTAGAGGTGGCAAAACGGCCGGTGACCGCCGTGGCAGCGCCCAGGCCTTTCACAGCACGAATCCCCTGCGCAACGTCGGTTGCAAGACCCGCAACGTCAGCCTCCGCAGCGCGACGCTTGAGCGAAATGCGGGTAATGGGGCGCGAAGTCCACGCCGAAAACAGCGCGATGACAACAATGGAGACAGGCACAGCCAGCGCAACCCACGGTGAGACGCTCCACATCGCCACCACGGCACCCGTGGAGTAACCAAGCGCCATGAGCGGAAACGATAAGGACTCGCGGTAGTTCGCAATCGTGCTGGAGTCGGCGTCGATGGTGTTGAGCACCGTGCCAGGACTCATCGATCCCGCCCCGTTGCGCATCACCCCCAACGTCAAATTCTGCTGCGCCAAGTGGCGCACACGTCCCACGGACGCTGCGGAAAGGCCGTCGCCCGTTGCCTCTCCAAGAAACTGCACAAAAAAGATTGCGATAAGCACTCCAAACAGCCACCAGGCGTTGAAGTCGGTATCGCCCAGGAGGCCGTCCACAATCTTGCCCACTACGACGGGCACAAACGCCCCCACACCGGAGCCAATGAGGTAGCTAAAAACATGCAACGCCAAAACGCGCGGGTAGGCAAACACCATGTCGCCTACCACCCGACGACCTGCGGTCCACGAGCTGGGCGTGAGGTGTTGGGCGTCGTCCGCTGGTGGCACTGGTGGGACGAACCAGCGGTACGTCATCATTCTTCTAGGTGGTGGTAGCATGCGGGAGAATTTAGCAGATATAGCCCGTTGCGCTGGCGATTTGGCGGGCGCGGCGGGCCGACCTATAGTTATGCGAGTGCCTGGCCGAAAGGCCGAAACACCCAAAGCCCGGGTGGCGGAATGGCAGACGCGCTAGCTTGAGGTGCTAGTGTCCTATTAACGGACGTGGGGGTTCAAGTCCCCCTCCGGGCACAACCATCACCCTGCACATGTTGCGGGGTGTTTTTCGTCTGGGAGGTTGTGTGAAGCGTCGCCAGCTACTCCTTCTTGCGGCACTGGTCGTGTTTGTGTTGGGCTGGTTGCTTTTCGACGCCCCAACGCCCTCCACCCTCCGCTCCTGGGCTGATTCCACGGGAGCATGGTTCCCGGTGATCTTTTGGCTGCTATATGTCGGCATCACGCTGTTTCCGATTCCGCGCACCATCCTGACGGTATCTTCCGGCCTGCTGTTTGGCCCCGCGCTGGGCATCCTGATTGCGATTAGTGCCACCACGGTTGCTGCCGTGATTACGCTGCTGGTTGTGCGGTATACGCTTCGAGATTTCGTAGCACCTCGGTTGACCCATCCCTCGGTGGAACGCATTAACGCCCGACTGGAATCCCGCGGATGGCTGGCGGTGGCAAGTCTTCGCATGGTGGCGTTTGTGCCGTTCAGCATTATGAACTACGCCTGCGCGTTGACCCGTGTTCGGGTTGTACCGTTTGCGGTGGCCACGTTTGTCGGCTCCCTGCCTGGGACAATTGTCACGGTTCTGCTTGGAGACACGCTCAGCGGACACGCAAGCCCCACCGTCATCGCTCTGACCGTTGCGCTTACCGTCGTGGGGCTTGTTGGCCTGCTTCTCGACGCCAACCTCCCCCAACCCACCCGTCAAGCCCCCAAGGTAGACCGCTAAGTCATTAACGCTAGGATTGCTGGCGTGATTGGCGTACATGCAAGGTATCGGGGCCGCGAGCGGCGGCGCGGCGAATACGTCTCCCGCTCGGCCGAGGCACTGTCCTCGCTGCCGGGGGTGGCGGAGTTTGAGGTGGTGGGCGTTGAGGATATTCGCGCGGACGTCGATACGCCTGAGCACGCGCTGAACCTGGTGATGGCCCTGCTTTCGGACGGTGACTGGGCCATCGGCCTCGGCATCACCTCGCATGGGCGCGGCGTGCATGCTGCTTCGGAGGCAGTAGGCACGCGCCCGGCGCAGGTGAAAGTAGGCGTAGACACCCGTAACCCAGGCACCAACGCGGAAGACATCGCCGCAGCTTTCGCGCTTGTCGGCCACGTGCTGCAAAAACGCACCATTGAGGGCCGGGAGGCCACTGCCCTGGTGCGCCGCGGGATGAACCAAAACGAAGCGGCCCGGGAGCTGGGCATCTCCAAACAGGCGATGAGTCAGCGTCTCCAGGCCGCGGGGTGGCAAGCGGAACAGGCGGGGTGGCGCCTAGCGCTCAACCTAATTACTCGGGCTGAGGAAGGTCGCTAGGCCGCTCGATTTCCAGCGGGTTAGCAATCGGCGTCTCAGGCGCACGGTGCTGCGTCGGATCCGGCTCGTCGACGTGCTTGTTCGCAACCGCACGCGCCTCCGCCAGTGCGCGGGCCAGCTCCGGGTCAGTGGAGGTATCAAACCACTGATCCGTATCCCCCTCCGACGCCAGGTCCTTGGTGTCCTGGTCAACGCGCTGTGCCTCGTAGCGGAACACGCCGTCATCGTCCTTGTTGGCAAAGGCCTTCGCAAACTGCTCCAGAGAGTTGCCAAACTGGGACGGGATCATCCACATCGTCGCCGCATCATTATTGGCAATCTTTGGCAAGTTCTCCAGGTACTGGTAGGCCAGCAGCTCAGGGGTCACGCCGGAAGACTTAATCGCCGCGTTGACCTTTTGAATTGCGCGGGCCTCACCCTGCGCCTCAAGGTACTTCGCCGCGCGCTCACCCTCAGCGCGCAGGATCATCGCCTGGCGCTCGGCTTCCGCGTTCAGGATGGCGGCGTGCTTCTCGCCCTCCGCGGACAGGATGCGTGCCTGCTTCTCACCCTCCGCTGTCTTGATGTCAGACTCGCGCTTACCTTCAGCAGTCAGAATCATGGCGCGCTTTTCGCGGTCCGCCTTCATCTGCATCTCCATGGACTGCTGGATGGACGGTGGCGGATCAATCGCCTTCAGCTCCACACGGCTAATACGCAGACCCCACTTGGCGGTTGCCGCGTCCAGCTCGCCGCGCAGGCGGCGGTTGATGGTCTCGCGTGACGTCAGCGTCTCTTCCAGCGTCATACCGCCGACAACGTCACGCAGCGTGGCCACAGAGATTTGCTCCACGCCGACCAGGTAGTTGTCAACGCCATAGATCGCCTTAGCGGGGTCATTGATCTGGAACGTCACCACCGTGTCAATTGCCACGGTCAGGTTGTCCTGCGTGATCACCGCCTGCGGCGGGAACGAAACAACGCGCTCACGCGTATCCACACGGGCACGAATACGGTCAATGTAGGGCACCAGAAGCGTCAATCCACCGGAGACGGTGCGTGTGTAGCGGCCTAAACGCTCAACTACGGCGGCTTCGCCTTGCGGGATCATCTTCACGGATGCAAAAAGCAGCGACACCACAAGTATAAGGATGACGCCAAAAAGAAAAAGGCCTGGCATGCTCTAGTCCTTCCAGACGACCGCGACTGGGCCATCAATTGCAGAGACAGTTACTACGTCACCCACCGTATAGGTCTCCCCTGGGTCGAGGGCGCGGGCGGACCAGATGCTGCCGTCGAAACGCACCTGTCCCCCCACTGGGGTGATGTCTTCAACCACCTCGGCACGTGAGCCGACGAGTGCGCGAGGTGATTCGTCGTACGCCTTCGGCGATTCCAAACGACGCCGCAAGTACGGGCGCAGGAAGAACCAAAAGGCGGCGGACGATGCGGCAAAGATGGCAACTTCAGCAGCAGGCGGGATGCCGATCAGCGAGAAGCCCGCTGTTGTCAGCGCACCGGCGGCGATCATGAGCAGGGTCATTTCGCCAACGAATACTTCAAGGATGGCAAGCACCGCGGCTGCCGCAAACCATATCAATGGACCCATGGCGGCCATGCTACATATCTGTTTTGCTCAGCTCAGGATTAGTCACGAAATCCACGAGCCGTTCAACCGCCCCGATCAGGGTGTAGTCCAGGTCACGAAAGGTGTTGACCGAGGAGTAAACGCGGTGCCAGCCTTCCTTCGGGTCAGACCAGCCGAGGCGTTGGCAGGTGCCGGTTTTCCAGTCTTCGCCGTAGGGGACGTCGGGCCAGGCAGCAATGCCGACACTGGCAGGTTTCACTGCCGCCCAGATGTCAATGTAGGGGTGTCCGGTAACAAGCACGTGCGGCCCGACGCCCTCGACTAGGCGCGACTCTTTGGTGCCTTCGATCAGGTGGTCTGCCAGCACACCGATGCGCCGGCCCGGCCCTGGCTGGAACTCGGCGAGTCTCTCCGGCAGGTTGTCCAAGCCTTCGAGGTATTCCACCACAACACCTTCGACGCGTAGGTCGTGGCCCCACACCTTCTCAACGATCGCGGCGTCGTGAATACCTTCTACCCAGATGCGGCTCGGCTGAGCCACTTTTGCCTGGACGTTTGCCACTTTGCGTGAGCCGGAGTTGGAGCGCGCCGGGCCGTTGTCACGCTTGGGCACGTACCTGGTCAGCGTCACGCGTTGGCCTTCTACCATGAAAGCGCCTGGCAGCATTTTGAAGAGTCGTTGGGTGCCGTAGCGGTCTTCAAGCCGGACGAAGTCGCCGTCGTAGGTGCGTTCAAACCCGACGACGGCGCCGACGAAATCATTGCCAACGATCTCCACGATGATGCCGGGTTCGGCCGGCACCGACGGGTAGGTTGGGCGCCTGGTGCGCGCATGTCCGCTAAAAATGTCTCCGCTGTAGCGACTGTCTCCCATAGTGTGTCCGTATTCTATCGGTCTGGCTAGACTGGCCGGAATGCACACGCGCGCTCAGGTTTATTCTCCGTTGCAAAACACTGCCGTCTGGTTGGCGGCGTGGCTGTATGGCGTTGAGTCAACGGATGAGACGCTTGATGCGTTACGTGATTTGGGTGGTCGGCACAGTTTCGGTGGGGCGCCTGTTGGGCAGTTGCTTGCCGACGTCCGCACGCACTCCAACCTCACCTCCCCCGATCCCGTCGTACGCCTTGTGTTGTGGGGCCCTGGTCAGGCGGCGCGACTTCGGGCTGGCTCGCCCGCAATGGAGGCGCTTACACAGGCCGGCGCGATCGTGCTGCGGGGGGTGGACGCGCAGCACATCTTGGTACCGGAATATCAGACAAGCGAGGTGCACTGGCGGTGGTTTGTGGAGCAGGATCCGTTGCCGGAGCCTGAGTGGCTGTCTCCCGGGGAGGCGGACCAGTTGTTGTCGCGGGCGACAGACGAGGCCGCAGTGTTGATTGAGGCCGCCGGCGGCACCAGGCAGGATCTTCCAAATCCGCGTCTGACGGTGGGCACACTTGCGGATTTCTACGACACCCCGGGGCTTCCCGTGGGGGTCACGCCACGTGCAGCGAAGCTATTTGCGCGTGCCGACCGAGTGGCGGCAACCATTGAGACGGTGACCGACCGTCTGGGCGACCATTCATTTGACCCGCAACTCTTTGCCTTGTGGCGCCACGTGCGTAGCGCCCGCATGGCGGGGGTTGCGGATGCGGTTATTGATTATCGTCGTGCCTGGACCTGACCTGGGTGGGGCCAGCGTGTGGGGGTCGCACTGGCGCGCAACAGTCCACCTTGCAGGGCTCGCCATTGACCGTGCATCCCAACGTGTCAACGCTAGACAAGGTTTGCGGCTTGACATCGGTGGCGACTGCCTCGACTAAATCCACAATCATCGATGCAAACGCCGGCTCCAGACCAACGGTGCCGACGCGCTCGAAGCTGACACCAATCTCGTCACACGCCTGTTTAAGCTCCGTGTCTAGGTCCCAGACCACCTCCATGTGGTCAGTAATAAACCCGATTGGGACGCAGATGAGGTGTTGCAGTTTGCCTTCGCCATGCAGTTCGCGGGTCCGGTCAACAACGTCAGGCTCAAGCCACGGGGTTGCGGGGTTGCCGGAGCGAGACTGCCACACCACTTCGTAGTCGCTCACGCCCGCTTCGGCAGCGACGAGGCGCGCTGCTTCAGCGACCTGGCGCGAGTACAGGTGTGGGTCTTCGGCGCCTCCGGCGGCGGCGTCGGCGGCCGTCGGTACGCTGTGTGCGGTAAACAGCACGGTCGCACCTTCGGGGGCGCGTTCAACAGCGGCACGCAGCTTATCTGCGATCAGCTGCACAAACACAGGGTGGCCGTAGAACTGCCACAGCTTGGTGTAGTTGAGCTCCGGGGTGACTTCACGGAGACGCTGGATGTCTTCGTCGTATTGGCGGCAGGCGGAGTAGCCGCCCCAGGCACTGGTGGCGAAGACGAGGGGGTTGCGGTGGCCGTCGGCAAGCATCTGCTCCGCAGTTTCAGCGGCAAAGGGATACCAGTTGCGGTTGCCAAAATAGACCGGCAGGTCGATGCCGCGGGCAGTAAGCTCCGCCTCAATGTTTGCGATGAGCTCGCGATTCTGCGCGTTAATTGGGCTGACACCACCGAAGTGAAAGTAGTGCTCGCCGACCTTTGCCAGGCGCTCGCGCGGGATGCCACGCCCGCGCGTTACGTTCTCCAGAAATGGAATAACCTCGTCTTCCCCTTCGGGACCACCGAAAGACAAGACGAGGAGTGCATCGTAGTCATGAAAGGCCATGGGTAATCAGCGTACCCGTAGGCGTTAGAGCAGTCGCACAGCCTTCGGGGACATGTTTGCCCAACGCACCGGGACTACGGATACGTTTTGGCCGGCTTGGGGGGCTTCGATCATGGTGCCGTCGCCAAGGTAGATGGCCACGTGCTGGGAGCCGCCCGGGCCCCAGAACAACAGGTCGCCGCGCTGTGCCTGGCTGGGATCGATCTGGGTGCCGCGCTGGTACTGGTACCCGGTGTAGTGCGGCAGGGAGACACCAGCGCCGGCGAAGGCGTAAAGCACTAGGCCGGAGCAGTCGAAGCCCTTAACGCTGCCGCCGTTGACGCCGGTGGTTGGGCCGTTGGCGTCGCCGCCGCCCCACACGTACGGCGTGCCCACAACGGACATGGCGCGAGCGATTGCGGTTTCCACGGAGCCGGAGTTAGCTGGCGCGACGGCCTGCTGGATTTCCTCGGTGATGGATTCAGCGGTTTCAACGGCCGGCAGGAGCTCGGACAGGGAGTCAGAGACGCTCTGGCCGGCAGTGTCGGAGACGCCCAGGCCTGTCTGCAGGCCGCCGGCGAAGGCAGAGACGATGTCCAAAAGGTCAGACGAGGAGCTCATGGCAGTGCCGCTGGCGTACGGGTCGGCGAAGGTTGCGTGCGGGGTTTGCGTCGAGCCCACTAGCGCTGCAGAGGCTGCGATGTTGGAGGCTTCCTCGACCGCGTTGTCCGGGGAAGCGATCTGGGCGGCAGCAACGGCTTGTGCGATGACCTCGGGTTCTGGGGACGGTGCTTCCGGGGCGATCTCGGCTACACGCTCGGTGACTTCGTCCACGATCTCCTGGTCAACCTCAGGTGCCTCGTATGTCGGGGCTTCCTGCTTTTCGACGCCCGGACGCACCTCACCCAACTCGCCCTCAGCCGCGTCAAGCGCAGCCTGGGCCTCGGCGAGTGCGGCGTTGCGCTCGTTGAGTGCCTGGGCATTGTCTTCAAGCAGCTGTCGCGCGTTGGTTTCAGCGTCAGCGGCATCTCCCGCTGCTGCTTCCGCCAGCTTGGCAGCCTCACGTGCCACGGACGCTTCGTTGGCGGCCTCGATGCGAGCGCGCTCAACGGCCTCGAGCGCTTCTTGCTTCTCTTTGGAGCGCTGCTTCAGGAACTGGGAGCGCTCAAGTACCTCGCGCTGACCGCTCCCGGAACTTAAGGAGTTCAGCACACTGGACTGGCCCGCGCCGCGGTACTGCGAGCGGGTGATGTTGCTTAGTTCTTCACGTGCCTTTGCCACCGCCTCCTCGGCAGCTTTGAGGCGCTCGTCCGCATTTTCGGCGCCGCGGCGCGCCTGTTCGGCGCGAGCCTGGGCATCGCGCAGATCAACCAAGGCGCGGTTCACGCTCTCCTGGAGGTCACCGACCCCAAGGGTGAGTTCATCCACGTTTGCTTGGGCGCGCGCGACAGCGGCGACAAGCTCCGCGGTGGATTCGGTTGCGCGCACGGGATGTGCTGCACTGGCGAATGTCAATGCAGCGGTGACTGCCACTGCGGCGCTCGCCTTCAAAAATGGGTTGCCCACGAAGGTGCTCCTCACACCGCGCGCCAAAGCCCACGGGCTGACTAGGCCCGGTCGTGACAAGCGTTAAGCCTTGACGTGCGGTCACTTCAAAGTTGACTACTGATGCAGGCGCGCAGACCGAAGGCAGACGAAACCAACCCCCAACAACGTGACGATTACGTAGCGTGCTTCCCCACATGCCCGTATCGGTCAGCGATGGCAGCTTGACTAGAGCGTGCCACCGTTATGTTGCTGTTGGGTAACGGTTTGACAACCTTCGGCTCACGAGCCGACAGCAGAACCATACGTCACGAGATCAACTTGTTTCACATTCTTTACCAACCGCAACAGCAGTCAAGGCTTTTGGCGTGACTAGGCGGCGCGGCTAGCTGGCCGTTTAGACACGCCGAGAGATAGTGTGAGTTTTGTCACATACGTGACGTGCCCAACGGTTTGACGGCTCGCCAGGAGGCGACAATCACAACAGTGGTAACAACAACAATGGCGAGAAAAATGGGGAGCCACGCGGGTTGGGTTTGCGTGGACGTCGATAAGAATGCCCTGAGGCCGTCCCCATAGTCAGGCTGCGCGACCATCGCTCGCTCCCCTTGTTCCACCTGGGCGCGCGTCAGCGAGTTACTCACTGCAATAGCAACGTCAGGAGTGCGGACAATAACGGTGTCAATGCCCGTCTCATTGGCCAGGTCCTGTGCCAAGTCCCGAACATCCGGGATATGGGGTGGCGTGTGTTCCAAAATGACGAGCCCGTGATTCTCAGGTAACGCATTCGCGACATGGTTTTCAAGGTCCTCGTTGGCCACTTGGAGGGCGATATTGTCCTCGCGGAGCTGGTGCACGAGGGAGGAAACATCGATGTCAGCGCTATGCATAGAGAAATAATCTACGCCAAAAACCAAAACATAACGCTCGTACTGTTATTATTGCGGTAGAACTGTGGCGCCTGGCATATGATTAATGGTTGACCGCCACGGGTCATGTACCCCACATATCAACGAGAAACGGAGCTCACTGTGGCTGAAAGCAAGAACTCCTTCAACGCCAAGAAGACGCTCGAGGTCGGCGGAAAGTCGTATGACTACTTCGCACTCGACGCCGTAGAAGGCATGGAGAAGCTTCCCTACTCCCTCAAGGTTCTGGGTGAGAACCTGCTGCGCACCGAGGACGGCAAGAACGTCACCGCAGACCACATCAAGGCAATCGCGAACTGGGATCCATCGGCAGAGCCGTCCATTGAGATCCAGTTCACCCCTGCGCGTGTACTGATGCAGGACTTCACCGGTGTGCCGTGTGTTGTTGACCTTGCAACCATGCGCGAGGCTGTCTCCTCCCTCGGCGGCAACCCAGACCAGGTTAACCCGCTGAACCCGGCCGAAATGGTCATCGACCACTCTGTGATCATCGAAGCATTCGGTTCCGAGGCTGCTGAGGCGAAGAACGTAGAGATCGAGTACCAGCGCAACGAGGAGCGCTACCAGTTCCTGCGCTGGGGTGCTGAGAACTTCTCCAACTTCCGCGTTGTCCCGCCGGGAACCGGCATTGTCCACCAGGTGAACATCGAGTACCTGTCCCGCGTTGTCTTTGACAATGAGGGCGTGGCATACCCGGACACCTGTATTGGTACGGACTCCCACACCACCATGGAAAACGGCCTGGGCATCCTGGGCTGGGGCGTCGGCGGCATCGAGGCCGAGGCTGCAATGCTCGGCCAGCCGGTGTCCATGCTGATCCCGCGCGTGGTTGGCTTCAAGCTGACCGGCGAGATCCCGGCCGGCGTAACCGCAACCGACGTGGTGCTCACCATCACCGAGATGCTGCGTGAGCACGGCGTAGTGCAGAAGTTTGTCGAGTTCTACGGCAACGGCGTCAAGCAGATTCCGCTGGCAAACCGCGCCACCATCGGCAACATGTCCCCGGAGTTCGGCTCCACCTGTGCGATCTTCCCGATCGACGAGGAGACCATCAACTACCTCCACCTCACCGGCCGTTCCCAGGAGGACATCGACCGCGTCGAGGCATACGCCAAGGCTCAGGGCATGTGGCTGGAGCAGGACGCTGCTGAGGCTGAGTACTCCGAGTACCTCGAGCTCGACCTGTCCACCGTTGTGCCGTCCATCGCTGGCCCGAAGCGCCCGCAGGACCGCATTCTTCTGGCAGATGCCAAGGAGACCTTCCGCAATCAGCTGCCGGACTACAACACCGCAGGCAACGAGACCTTCGAGCCGGTTCGCGCACCGAAGGTTGACTCCGTGGAATACAACCAGTCCTGGCCGGGCAACGGCGAATCTGCCGCTGCTGGCGCTGAGGGCCGCGCATCCAAGCCGGTTGTCATCGAGTCCCCGCAGGGTGGCGAGTTCACGCTTGACCACGGTGCCGTAGCAATTGCTGCTATTACCTCCTGCACCAACACCTCCAACCCGTCTGTGATGGTCGGCGCTGCCCTGTTGGCTCGCAAGGCTGCAGAGAAGGGACTGAAGGCGAAGCCGTGGGTCAAGACCATCATGGCTCCGGGCTCCCAGGTTGTTGACGGCTACTACGAGCGCGCAGACCTGTGGAAGGACCTCGAGGCTGTCGGCTTCTACTTGACTGGCTTCGGCTGTGCATCCTGCATCGGTAACTCCGGCCCGCTGCCGAACGAGGTCTCCGAGGCAATCAACGAGTACGACCTGACCGCAACCGCAGTGCTGTCCGGTAACCGTAACTTCGAAGGCCGCATTTCCCCGGACGTGAAGATGAACTACCTCGCGTCTCCGCTGCTGGTCATCGCATACGCAATCGCCGGTACGATGGACTTCGACTTCGAGACCCAGCCGCTGGGTCAGGATGCTAACGGCAATGACGTCTTCCTGAAGGACGTTTGGCCGTCCACCGAGGAGATCGAGTCCACCATCGCTTCCACCATCTCCCGCGAGATGTACGAGGCTGACTACGCAGACGTCTTCAAGGGCGACGAGCAGTGGCAGGGTCTGGACATTCCGACCGGCAAGACCTTCGACTGGAACGAGGACTCCACCTACATCCGCAAGGCACCGTACTTCGACGGTATGCCGGAGGAGCCGGAGGCAGTCACCGACATCGCTGGTGCACGCGTTCTGGCGAAGCTGGGCGATTCCGTGACCACGGACCACATCTCCCCTGCTTCCTCCATCAAGCCGGGCACCCCGGCTGCGGACTACCTGGATGCACACGGTGTTGCACGCCACGACTACAACTCCTTTGGTTCCCGCCGTGGTAACCACGAGGTCATGGTGCGCGGCACCTTCGCAAACATCCGTCTGCGCAACGAGCTGGTGGAAGAGCAGGGTGGCTACACCCGCGACTTCACCAAGGAAGGCGCTCCGCAAGACTTCATCTACAACGCTGCGATGAACTACGCCGAGAAGAACATCCCGCTGGTTGTTCTCGCCGGCAAGGAGTACGGCACCGGCTCGTCCCGTGACTGGGCTGCAAAGGGCACCAACCTGCTTGGTGTTCGCGCCGTGATCGCAGAGTCCTTCGAGCGTATCCACCGCTCCAACCTGATCGGCATGGGCGTTCTGCCGCTGCAGTTCCCGGAGGGCGAATCCCACGCTTCCCTGGGTCTGGACGGCACCGAGACCTTCGCCATCAGCGGCATCACCGCCTTCAACGAGGGCGATGAGATTCCGGCTACCGTTCACGTCACCGCGACGAAGGACGGCGGCGAGACCGTTGAGTTCGACGCAGTTGTTCGCGTGGATACCCCGGGTGAGGCGGAGTACTACCGCCACGGCGGCATCCTGCAGTACGTGCTGCGCCAGATGGTGAAGAGCTAAGGCCACGAGCTACGCACGTAGTTTGTAGCTAAAGAAGTGAAAAGGCCGCCCGGGTACGTGTTCGGGTGGCCTTTTCACGTGGACGTCTATAAGCAAGAAAGCCCCCGTATACGCCATGCCGATTATTAGCGAAGGCGAGCTGGCGCGCCGCCGCCAGGAGATCATTGACGCCTCCCGTGATTGTTTCGCCAGGTATGGCTTTGAGGGGGCTACCGTCGCTCGCCTAGAGGAGGCGACGGGAAAGACTCGCGGCGCGATCTTCCACCATTTTGGTGATAAGGAGACGCTGTTTCTTGCCATCGTGAGTGCGGATGCGCAGCGCCAGGCTGAGGTGGTTTCCCAAAATGGTCTGGTTGAGGTGATGCGGGAGATTCTGCGCAATCCCGCTGAGCACGGCTGGTTTGCCACCCGAAGCGAGATCATTCGTAAGCTCCGTACCGACCCGGTCTTTGAAGCACGTTGGCGTGAGCACCAGGATGTGCTGGATCAGGCGGTGCTGGAGCGTTTGCGTTCCAATGAGCATTTGCGTGACGACGTCAACGTCAACGTCCTCCAAACCTACCTCGAGACAGTGCTCGAAGGGGTGCTTACCAGGCTGGCTGCTGGCGAATCGCCGGAGCGACTGGACGCCATGTTGGATGTTGTGGAGCAGTCGATTCGCGGCTGATTGTCTCAAAGTAGACCAAGCGGTATAGAATGACGCGCATGTCTACACTGCTTTTTCTTTCCCTACGCAACGGCGAGCTTGGCCCGGATGTGGCCCGCGCCGAGTATCACGACGCGTTGGCGTCGACGGGTTTAGAAGAAGTTGAGTTAGTCCACCGCGTGATTGACTCCCCTGCCGCCGAACTTGGTCCGCTTGACGGGATTGCTGGCGTTATCGTTGGTGGCAGCTCGCTCAACGTGAGCAATGAAACGTATGACGACTACCAGCGCCACGTCGGTGAGGTGCTCACCCAGGTGTTGGAGTCTGGTTTACCGGTCTTTTTCGTCTGCTTCGGCCTGTCCTGGCTAGTGGATCACGTCGGCGGCGTCATCGGACATTCGCACGCGGAAGATTCCGGCCCGACCCACGTGGAGGTCACCGAGGCTGGGTGCAAAGACGTCTTGCTGGCCGCCGCCCCGCAAACGTTTACTGCTTTAACCGGCCACACTGAGGCACCGGAAGAGGTGCCGGAGGCGTTGACCGTGCTGGCGACTGGCCCAGACGGGATGACCCAGATGGTGCGCTACGGCGACCACGTGTGGGCCACGCAATTCCACGCGGAGATGAACGCAGACGCCATGCGTACGCGCATGGATTTCTACCACGACTACGGCTACTTTGCACCTGAAGACTATGCGCGCATCGTTGCGGACCTGCCGCACCACGACGTGTCCGCAGCAAACGGACTGATGCGCACGTTTGCGCAGTACGTACGCTCCTAACAGCCGGCCAGGCTACAAGGCTAGCTACAGGTCCTGCAGCTTCTGGTTGCCATTTTCAAACTCAAACGGATTCTGATCAAAGGACTCGCCCCGGTTGATAATCTCCGCAATCACCTGGGCAACGAGCTCGCGGGCTGTCTCAGAGCTTTGCGGCGGCGCGTCGTTGAGGATGTTGATGCCGGTCGCAGGGGCATCGGTGAGCAGGGTCGGTCCCAGGATGACCTGGTCGATCTCGCTGGAAAGCAGACGTAAGTCCACTGCCTTCTTTGCCTCCACATAGGCGTACCAGGATGACCCGTCGTCTTCTGCCTTGCCGTCTTGGGCGCCAGCATAGGAGACGTTGATTAAGAGCGGGGCGAACTCGCCGAGTTCTTCAAGTGCGTCGATCATCACCATCGCCGCGTCACGGTCCACCGCATAGGTTCGTTCCGGATCACCGCCGCCAGCACCAGCGGACCACACCACGACGTCAAACGGCGTCAGCAAACGCGCCCAGCCTTCCCTATCCAGCTTGGTCAAGTCTTGAATGATCACGGTTGCACCTGTTTCGGCAAGGCGCTCGGCGTGCTTGGGATTGTGGGCGAGGGCGGAGACGTGGTGGGAGGTGCCGACAAGCAAAGGCACCGTGTGAGCTGACACTTTGCCCCCGGCACCAAGGACTAGGACGTAAGAACGTGCGTCATGCATACGCCCACAGTAACCCAGTGGGTACTATCTTTGCCCATGCATGCAATTATCACGACCACGGGTCAGGACCGCGTCGGCATCATCGCCGGCGTGGCAAACGCCGCAGCCGAACGCAACCTGAACATCATCGACGTTTCCCAGACGCTCATGGACAACTTCTTCACCATGATCATGCGTGTTGAAGTACCAGAAGGCGCCAACGTGGGCGCCCTACAAGCCGAACTCGCCGAGGTTGGCGAGCGTCTCGGCGTAGTTGTCCGCCTGCAGTCCGAAGCCCTCTTCACCGCGATGAATGAGATCTAGCATGGCTGCAGCATTCGACTTTGACTTCAAGTCCAAACACATCCTCGACGTCATCCACATGATCGAGGACTACCGCCTGGACATCCGCACCGTCACCATGGGCATCTCACTGATCGGGTGTACGCGCGCCACCATGGAAGCCACCGCAGAGGCTGTGTATGACCGTGTAGTTACCCGCGCCCGCAACCTGGTCCCGGTGTGCGAAGGCATCGAGCGTGAGCTGGGTATCCCGATTGTGAACAAGCGCGTGTCCATCTCCCCCATCGCTCTGGTGGTCGCGGGCGTTGCGGGCGACCCGGTGCTTGTGGCCAAGGCGCTTGACCGCGCGGCAGCGGAGCTGGGCATTGACTTCATTGGCGGCTACTCCGCGCTTGTGGAGAAGGGTGCTACATCTGGCGACGCCCGCCTGATCGCATCGATCCCTGACGCGTTGGCGCAGACGAGCAAGATCTGTTCGTCGGTGAACGTGGCTACGTCGCGCGCCGGCATCAACATGGATGCTGTGGCGGAGATGGGCCGCGTGATCAAGCGCGCCGCCGAGTTGACGGCCACAGAATCGTCCATCGCCTGTGCGAAGTTGGTCGTGTTTGCCAACGCTGTTGGTGATAACCCCTTCATGGCCGGCGCCTTCCACGGCATCGAAGAGCCAGACACTGTCGTATCGGTCGGCGTGTCCGGCCCGGGTGTGGTCAACAATGCGTTGGGTTCGCTCGAGGGAGCCACGCTTAACGACGTTGCCGAGGAAGTAAAAAAGGCCGCCTTCAAAATCACCCGCGCAGGCCAGCTCGTGGGCAACATGGCGGCAGAGCGCCTCGGTGTGCCGTTTGGCATCGTGGACCTGTCGTTGGCGCCGACTGCTGAAATGGGTGACTCCGTCGCACACATCCTTGAGCACATGGGCCTGGATCAGGTAGGTACCCACGGAACCACGGCAGCTCTCGCCCTGCTCAATGACGCTGTAAAGAAGGGCGGCATGATGGCCTGCTCACGCGTCGGCGGCTTGAGCGGTTCCTTCATCCCGGTCTCTGAGGACAAGGGCATGATCGACGCGGTGCGTGCCGGCAACATCACCATGGACAAGCTGGAGGCCATGACCTCGATCTGTTCCGTGGGCTTTGACATGATCGCCATTCCTGGCGACACGTCCGCGGAGCTCATCTCCGGCATGATCGCGGACGAAGCCGCGATCGGCGTGATGAACCATAAGACCACCGCAGCACGCCTGATCCCCGTACCAGGCACGAAGCCTGGCGACGAAGTGAACTTCGGTGGCCTACTCGGCTACGCGCCGGTCATCCCGGTGTCCCAGGTGGGCAACGACGCGTTCATTCGCCGCGGGGGCTTCATCCCTGCCCCGGTCCACGGATTCCGCAACTAGGAATTCCTAGCCCCAGGCCTTGACCCTCACACGATGTGAGGGTTTAGTCTGGCGTCGTGAAGATCTCTGATATAGCAGCTGCAGCTGGTTGTTCAGTCCGCTCAGTGCGCCACTTACATGAAGCTGGAGTAGTTGAAGAACCAGCCCGGACCAGCGGCAACTACCGCGAATACTCTGTCCGGGATCTGGCAGCAGTCATTCGGGCTCGGGCACTTATCGACGCAGGCGTGCCCGTAGCCGACGTCCAATCCGATGACGCCGTTGCTCGTTCCCTAACACTGCTGGATGAACGGATACGGCACCTGCAGCATCAACGTGAGCGCCTTGCGCTGATACAACATGCTCCGTTGGGTGCCCCGGAGGACATTCGGCAACGTTTGAGCGCTGTCTTCGAAGATGCTGACACCCTGCAGTTGGAGCTGGACTCGTGGGACCTGATGGCGCTCACCGGTGTTGCTACCAGCGCCACGTGGACTGTGCTTCGACGAAACCTTGATGATCAAACGTGTATCGCCGCGGCACGTGAGGCTGGCAGGTTATGGAGCGAACTCGCAACGTTAACCTCGCGCGATGAGAAAGTCACTCCGATCGTGCAACGCCTTCATGAGCTCTTTCCTCTCGGACTGATGCGGGGTGTTTTAGAAACGCTACAGCCTGCTCAAACAGGGCTAGCGGTGGGTGACGTCCCGACTCGTGGAGCGCAGGCGTTCGCGCTCGAATCCATAGCAGGGAGTCTGGGTGGCTAGGCTCTGGGCACTGCTGCGCAAACATCCTGGTTTCCGCCTCGCACGCTATGAGCTCGGGTTGTATCGAGACCTCACGCGATGGGTCAAAGGCGTTCAGCTTATTCCCGATGGCGCGGATGCCCTTCCCCACCCTCCCGGCCGACTACAGATGCTTGGTGTTCTCACAGCGGTTCTTGTGTCCGAAATGGTGGCAGTGCATCTTCTTCTACCACCTGGCTCACTGCGATTGATCGCACTGATTATCTCGGCCTGGAGCTTTATCTACCTTTGGTCCCTGATTGCCAGCGAACGTATTCGCCCCAGCTACATCGCAAAGGACGTAATCGTCCTGCGCCGCGGAAGGATTGTGTTCGCTGAAGTGCCGACGGCTCTCATCCGCAGTCAACGCCGAGAGCGCTCATTTGCATCCGACATCGAAATCGAGCAAGGCGTGCTTACGCTCGGCAGTCCTGCAGGGACAGACACCGTTGTTGATCTAGAAAAGCCAATCGAGGCGGCCAAAGACCGATACCCATGGCAAAAGCCCCGGTACGAGCGAGTGCATCAAGTCCGATTCTATGCCGGGGCAACACAGCCCTAAGTGCTCGGGCTAGCGCTTCTTGCCTACCGCGAAGTAGGCAAGCCACCCGGCGGTGTTTACCGTGCCGATGATCGGCGTCCACAGCCACTTCGGGCCGCGGATACGGCGAGCGTCGGTACGGGCAAGGTCACGCAGCGCCCA
This sequence comes from Corynebacterium sp. HMSC30G07, assembly GCF_001806945.1. Taxonomy (NCBI): domain Bacteria; kingdom Bacillati; phylum Actinomycetota; class Actinomycetes; order Mycobacteriales; family Corynebacteriaceae; genus Corynebacterium; species Corynebacterium sp. HMSC30G07. The sequence goes on along the minus strand of NZ_KV786467.1, from coordinate 80,151 downwards.
TGCCTTGCCGGCGGTATCAATAGCGACAAGGACGCCGACGAGCGTCTTCTGGTCTGTGGAAAGTTCGTCCCAGGACTCGCGCAGCGTGGTCAAAATCTCGTTGATGTTCATGCTGCCAACACTACGCCACAGCCCTAGTGTCACAGCCCTAGAAGATGGTGTTGCTGATCATGCCGCCGATTGCAAGGCCGCCGAGCAGCACGCTTATCACGACAAGCGCGATGGCAGCGCCTTCGGCGTCGCTGGAGCCGGCCTCTGACAGTCCCTCAATAAGTGAGCTGCCCGGGGTGATGTCGTGTTCAAGAAGGCGGGCGCGGGCACCGAAGTAGCGGTTGATCGCCTCCGATTCTTCTTCCATGGTCACCATGCGACCATCCTGCGGCGCGTTTGCGGTGACCACGTAGCGCGTATTCCCGTTGCTGTCTTCGACCTCGTAGCTGGTGGACAAGACACCAACCAGCCCGCCGCCCGGTAGATACATGGGCCCGCCGGAGTCGCCTTTTCGGGCACCGCGCGGCGTTTCAACAATGATCTTGGTGCCCAAGGTGGCAATGAGCTCGCCGCAATCTGCGCTACCGCTGGTGCCGTGGCTGGTGTGTCCGTGGAAGCACACTTCCTGGCCTTTGCGCAGCTTACTGATCGGCACGATGCCGTCGCGATCGAAGGTGTTGGGATTGATGGTCACGCCCTCTTTCCAGCGGATAATCGCCCAGTCGTTCGCGTCCGTTTTCGGGTCGTACTTCGGCGACATTTCGATCGTGCCGGCGGCGATAGCCTTTTGCATGCGTTGGCCGGACTTATCGGAAAGAAAAACGCGGCTCACGCCCTCGGCACAGTGGGCGGCGGTGTAACTGACTCGGTTGACCGGGTCGTTGTACCCAATCGTGCACTCGCCCGCCAGGGTGCCAAACTGCCAGCCTTGGTTGACCTCGAGCCCATTTCTTATCGACGACTCCGCCCCCGCCCCCGGCGCCCCCACACCTGCAAAAACGAGACCAGTAGCTAACAGTGCGGCACCAAGGCGTAGAGCATAAGAAGTCATAACTTCATGCTAATTTGCAGGGAGCTTTATGCCAATTCCACGATTTCCATATACTCGTCGCTCCACAGGTCCTCGTCCCCCTCCGGCATGATGATCACGCGCTCCGGCTCCAAGGCGCGAACGGCACCTGGGTCATGCGTAACTAGGACGACGGCGCCGGTATACGTTTTCAGTGCATCCAGCACCTGCTCGCGTGATTGCGGATCCAGGTTGTTCGTGGGCTCGTCGAGAAGCAACACGTTCGCACGCGACGATACAAGCGTTGCCAACGCTAGGCGCGTCTTTTCACCACCCGAGAGCGTGCCCGCGGGCTGTTCCAACTTGTCGCCGGAGAACATGAACGCACCTAAAAGGCCACGCAGGTCCTGTTGGCCGGCGTCTGGACAGGCCTCGATAGTGTTTTCCCAGACGGTCTTCTCACCGTCAATAGTGTCGTGTTCCTGGGCGAAGTAGCCGACCTTCAGGCCGTGGCCGGTGACAAGCCCGCCTTCGCCGTCGGTACGCTCAACGCCCGCCAGAAGCTTTAGCAAGGTCGTCTTGCCCGCACCGTTGGTGCCCAAAACAACCACGCGCGAGCCTTTATCAATAGCCAGATCAACGCCGGCGAACACTTCGAGCGAGCCGTACATCTTGGTCAAGCCCTTGCCGTACAGCGGCGTCTTGCCACACGGCGCAGGTTCCGGGAACTTGATGGAGGCGAACTTGTCGGCCACGCGGACCTCATCAAGCTCACTCATCATGCGGTCCGCGCGCGCAAGCATCTGTTTCGCCGCGGCGGCCTTGGTGGCCTTCGCACCGAGCTTGGCCGCCTGTTTCTGAAGCGCCGATGCTTTCTTCTCCGCGTTGGCACGCTCGCGACGCCTACGCGCCTCATCTTCCGCGCGCGCTTTCTGGTAGGTGCTAAAGCCCATGTTGTACACGTCTGCCTCAGCGCGCACTGCGTCGAGGAACCAGACCTTATTGCATACGTCGTCCAACAGCTCAACGTCGTGGGAGATCATGATCAACCCACCTTCATGCTTGGACAAGAAGTTACGCAGCCAGGTGATGGAGTCGGCGTCGAGGTGGTTTGTCGGCTCGTCTAGAAGCAATGTGGTGGCGGACTTGCCTGAGCCGGAGCGGGACGCGAACAGAATTTGGGCAAGCTCCACGCGACGGCGCTGCCCACCGGAAAGAGTCTTCAGCTGCTGATCCAGTACGCGGCTGGGCAGGCCCAAGTTGTCGCAAATTTGCGCAGCCTCCGCGTTTGCTTCGTACCCACCGAGTGCCTGGTAGCGCTCCTCTAGGCGCGAGTACTTCGCAATCGCCTTATCACGCTCAGCACCTTCGGTGACTTCCATGATGGCCTGCTGCTTCGCCATTGAACGCTGGATAGCGTCCAAACCGCGGGCGGAGAGCACACGCTCACGCGCGGTCTGCTCGATGTCGCCTTCTTTGGAATCCTGCGGCAGGTAGCCGATCTCACCCGAGCGGGTTACCGTTCCGCCGTAGGGTTCGGTCTCCCCTGCCAGGATGCGCATGGTGGTGGTTTTACCAGCGCCGTTGCGGCCCACCAGCCCGATGCGGTCGCCCGGCTGGACGCGCAGGTGTTGACCTGGTGCGGTCAACAGCGTGCGGGCGCCAACACGGACTTCAAGATCATTGGTCACAATCACGGCTAGTTACCTTACAGCCGTGGTCAAATGCAGCAGCCTAGACCGCGAACCCGAGCGCGCGCAGCTGCTCCCGGCCTTCTTCCGTGATGAACTGCGGACCCCACGGCGGCATCCATACCCAGTTGATCTCCAGCTCTTCGGCGTCGGTGTTGTTCACAACCGCCGCGCGCGCCTGTTCCTCAATCACATCGGTCAGCGGGCATGCCGGTGAAGTCAGCGTCATGTTGACTACCGCCACGTTGGCGCCGTCGCGCTCTTCAATCCACACGTCGTAGACCAGACCAAGGTCAACTACGTTGATGCCCAGCTCCGGGTCGATGACGTCGTGCAGGTACTCCTCCACTTCGCCGACAAGCTTGAGCTGCTCTTCGGTTTGCTCTGGGCGCTGTGCTTCTTCAGCCATCGTTCAGTCCTCCTTCGTCTCTACGGTTTTGCCGGTCTTGCTTAATGCTTCGGCGGTTGCTGCCTCAAAGGCTTTCCACCCAAGCAGCGCGCACTTCACGCGGGCCGGGAACTTAGCCACACCGGAAAACGCCACGCCGTCACCAATCAGTTCGGCGTCGCCCTCGACGGTGCCGCGCGAGGTGATCATCTCCTCGAAGGCCTGCAGCTTCTTAAACGCCTCACCGATCGGTTTGCCCACGATCTCCTCAGCCATCACAGACGTCGACGCCTGCGAAATCGAGCAGCCTTCGGCGTGGTAGGAGACGTCTTCGACTGTCTCGCCGTCGCTAGAGAGGTGGATGCGCAGCGTCAGCTCGTCGCCACACGACGGGTTGACGTGGTGCACCTCGGCTTCGAACGGATCGCGCAGGCCCGCATGCTGCGGGTTTTTGTAGTGGTCCAGGATGACTTCCTGGTACATCGATTCAAGGTTCATCGAAAGAACTCCTTCGCTTTGCTTATCGACGCCACCAACGCATCAACCTCTTCCAACGTGTTGTAGAGGTAGAAACTCGCCCTGGAGGTGGACTGCAGGTGCAACCCGCGGTGGGCTGGCCACGCGCAGTGATGACCAGTGCGGATTGCCACGCCCTCGGAGTCGAGAACTTGGCCCAAGTCGTGCGGATGGACGCCGTCGACGGTAAACGCAATCGACCCGCCGCGGTGATCGGTGGTTAATGGGCCTGCGATAGACAAGCCGTCGATACGCTGCATCTGCTCAAGTGCATATGCGGTCAGCTCGCGCTCGTGTGCCTGGATCTCCTCCATCCCGATTTCGGTGAGGAAGTCCACTGCGGCACCAAGCCCGACAACCTGGGAGGTCATCTGCGTTCCAGCCTCAAAGCGTTGCGGGGCGGGCGCGTAGGTGGATTCCTCCATGCGCACCACCTCAATCATGGATCCACCGGTCAAAAACGGGGGCAGGTCCTGCAGGTGCTTCGAGTACACCGCACCGACGCCATTCGGGCCGCACATCTTGTGGCCAGAGAACGCCGCGAAGTCAACGTCCAACGCGCGGAAGTTCACGGGCATATGTGGCACCGACTGGCATGCATCCAACACCGTCAGCGCGCCGACAGCCTTGGCGCGGCGCACCATCTCTTCCACGTCTGCGTGAGCGCCGGTGACGTTGGACTGGTGTGTAAACGCGACAACCTTGACGGAATCATCGAGTTCGAGCGAGTCGAGGTCGATGCGCCCGTCGGCAGTCATGGAGTACCACTGCAACGTCGCACCAGTGCGACGCGCCAACTCCTGCCACGGCACGAGGTTTGCATGGTGCTCCAGCTCCGTGACCACGATCGTGTCGCCCTCACCAACTGCCAAGTCGCCCGCGCGGCTATCGCCCAACACGTATGAGACAAGGTTCAGCGCCTCGGTGGCGTTTTTGGTAAACGCGATGTCATCGTTGTCCGCACCCACAAACGCCGCAATCTTTGCGCGGGCGGACTCGTAGGCGTCGGTGGCTTCCTCCGCAAGCTGGTAGGAGCCGCGGTGCACAGGAGCGTTGCAGCCCATCACAAAGTCGCGCTCCGCCTCCCACACCCGCAACGGCCGCTGCGAGGTCGCCCCAGAATCCAAGTAGACCAAGGGCTTGCCGTCGCGGACGGTGCGTCCCAGGATGGGGAATTCCTTCCTGATTGCGTGAACGTCTAAAGCCATTAGATGAACTTCTCGTAGCCTTCAGCCTCAAGCTGATCTGCAAGCTCAGCACCGCCGGTGGTGACAATCTTGCCGTTGGCAAACACATGCACGAAGTCCGGCTGCACGTAGTTCAGGATGCGCTTGTAGTGCGTAATCATGAGCACGCCACCGTTGGTCTCCTCCTGGTAGCGGTTAATGCCCTCGGAGACAATGCGCAGCGCATCAACGTCCAGACCAGAGTCGGTCTCATCCATCACCGCGAACTTCGGCTTGAGCAGGGAAAGCTGCATAACCTCGTGGCGCTTCTTCTCGCCGCCGGAGAAGCCCTCGTTCACAGAGCGCTCGGAGAAGGACGCATCCATGTGCAGCGCGTCACGGGCAGCGTTGAGCTCACCAACCCACTCGCGCAGCTTCGGAGCCTCGCCGCGCACAGCAGTCACGGCGGAGCGCATGAAGTTCGAAGAGGACACGCCCGGTACCTCTACCGGGTACTGCATGGCCAGAAAGAGACCGGCACGTGCGCGCTCGTCAACATCCATGTCCAGGATGTTTTCACCGTCCAGAAGCACCTCGCCCTCGGTGACCTCATAGCGCGGGTGGCCAGCAATGGTGTAGGCAAGCGTGGACTTGCCGGAACCATTTGGACCCATGATGGCGTGCGTTTCGCCGCCCTTGATGGTCAGGTTTACGCCTTTCAGAATCGGAGTGGGTTCCTGGCCTTCCTCGGTGGGAAGGACGTTGGCGTGCAGGTTCTTGATTTCCAGAGTGGACATATAAACGTTTCCTTTAGTTGTTGTTCAGCTCGAGCTCGCCGGCGACACGTGCAATCAATTCATCACGCACGGATTCCACCGGAATCTGGTTCAGGACCTCGTTGAAGAAGCCGCGGATGATCAGGCGCGTTGCTTCCTGCTCCGGGATACCGCGGGAGCGCAGGTAGAAGATCTGCTCCTCATCAAAACGACCAACGGTAGCGGCGTGGCCCGCACCCGCAATCTGGCCGGTTTCAATCTCCAGGTTCGGGATCGCATCAGCGCGAGCGCCATCCGTCAGCACCAGGTTGCGGTTGGTCTCGTAGGTGTCAGTGCCCTTGGCTTCTGCACGAATCAGGACGTCACCAACCCAGCAGGTGCGTGCCTCCGGCAGACCGGAATCCTTATCGCCCTGCAAAGCGCCCTTGTACAGCACGTTGGAGCGGCAATTTGGCACCGAGTGGTCCACCAGCATGCGGTTTTCAATGTACTGACCTGCGTCAGCGAAGTAGACGCCCGTCAGCTCCACGTCTGCACCCGGAGCCTCAAAGGTCACACGCGGTGTCAGTCGCACTACCTCGCCACCGAAAGCGGCAACGGTGTGGCGCAGCACAGCGTCGCGCTGCACCTTGATGGACTGCTGGCCAATGTGCACTGCGTCCAACGCCCACTCAGTGTCCACGATCGCGTTGACGTGGGAGCCTTCACCGATGTGCCAGTTCAGGTTGTCTGCGTGGGTGCCGGAGCCCTCATAACGCACGATCACCGTCGCCTGGGAGTGGCGGCCAGTTTCAACCAGGATGGTGCTAAACGTCGTTGCGTCCACACCAGCGCCAGTGATCGTGATCTCGATAGGTGCATCCAGTACCGCATCCGCTGGCACGGAAATCAACGTGCCATGCTCGGCTGCGCTCCATGCCTGGGCGGCAACACGGTCCACCGGGCCGCCTGCCACGCGCAGGCGCTCATCGTCGGCCGCGAATTGTTCGATGGTGACGTCCGACGGAGCGTCGATACGCAGCTGCTCCGAAACCTGCGTGGGGAACGTGCCGTCGTGCAGACCGCGGATCCTGCGCAGCGAAATAAAACGCCACACCTCATCGCGTCCACCCGGAACCGGGAAATCCTCCACGTTGAAGGACTGGAACAAATCACCCTTGTTGTTGTGCGTCGTTGCGTTACCAACAGGGTCAATAACGTTTTTGGTCGAAGTCAACTTAGCCTACCGATCCTTCCATCTGCAGTTCAATCAGGCGGTTGAGCTCAAGCGCGTATTCCATCGGCAGCTCCTTCGCAATCGGCTCAACAAAGCCGCGCACGATCATCGCCATAGCCTCTTCCTCCGCAATACCGCGGCTCATGAGGTAGAACAGCTGCTCCTCGCTCACCTGAGACACCTTCGCCTCATGGCCAAGCGTCACACGGTCATTTCGAATGTCGTTGTACGGGTAGGTATCCGAACGCGAAATGTCATCAACCAAAAGGGCGTCACATTCAACGTTGGACGCACAGTGGTGCGCGTTCGCGTTGACCTGAATCAGGCCGCGGTACGCGGAACGGCCGCCACCACGCGCCACGGACTTAGACACCACCGACGAGGAGGTGTGCGGCGCCAGGTGCACCATCTTCGCGCCGGTGTCCTGGAACTGGCCCTCACCGGCAAACGCCACAGACAACACCTCGCCGCGGGCGTGCTCACCAGTCATCCACACGGCCGGGTACTTCATGGTCACCTTGGAACCGATATTGCCGTCGACCCACTCCATGGTCGCGCCTTCCTCGGCACGCGCACGCTTCGTCACCAAGTTGTACACGTTGTTCGACCAGTTCTGAATGGTGGTGTAGCGGCAGCGGCCGCCCTTCTTCACAATGATCTCCACCACTGCAGAGTGCAGGGAGTCAGACTTGTAAATCGGGGCCGTGCAACCCTCAACGTAGTGCACGTACGCATCCTCATCCACAATGATCAGGGTGCGCTCGAACTGGCCCATGTTCTCCGTATTAATACGGAAATATGCCTGCAGCGGAATATCCACGTGCACCCCTGGCGGGACGTAGATGAAGGAGCCACCGGACCAAACAGCGGTGTTCAGCGCGGAGAACTTGTTGTCGCCCGCGGGAATAACGGAGCCGAAGTACTCCTTGAACAGATCCTCGTGCTCACGAAGAGCGGTGTCGGTATCAACGAAAATGACGCCCTTTTCCTCCAGGTCCTCACGGATCTGGTGGTACACAACCTCAGACTCGTACTGTGCGGCAACACCTGCAACCAGGCGCTGCTTCTCCGCCTCAGGGATACCCAGCTTGTCGTAGGTGTTCTTAATGTCCTCAGGCAGGTCTTCCCAGCTAGTCGCCTGCTTCTCCGTAGAGCGGACGTAGTACTTGATGTTGTCAAAGTCAATGCCAGAAAGGTCAGCACCCCAGGTTGGCATCGGCTTCTTTTCAAAGATATCGAGCGCCTTCAGGCGTTGGTTGAGCATCCACTCCGGCTCTTCCTTAATGCCGGAGATGTCGCGCACAACGTCCTCGTTCAGGCCGCGGCGCGCGGAGGCGCCAGCGACGTCAGAGTCATGCCAGCCGTAGTTGTAAGCGCCGATGGACTGAATGATCTCGTCATCATTCATCGGCGTCTCAAGGCCGGGTGCGGGAGTCGCTTTCGTCATCGTTTCCGCTCCTTAGCTTTCATTATTTGTGTGGTAGTTCCCCGTGGTCAGCGGGATGTTTGTGGTGCAAAGCCCGTTGCCGTCCGCAATCAGCGCCAGTGGTTGCACGTGGCTTCCCACTAGCTCCGAAATCGCCTCGTGCTCAGCCTCGCACAGCTCAGGGTGGGCCGCAGCAACCGACTGCACTGGGCAGTGGTGCTGGCAGATCTGCACGCCTCCGCCGGCGCGGGTTGCGGTTGCCGCGTAGCCGTGCGCCTCAAACGCTTCGACTACCTGGTCCACCACGTCTTCCACGTCACCGTTGGCGTCGACGCCGCCGAGGATGGCTTCAGCGCGACGTTTTGCAAACGCACGCACCGCCTCCTCGCCGCCAAGCTGCTCGAGCGCGTCAAGCGCGTCGAGCGCCAGCACGTCGTAGCTATTGCCAAAGTGGCTGCGTCCCAGCTGCGTAAGCCGGTAGTGCTTCGCTGGGCGGCCTCGCCCAACTTCGGCTCCGGCTACGGCGTTTGGTTCGCAGGTTTGCGCCAGCCCCTCTTCTACCAGCGCGTCGAGGTGCCTACGCACTCCGGCGGCTGAGAGACCAAGAACCTCTCCAAGTTCAGAGGCGCTGACAGGCCCGCGCCCAAGCAATTGCGTCATGACTTCCCGACGTGTGTCGCCGCCAACGCTGCGGCTGCGGTCCACCATCGTTCCACCTTCCTTCGCATGTACTGTCTGGGCACTTTCCACAACACTAGTGTGTCTTAATTCATTCCGCCGCTAAGGGCACCCTACAATCGCCGTCGTGCCCCGTTCGCTGCTGCTATCCGTCCGCCCCCGCTGGTTGGGCACCCTAGGCAGTACGCTCATTGGGGTTTCCAGTTGGGTCTCGGGTGCGTTGCCGGAGCCTTTACCTATCGACGCCACGTTGATCCCCACCTCCGCCATCACCCTGTTCGGCGTCGTCCTTTTGTGCATGGCGTGGGTAATGCTGCTGGTACAGAGGCGACACTCGCGTCGAAGCCTGATGGTGACGTATCTCTGGTGGGCCGCTCCCCTGCTTGTCGCGGCACCGCTATTTTCCAGAGACGTCTACTCTTACCTCGCGCAAGGCGCTGCGGTTGCCCGTGGCTTAGACCCATATGCTGCAGGCCCACTGGCGCTGCTTGGCACACACGACCCGTTAGCGCAGGCTGTGGACAGTTTATGGGCGACAACACCAAGCCCATACGGCCCGGTAGCCACCGGCATATCGGGACTGATTGCAGCGCTCACCCACGAGCACATGGTGGTAGGTATTGCCTTGCACCGCGCGGTGGCTTTTTGCGCAACCTTGGCCATCGCGTGGGCGCTGCACTCCCTACACAGATCCCCACACGCGCTACTTCTGGGTGTGCTGAATCCCTTGGCGCTGATTCACTTTGTGGGCGGTGCGCATAATGATGCGCTTATGCTCGCGTTGGTACTTGTCGGTCTCAGGTTCGCGCTGCGCAACTCACCTTCCAGCGCGGTTGGTGGCGCGGCACTTATCTCAGCTGGTGGGTTAGTAAAGTCCGCCGGGCTGCCAGCGCTTGGGTTTGCCGGCATGGTGTTGGCCCGCAGGTTTAAACGCCGCGGCATCCCAGTACCCATCCTCGCCGCAGCAGCTGTTGAAGGATCTGTTCTTGCCGGTACTGCGTTTGGCACCTCGGCAATAACTGGTACCGGCTTCGGCTGGATCGCCGCGCAAACTGCATCGGCGCAGACAAACAGCTGGTTGTCCATCACATCACTCATCGGCCGGGCCATTGGACACCAAAGCGTTGTCCAGACTCTCGGCCTTGTGCTGGCTGGAGCGGTTATGGTTACCGCGCTTTTCGCTACGTACCGCGGACGCATCCACCCATTAGGTGGCCTTGGCTTGGCCAATCTCGGCATGGTCGCGCTTTTTCCCGTTGTTCAGCCCTGGTATCCGCTGTGGGCGATTGTGGTGTTGGCGGGATGGGGGTTCCACGTGGCGTCGACAAGCAAAAAGCTCATCGCACTATCGGTGCTGTTCTGCGTTCTTGCACTGCCGCGCGGCCAGGCCCTCCAACCAACCGAAGTGATCACGATCTACCTGCTTGCTGCGGCGCTGTGCGTTATTGGGGTAATTGCCATCAGGCTAGTTAGGATAGCCAATCATGGGAGAAGCGCTCGTAGTCGATTCCGTAGTTAAACGGTTCGGTGAAAAAACCGCGGTGAACAACCTAAGCTTCACCGCCAAACGCGGCGAGGTCCTCGCACTCTTAGGACCAAACGGGGCTGGCAAGTCAACCACCCTGGACATGTGCGAGGGTTTTTCAAAGCCAACCTCAGGCACCATCAACGTGCTGGGGCTCAACCCGGCGACCCAGCCGCAAGCAGTGCGCGAGCGCATCGGCATCATGCTGCAAGGAGGCGGCTCCTACTCCGGCACCACAGTGCGCGAAATGCTCAACCTCGCAGCCTCCTACAACGTCAACCCACACGACCCCGACTGGCTGCTTGAACTTCTTGGCCTACAGGGAGCGGCGAAGACCACCTACCGGCGGCTTTCTGGCGGGCAGCAGCAGCGCCTCTCACTCGCCCTGGCCATTATCGGCAGGCCGGAGCTGGTGTTTCTGGATGAGCCGACTGCAGGCATGGACGCACAATCCCGGATGGCGGTGTGGGACATTGTTGACGCGCTACGTCGCGACGGCACCACGGTCATCCTCACCACCCACCTGATGGACGAGGCTGAAAGCCTTGCGGATTACGTAGTGATCGTGGACCGCGGCCAGGTCGTCGCCCAAGGCACCCCGGCCGAGCTGACCAACCACCAGGACTTCCCCGTCGTTTCCTTTGCCACCTCGGAGAACCTGGACTTGGCCGCATTGAACGCGTCGTTGCAAGGTTTTGATCTGCAAGCTGAGCAAAGCCGCCAAATGCACTACCGCATTCTGGGCGAGGCTCGCCCGGACGCCATTGCCGCCGTGGCTGCTGAAGCGGCAAACCAGAAGGTACTCATCCGCAACCTGCGGGTTGCCCACCGCACACTAGAAGACGTCTTCTTGGACATCACCGGACGAGAGCTGAGGAGCTAACCATGGCCCACCACACCACCTTGGAAGACGGCATCTTCACACCACAGCCACAGCGCGCCAGCTTTAGCAAGATGGCCGCAGCTCAGGGGCTCATCGAGTCCAAACTCATGCTGCGCCACGGCGAGCAACTGCTGCTCAACGTCATAGTGCCTGCCGGTCTGCTCATCGCCGCGGCAGTCGTGCCCATTTTTGGCGACACGGACTTTGACAAGCTCGTCCCCATGGTCTTTGCCGTCGCCGCAACCTCCGCCGGTTTTACAGGCCAAGCCATTTCGCTGGCATTCGACCGCAGATACGGGGCGTTGAAACGCGCCGGGGCTTCTGGTGTGCCGCCGTGGGTGATCATCGCTGGCAAGATCATCGGCGTGCTGTCCATGGTGGGGCTACAGTTGGTGATTTTGGGCACGATTGCCGCTGTCCTTGGTTGGCGCGTTGGCATCGCTGGTGCGGTTTTGGGCCTTGCCACGCTGTTAGTGGGCGTTGCGGTATTTACCTCACTCGGCTTGCTCATGGGCGGCACACTGTCGTCCGAGATGGTGCTTGCTCTGGCCAACCTGTTCTGGATCGTGTTAATGGGCATTCTCGGCTGGGTGGCCTATTCCGGTGATCTTGCCCACGCGGGCTGGTGGAACGCCGTGCCCACGGTTGCGCTTGCCAGCGCGCTTACGCAGGCCTTGCAAGGTGCATTCAACACCCTGGCGTGGATCTCCCTTGCAGTGTGGGCGGCCATTGGTGTTACGGCTGCCGCGCGCTGGTTCCGTTTCGACGGCTAAGGTCCGATACACTTTCAACCAACGACGAAACTATCGTCCGAAAGTTTGAAAGGACCCCCTGTGACCGCGCCAGTCGCCGAACACAATAACCGCTCCCCGCTGTTAGCCGTATGGCAAAATCCTACGGTTCGCTTTCAGCGCATCCTCGCTCTGATTCTGCTGATTTGCCAGGGCGGCATTACCGTCACAGGGTCTTTGGTACGCGTCACCGGCTCCGGCCTGGGCTGTGACACGTGGCCACTGTGCCACGAAGGCTCGCTTGTCCCAGTGGAAGGTGCTGCGCCCTGGATCCACCAGGCCATCGAATTTGGTAACCGTTTGCTGGCGTTTGTGGTTGCCGCCGCTGCAGTGGCAGTACTCATTGCAGTAGTCAACGCGAAGCGTTCCAAGACGATTAAGAACCTCGCGTGGGCGTCCTTCCTCGGCGTAGTACTCCAAGCTGTCATCGGCGGCATTTCCGTGCATTTGGATTTGAAGTGGTGGGCTGTTGCTATCCACTTCCTGCCGTCCATGGTGCTTGTGTGGATCGCAGCGATTTTGTACATGCGCATCGCTGAGACGGACTCCGCTACCCCGACGCAGCGCTACCCCGAGCCAATTCGCTGGATGGCACTGGCCGCTGCTATCGCACTGTGCTTTGTCTTGGTTACCGGCACGATGGTCACGGGCTCTGGCCCGCACTCGGGCGACTCCGGCGTGGGTATGGAGGGCCGTCTGCAGCTTGACACCGCGATGCTGGCGTACGTTCACGCCGCGTGCATGTACATCTACTTGATCTTCACGCTGGTGGCCTTCTTCCTGCTGCGTAGGAATAAGGGCCCGAAGGATGCATATAACACGGCGATCGTACTCATCCTGCTGATTCTGGTGCAGTGGGCTATCGGCGTTATCCAGTTCCAGTTGGGTGTTCCGCGCTGGACTATTCCTGCACATATTGCGATGAGTTCTGCAGTTGTGGCGTTTTCTGCGTTCCTTTACGCACATGGGCAGCGCCGTTTGCCTACCCTTGTGTGACATGAAAGCCATTTTAGTTAGCCGTCACGGCGGCCCCGAGGTCCTTGAGTACACCGATGTTGAAGCACCGACTCCGTCGAAGAGCCAGTTGCTTATCGACGTCACGTATGCCGGCATCAACTACATCGACACCTACTTCCGCTCCGGCACTTACCCGCAAGAGGTGCCGTACATCCCTGGTTCTGAGGGCTGTGGGCGTGTGGTGCACGACCCTTTGGGTGAGATCGCCGAGGGCACGTTGGTGGCGTGGAACCGTGGGCCAGGCTCCTACGCTGAACAGGTAGTGGTTGACCGTGGCCGTGTGGTCGCGGTACCCGAGGGTGTGAGCGAGCCAGTTGCTGCGTCGATGCTGCTGCAAGGAATGACGTCGCACTACTTGGTGGAATCTGTCTACCCGGTCACCGACGAGACGTCGTTGGTCGTCACCGCCGGTGCCGGCGGCGTGGGGCTTATGCTCACCCAGATGGCGGCGGCTAAGGGTGCACGGGTGTTTTCCGTAGTCTCCTCCGCGGAGAAAGAAGCGTTGGCTGCAGAGGCCGGCGCAACTCAGGTTTTCCGCTACGGCGATGATCTAGCAGCGCAGATCAAGGAAGCCAACGGTGGCGAAGGTGTGGACGTTGTCTTTGACGGTGTTGGCGCTGACACGTTTGATTTCGCGTTGGAGGTCTGCCGTCCGCGCGGCATGGTTGCATCCTTCGGCTCAGCCTCAGGCGATGTGCCGCCGTTTTCCATCCAGCAGCTCAATCGCGCAGGTTCGCTGTTTCTTACTCGCCCGAAGTTGGACGACTACACCGCTACCGATGATGAGTTCCGGATGCGCGCCCAAGCCGTGGCCCGCGCGGTGGAAGAGGGAACGCTGAGCATCCGTATTCACCCGCCATACCCATTGTCGGAAGCCCTCAAGGCACACGAAGACCTTCAGGCACGAAAGACCACTGGTTCAGTGGTACTAGAAGTCCAGCGCTAGAGCAGCGTTGGGAGCCCAAGCACTGCGTCAATGGACAGCGCCAAGAACAAGGCTGCCAGGTAGTTGTTGGACAGGATGAACAGCTTCATCGGCTTGACCTCGGCGCCGTTCTTGACGTCCGTGTGCAGCTTGGTTGCCACAATCAAGAACGCGGCACCTGAAACAATAGCGGTTGCAAGGTAGATCCAGGACGCTGCCGGCACGAGCGCAAACGACGTGATCACGGTCAGCCAAGAGTACAGGACAATCTGGCGCGTGGTCTGCTCGGCAGAAGCCACCACCGGCAGCATGGGCACGTTTGCACGCTCGTAGTCGTCCTTGTACTTCATGGCTAGCGCCCAAGTGTGCGGTGGCTGCCAGAAGAAGATGATCATGAACAAAACGAACGGCTGCCACCACTGATCCGGGGTGCCGTCATTCACGTTGTCACGGATAACAGCCCAACCAACCATCACCGGCATACTGCCGGCCACACTGCCCCAGATCACGTTCTGCCACGTCGTGCGCTTCAGCCACTTCGTATAAATGAAGATGTAGAAGAAGTTGGTGAAGATGATAAACGCCGACGCCAGCCAGGAGTTGCACAAAAACCCAAGCCACAACACGGAGGCAATGAGCAGGCTCCAGGCGAAAATGCGTGCCTTTTGCTTAGTAATGCGGGCACGAACCAAGGGGCGTGCACGGGTACGTCCCATCAGCTGGTCAATGTCGTAGTCCGCAACCATGTTGAAGGCGCTGGCTGCTGCAGCGCCCATCCAGCCACCAAACAGTGTTCCCAAAATGAGCCACAGGTGTACCTCGCCGCGGTCTGCCTGCAACAGCGCAGGAATCGCGGCGACCAGGAGTAGCTCGATGACCCTCGGCTTCGTCAATGCGAAATACGCCTTGATGGTCTCCAACTGTGCTCCTTCTAAACTCTCTGAACTATGCCCGAACTTTGACCCCGGCATCATTCCTTTGGTTGATACTAGTCCCCAAAGGTGCAATGCGGGGAATCGAGCGCTCCGCCCCGCGCTTGCACCCCCGCGGTAGGATTCTTTAAGACCAACTCTGCTCTGACTACAACAAGCGAGGACTTTTCAGTGACTCAGCAAACGCTGCCCCCAGAACTTCAGGCTATGACCGTTCGTAATTACCCAGAAGATTGGACGGAGACTGACACGCGGGCAGTGGACACAGCCCGCGTTTTGGCGGCTGACGCCGTGGAAAACTGTGGCTCTGGCCACCCGGGTACCGCGATGTCACTCGCTCCCCTGGCATACACGCTGTTCCAGCGCGTTATGAATGTAGATCCGTCTGACAAGGATTGGGTGGGCCGTGACCGTTTCGTCCTGTCCAACGGGCACTCCTCGCTGACGCAGTACGTGCAGCTCTACCTTGGTGGCTTTGGTCTTGAGATGGAAGACCTCAAGGCGCTGCGCACATGGGGCTCGAAGACCCCGGGCCACCCGGAGTACAACCACACCGACCACGTTGAGATCACCACTGGTCCGCTGGGTCAGGGTTTGGCCTCTGCAGTGGGTATGGCCATGGCCGCTCGTCGTGAACGCGGGCTCTTCGACCCGGAGGCTCCGGCCGGCGAGTCGCCGTTTGACCACTTCATTTACGTCGTGGCTGGTGATGGCTGCTTGCAGGAGGGCGTTACTGCTGAGGCTTCGTCCCTGGCTGGCACGCAGCGCTTGGGCAACCTGATCCTGTTCTGGGATGACAACCGCATCTCTATTGAGGACGACACGCAGATCGCGTTCACCGAAGATGTGATGAAGCGCTACGAGGCCTACGGCTGGCAGACATTGACCGTGGAGTCTGGCGAGGACGTTGCTGCTATCGAGGCAGCTGTTGCTGAGGCGAAGGCTGAGACCGCAAAACCGACGATCATTCGTGTCAAGACGGTGATTGGTTTCCCGGCACCGACTCTGATGAACACTGGTGCTATCCACGGCGCGGCTCTTGGTGCTGAGGAGATCGTGCGCGTTAAGGAAGCACTGGGCTTTGATCCGCAGGTTCACTTCCCGGAAGAGGAGGAAGTGATCACCCACACCCGCAAGTTGCGTGAGCGCGCTGCGGCAAAGCGTGCAGCGTGGAACGAGAAGTTTGATGCGTGGGCGAAGGCCAACCCAGAGGCTAAGGCACTGTTCGACCGCCTTTTTGCACGCGAGCTGCCGGAGGGCTGGGGCGAGGGCGAGTTCGCCTTCCCAACCTATGAGCCGGATGCGAAGGGCGTGGCCACGCGCAAGGCCTCCGAGGCTGCTATCCAGGTGGCGGCGAAGGCACTGCCGGAACTGTGGGGCGGCTCCGCTGACCTTGCTGGTTCCAACAACACGCTGATCAAGGGTGCGCCATCGTTTGGCCCGGAGGCTATCTCTACCGAGATGTTCACTGCGGAGCCCTACGGCCGCAACCTGCACTTCGGTATCCGCGAGCACGCAATGGGTGCGGTGCTCAACGGCATCGCGCTGCACGGCCCGACCCGCGCGTACGGCGGAACGTTCCTGATTTTCTCGGAGTATCTCTACCCCGCTATCCGTGTTGCTGCCCTGTCCGGCATTGACGGCTACTACGTGTTTACGCATGATTCCATTGGCTTGGGTGAGGACGGCCCGACGCACCAACCGGTCGAGGTCTTGACCGCGCTGCGCGCCATCCCGGATCTTGCGGTGGTCCGCCCTGCGGATGCTAATGAGACCTCTGCCGCGTGGAAGGCCGTGCTTGAGGCGAAGGAGCAGCCGAAGGCGCTTGCCCTGTCGCGTCAGAACTTGCCGGTTTTGGAAGGCACCCGCGAGAAGGCTTTCGACGGTGTTGCCCGCGGCGCATACGTGCTGGTTGAGGCTTCCAAGGAAACCCCGGATCTGATCATCATGGCTACCGGCTCTGAGGTGCAGTACGCAGTGGAGGCCGCAAAGGTCTTTGAGGCTGAAGGCACCGCTACCCGCGTTGTGTCTGTGCCGTGCATGGACTGGTTCATGGAGCAGGATGACGCCTACATTGATCAGATCCTGCCGCCGGAGGTCAAGGCTCGCGTCTCCGTCGAGGCTGGCCTGTCCATGCCGTGGTTCCGCTTCCTGGGCGAGTACGGTCGGGCTGTGTCCCTGGAGCACTTCGGCGCGTCTGCACCTGGTGCGGAGCTGTTCGAGCGTTTCGGTTTCACCACCGACAACGTTGTCCGTGTTGCTCGCGAGACCTTGGACTGCGTTGCTCAAGGCCGTTCGGTGCCTACCTCGCAGCGCGTCGGTGACACCGAGGCTGAGCCGACTCGCGGCGACGGCAAGTAATCCACCCTGCAACCTGCAGAAAGGAATAGCATGACTGCCATTGATGATCTGGCCAAGCTTGGCACTTCCACCTGGCTTGATGACCTCTCGCGGGAGCGCATCACGTCTGGGAACTTGGAGGAAATCAAGGCTTCTAAATCCATCGTGGGCGTGACCACTAACCCGGCGATTTTTGCCAAGGCCATGTCCACGGGCAATGCCTACGATGCACAACTTGATGAGCTGCGTGGGGCTGGTGCGCTTGCGGACGCTGCTGTGTACGCCATGAGCATCAAGGACGTCCAAGACGCCTGTGATCTGTTCCTGCCCACCTATGAGGCAACGAACGGCGAAGACGGACGGGTGTCTATCGAGGTTGATCCCCGCTTTGCCGCAGATGAGGCGAAGACTGTCGCTCAGGCGGCTGAGCTGTGGAAGCAGGTTGATCGCCCGAACGTCATGATCAAAATTCCGGCGACCGATGAGTCGCTGCCGGCGATCACCGCCTCGCTCGCGGCTGGCATCTCAGTTAATGTCACGTTGATCTTCTCCGTAGAGCGCTACCGCGAGGTTATTGCCGCGTACAAGGAAGGTATCCGCCAGGCAGCGGACAACGGCCACGACGTCTCTTCCATTTACTCGGTTGCATCCTTCTTCGTCTCCCGCATGGACACGGAGGTAGACAACCGCCTTGACGCTATCGGTTCGCAAGAAGCGCTCGCGCTTCGCGGAAAGGCGGGCGTGGCAAATGCTCGCCTGGCTTACCAGGTCTTCCTCGATGAGTTTGCGGATATGTCTGCGCTGCCGGCGGGTGCGAACAAGCAGCGTCCGCTTTGGGCGTCCACCGGTGTGAAGAACCCGGAGTACCCGGCAGATATGTACGTGGTTGAGCTTGCTGGGCCGGACACGGTGAACACGATGCCTGAGGCGACTATCGACGCTGTGTTGGATGCCAACAACGTCCACGGCGACACCCTCACCGGCACTGCCCCGGCGGCGCAGCAGGTGTTTGACCAGCTCGAAGCGGTTGGTATTGACCTGGCTGACGTGGTGAGCGTGCTGGAGCGCGAAGGCGTAGAGAAATTCGTTGACGCCTGGCAGGAGCTGTTGGATTCTATGGAGGCAACTCTCAAGTGACACGTCCCAACCCGGGCCCGTCTGCCAACCCGCTGCGGGCCCTGGATGACACGCGCCTGCCACGTATCGCTGGACCGTCCGGCATGGTCATTTTCGGTGTTACCGGTGACTTGGCTCGCAAGAAGCTTCTGCCCGCAATCTACGACTTAGCTAGCCGTGGGCTCCTGCCCGCTGGCTTTACGCTCGTTGGCTTCGGCCGCAGGCAATGGTCCAAGCAGGATTTCGAAGACTATGTGCGTGATGCTGTAACGGCATCCGCGCGAACTGAGTTCAACGAAAACGTCTGGTCACGGCTTGCTGAGGGCCTGCAGTTTGTCAGCGGCGCGTTTGATGATGACGCAGCGTTTGACAACCTCGCAACGTTGCTGGAGCAGATGGATGAGGTGCGCGGCACCGGCGGAAACTGGGCGTTTTATCTCTCTGTGCCACCAGAGCACTTCGCTAACGTCATCCACCAGTTGGACCGCAGCGGTATGGCTGACCAGCAGACCGCGCAGGGCGGTAGCCGTTGGCGTCGCGTGATTATTGAGAAGCCGTTTGGCCACGATAAAGCCTCTGCGGTAGAGCTGAACGCTGTGGTCAACTCTGTTTTCCCGGAGAACTCGGTCTTCCGCATTGACCACTACCTGGGCAAAGAGACCGTCCAGAACATTTTGGCGTTGCGCTTTTCCAACGAGATGTTTGAGCCGGTGTGGAACTCTCACTACATCGACCACGTCCAGATCACTATGGCTGAAGACATCGGCCTTGGCGGCCGCGCCGGCTACTACGACGGTATTGGTGCCGCCCGCGACGTAATCCAAAACCACCTGATCCAGCTGTTGGCGTTGGTGGCTATGGAGGAGCCGACGTCGTTTTCACCGAGGCGTCTTAAAGCAGAAAAGCTCAAGGTGCTACGCGCAACAACTGCCGTAGAACCGTTCGACCGGACAACCGCTCGCGGCCAGTACACCGCCGGGTGGCAAGGCTCGGAATACGCAGTGGGCCTGCGCGAGGAGGAAGGGTTTGACCCTGAATCCACCACGGAAACGTTCGCGGCGTGCACGCTGCAAATCAACTCCCGGCGCTGGGCGGGCGTGCCGTTTTACCTGCGTACCGGCAAACGCCTAGGACGGCGCGTGACTGAAATTGCGCTGGTGTTTAAGCGACCGCCGTACCAGCCGTTTACTGAGGGCCAAACGAACCTGCTGACCAACAACGCCGTGATCATCCGCGTCCAACCAGATGAGGGCGTGCTCATGCGCTTCGGGTCGAAGGTGCCGGGCTCCTCGTTCGAAGTCCGCGACGTCAACATGGATTTCTCCTACGACGAGGCCTTCACCGAGCAATCCCCCGAGGCCTACGAGCGCCTGATTTTAGACGCCCTGTTGGACGAGTCCAGCCTCTTCCCCACCAACGACGAGGTTGAGCGCAGCTGGGAAATCCTGGACCCGGTGTTGGAGTACTGGGCCGAGGCTGGGCGGCCGGACGAGTACGCGGCGGGCACGTGGGGGCCACAGTCCGCGCACCGCATGCTAGAACAAGATGGCCGTGAATGGAGGCGACCCTAAATGATTCTGACCCTCCCGGACACGACCACAAGCCAGATTGCCACCACATTGGCTGAGGCTCGTGAAAAGGCCTCAGTGGCGAACGGTCGCGTGCTGACATTGCTGGTTGCCGCCAATGGGAACGACAACGTCGACGTGATCTTGGAGACCGTCCGCAACGCCACACGCAAAAACCCCGCGCGCGTGCTGGTGTGTCTGCTTGGCAACCCGAAGGCAGAGACCTCTATCGACGCGCTGCTTCTTATTGGTGCTGATGCCGGCGCCTCCGAGATTATCGTGATGGAGCTCAACGGCGAACTCACTGAGCATCTTGACGCCGTGGTGACCCCGCTACTGCTGCCCGACACCCCGATTGTTGCCTGGTGGCCAACGTTTTCGCCAACGTGCCCTGCCAAGGATCAGATCGGTACGTTGGCGCAGCGACGCATCACCACGTACAGCTCAGCTGCAGCTGCAGCTGATGGATATACGCCGGGTGATAGTGACATGATGTGGTCGCGCATCACTGCATGGCGCGCAGTGGTGGCTTCCGCGTTGGATCGTTGCCTGGAGTCGAAGGTTGCTGCTGTTGAGATCTCCGGACTTGCCGATGACCCCAGTGTGGATATCGCCGCCGGCTGGCTGGCTTCGGCGCTCAACGTACCGGTGACGCGCTCCTCTGCGTCCACGAATGCGGATGCGGTGCCCATTGCGAAGTTAACCTTGCAAGCAAGCGATGGAGACATCACCGTGGAAACCATCGATGGCAACACGGTCGCAGTTTCCGTCCCCAACCACCCCACGATGTTTGCGGCCCTGTCAGCGCGTACGGACGCCGAATGCCTCGCCGAGGAGCTTCGCCACCTGGGCCCGGACGCAACGTATGGCCGCGCGTTACAAGGAGTGAAAATCCATGCAGATTCATAGGTTCCCAGAGCTTTCTTTGCTTATCGACGCCACGTCGTCCCACCTCACCTCCCTCATCCAAACCCTGCAAACAGATAGCGGCGAAGCTCGTATCGTGCTCACCGGCGGCACTGCTGGCATTGCCCTGTTGAAGCGTGTGGCTGAGCTTGCCACGGCTGGCGCTGCAATCGACTGGTCACGCGTGCACGTCTTCTTCGGTGATGAGCGCAACGTACCCGTTACGCATTCGGATTCCAACGAGGGTCAGGCCCGCGAGGCGCTTTTGTCGCACGTTGACATCCCGGAGGCCAACATCCACGGCTACGGCCTTGACGGTGGGGACATGTCTGATGCCGTTGAGGCATACTCGCGCACGATTGCAACATTTGCGCCGGACGGCTTCGACCTTCATCTTTTGGGCATGGGCGGCGAAGGACACATCAACTCCCTATTCCCCCACACTGATGCAGTCCGCGAAGAGAGCGCAACTGTCGTTGCTGTCACCGATTCACCGAAGCCGCCCGCGGAGCGTGCATCGTTGACGTTGCCTGCTGTACGCAGCGCGGATCGCGTGTGGTTTTTGGTCTCCGGCGCGGAGAAGGCGGAAGCCACAGCTGCCCTTGTGGCTGGCGCGGCCCCGCTTGACTGGCCATGTGCCGGTGCGCGTGGTGTGAAGGAAACCGTTCTCTACGTCACCGAGGACGCCGCAAGCCAGCTGCCCTAGTTTTTCGTCGCTGGATGTATCTGGCAAATCAAAACTCCCCGCCACCAACGAAAGGTGTGCGGGGAGTTCTTTGTGCGTTAGCGGTGTCGGCCTAGGTCAGCGCCGGCGTGGCAAATGCGTGAATCAGGTTCAAACCAATGATGCACGCGATCCAGATGAGCGCCAGGATCACGGTGACGCGATCCAGGTTCTTCTCCACCGTGGTGGAGCCAGAGAGGTTAGCCTGCACGCCGCCACCGAACAGGCTGGACAGGCCGCCGCCCTTGCCCTTGTGCAGGAGCACGAAGACCGTCATCAAAATGGACGAGACGACCAGCACAATCTCCAGCGTGAGCGTCATGCGCAAAACCCTCCTCGGGTAGACAACCTTGTAACCTCTGCAGATCCTACACCACTAGCGGCGATACCTAGGAACCGGACACGGCCTGTGCTGCAGCAGCTGCAAGGCGTGCGAAATCCTGACCGTCCAGCGAAGCGCCGCCGACGAGACCGCCGTCAACATCTGCCTCACCGATGATCTCTGCCACGGTGTCCGCCTTGACGGAACCGCCGTAGAGGATGCGGATGGCGTCGGCGGTGGCGTCGTCCGAAAGCTCACGAACCAGCTCACGGATGGCGTGGCACACTTCCTGTGCGTCTGCAGCAGAAGCCACCTTGCCGGTGCCAATCGCCCACACCGGCTCGTAGGCAATCACAACCTTGGACAGGTCCAAGCCCTTGAGGGATTCGCGGGTCTGCTCTACTACGTAGGAAACGTGCTCGCCGGCCTCACGGATCTCAAGCGGCTCACCAACGCACACAATCGGCGTCATGCCGTGGGCAATCGCCTTCGCAGCCTTCGCCGCAACCAGCTCGTTGGACTCGTTGTGGTACTCACGACGCTCCGAGTGACCAACTACCACCCACGTGCAGCCGAGCTTCTCCAGCATGCTTGCAGAGATCTCGCCCGTGTAGGCGCCGTTGTCGTGCTGGGAGACGTCCTGTGCACCGTAGGTGATGGACAGCTTGTCGCCTTCCACCAGGGTCTGCACAGAACGCAGATCCGTAAATGGCACCATCAGGGCAACGTCGACGTACTCGTAGCCGTCCTTAGGAAACGCAAAAGCAAGCTTCTGCGCGCTCTGGATCGCCTCCAAGTGGTCATGGTTCATCTTCCAGTTACCAGCAATCAGCGGGGTGCGTGCCATAACTTCAACTCTCCTTACTTCGAAAGAACGGATACGCCGGGCAGTTCCTTGCCCTCAATGAGCTCCAGCGATGCGCCACCGCCGGTGGAGATGTGGCTGAAGCCGTCCTCATCCAGGCCCAGCAGGCGTACGGACGCCGCGGAGTCACCACCACCGACAACCGTGAAGGAACCATTGTCCTTGGTTGCCGCGATCATGGCGTCTGCGACGGCCTTCGTGCCGTCCGCAAAGTTCGGGAACTCGAAGACGCCCATTGGGCCGTTCCAGAACACCGTCTTGGAGTCCTTGATGGCGTCTGCGTAGTTCTTGGCGGTCTCCGGGCCAATGTCCAGGCCCATCCAGCCCTCCGGGATCTCGTCTAGGCCGACGATCTTCTTCTCCGCGTCCTTGGCAAACTCCGGCGCAGCAGCAACATCCACAGGCAGCAGCAGCTTCTCGCCGTACTTCGCCATGAGCTCCTTGCAGGTGTCAATCATGTCTTCCTGCAGCAGCGACTTCTGCACGTTGTGGCCCTGGGCGGCGAGGAAGGTGTAGCACATGCCGCCGCCGATGATGACCTTGTCGGCCTTCTCAGCCAGCGCTTCAATCACACCGAGCTTGTCGGAGACCTTGGAACCGCCGAGCACCACCACGTACGGGTGCTCAGGCACGTCCTTAACCTTGGACAGCGTCTCCACTTCCTTCTCCACCAGGAAGCCTGCGTACGCCGGAAGCTTCTTCGCCACGTCGTACACAGAGGTCTGTGCACGGTGGACCACGCCGAAGCCGTCGGAGACAAACGCACCGTCATCAGCAGCCAATGCAGCAAGCTCCTCAGCGAACTGCGCGCGCTCAGCCTCATCCTTGGAGGTCTCACGCGGATCAAAACGTACGTTTTCCACCAACATGATCTCGCCTTCGGTCAAGCCGTTGGCGCGCTCGTGTGCGTCCTCACCGCTGACGTCGCCCGCCAGGGCGACGAACTGGCCCAGGCGCTCAGACAGGGCCTCAGCCACTGGGGCCAGCGAGAACTTCGGGTTGACCTCGCCCTTCGGGCGGCCCAGGTGCGCCATGACAATCACCTTGGCGCCGCCGTCCAGCAGCGCCTTCAGCGTCGGCAAAGATGCGTCAATGCGGCCTGGGTCGGTGATGTTGCCATTGTCGTCCAACGGAACGTTGAAGTCGGAGCGGACAAGGACGTGGCGGCCGTCCACGCCTTCGTCGATAAGCTGCTGCAGTGTCTTCGTAGCCATAAAGGTTTCTCCTTGAAAGAAAGGGCCCGCAAAGTGCGCAGTTGCACTTCACCGGGCCCAAAACAACGTGGTGTTAGAGGTTGTCAGCGACCAGCTTGGTCATACGCACGTACTGAGCGGTGTAGGACCACTCGTTGTCGTACCAAGAGATGATCTTGACCAAGTTGCCGTCGATCACACGGGTCATACCAGCGTCAAAGATTGCACCGTGGGAGTTGCCGATGATGTCAGAGGACACGATCGGGTCCTCGGTGTACTCCAGAGCCTTGCCAAAGGTCTCATCCTTGACAGCTTCCTTCACCGCAGCGTTGACCTCTTCAACGGTGACGTCCTTGTTCAGCTCAACCGTCAGGTCAGTTGCGGAACCGGTGATGGTGGGCACGCGCATAGCGAAGCCATCCAGCTTGCCTTCCAGGCTCGGCAGCACGAGTGCCACGGCGCGAGCAGCACCAGTGGTGGTCGGCACAATGTTCTGCGCAGCTGCGCGAGCACGGCGAAGGTCCTTGTGAGGCGCGTCCTGAATACGCTGGTCACCGGTGTATGCGTGGATGGTGGTCATCAGACCAGACTTGATGCCAAAGGCCTCATCGAGAACCTTTGCCACCGGCGCGAGCGAGTTGGTGGTGCAGGACGCAGCGGAGATGATGTTCTGCTCACCGGTGTAGTCTTGGTGGTTCACACCCCATACGTAGGTGCCGTCAACGTTCTTACCCGGAGCGGAGATGATGACCTTCTTGGCACCAGCGTCCAGGTGAGCCTTCGCATCATTGCCGTCGGTGAAACGGCCGGTGCAGTCAAGCACAATGTCCACGTTTGCCTCGCCCCAGCCAAGGTTTGCCGGGTCCTTCTCAGCGGTGACCTCGATGCGGCGGCCATCTACCGTGATGGATTCATCATCATGAGTGACGTCGTGGCCGAGCTGCCCATACGCGGTGTCGTACTTCAGCAGGTGAGCAAGCGTCTTGTTATCGGTCAGGTCGTTGATCTTCACAACTTCCAACTCACCTTGGTACTCCTCCAAGATGATGCGGAACGCGGAACGGCCAATGCGGCCAAAACCATTAATTCCGATACGGGTGGTCATGCGTATTCTCACTCCTCAATGTTGAGATGTATTACCGCAAACCAGTGTAGCCAGCTAGCCCATGTGTTGCAGAAGAAGACGCAGATTAGTACCACCTATTTGGAGGGTGGTTCAGTGGCATCCTTTGCAGCCTTTGCCGCCACCACTGCGGCCTGCGTGTCAGGGATACACAATTCTTCAGCACGCTTATCTGCCAGCGACAACAAGCGACGGATCCTGCCGGCGACAGCATCCTTGGTCATCTGCGGATCAGCCAAACGGCCAAGCTCTTCCAAGGAGGCGACACGGTGCTCGACGCGCAGGAAGCCTGCTTCCGCCAGGTGCTCCGGCACATCGTCTCCCAGAATCTCGAGCGCACGCTCAACGCGCAGCGCGGCAGTAGCAGCTGCCTGTGCAGAGCGGCGCGTGTTCGCGTCATCGAAGGTGGCAAGACGCTGGCCCTCGTGGGCGCTTGCTTGTTTTGCTTCGCGCTTTTCATCCCATTCGATGCGCGTGCGCGGGGCCCCCATGCGGCTCAGCAAGATGCCAATAGTTTCACCGTCGCGAATATAGACGCGCTCTACTCCCCTGGTCTCACGGGTTTTCGCCGCCACGCTCAACCGACGCGCCAGGCCCACAAGGGCAAGCGCGGCCTCCTGGCCCGGACACGCAACATCCAGAGCACCAGTGCGGCCCGGTTCACTGAGGGACCCGCGTGCGAGAAACGCCCCGCGCCACGCAGCTTCCACACACGTAATCGGCCCGGAGATCACCTGCCGGGGCATACCGACAACAGCGTGGCCCGAGGGCGTAACAAGCTTGAGGCGGCGAATCACGTCGTGGGCTCCCTCGGTTACGGTGACCTGGTACCGGGTCTCGCGGCTAACGGTGCCCGGCTCAATGGTGGCGATCTCGCACTCCGCGTTGCACAGTTCCTCGAGGAAGAGCACAAGACGCTGTGCCACCGCACGCTCCCCAAAGTCACAGGTGATCGCAATACCCCGCGGGGTGGATGAAAACTCGCCGGCGAAACGGATCATTGCCGTTGCCTCTGCTTCCCGAGCTTCAGCCGTTGTCCGGTGTACTCCCAGCAACTCGTCTTTCACCTTTGCGGTCAGCGCCACCTGTTTATATCCTTCCCAAGCCAAAAACAGACACTAAGTCTAGCGTGCTTCCGTGAGCTTCAGCAGGGCGGTAGCCAGCTTCTGTGGATCGTGCCGATGGGACAGCGCCCCGTTGCTATCAAGCTCACGCATAT
Organism: Corynebacterium sp. HMSC30G07; assembly: GCF_001806945.1. NCBI lineage: Bacteria > Bacillati > Actinomycetota > Actinomycetes > Mycobacteriales > Corynebacteriaceae > Corynebacterium > Corynebacterium sp. HMSC30G07. The sequence goes on along the minus strand of NZ_KV786467.1, from coordinate 53,845 downwards.
CGCAGAAGCGCACTTCAGCATCCACCTTGGCTGCGGCGCGCCGCAGGTACTCCCGCTCGCCCTCGCTCATGCTTATCGACGAATCCGCGAGGAAATAATCCACATGCAAATTCGGCGCGTGCTGCGCAAACACATGCAGGTGGCGCTCAGCCGAAAACCCGTGGGTCTCCCCCGCTTCCGGCGAAAGGTTCAAGACAACTGCCACCGTCGCCTCTGTGGTGTTGAGCGCCTCAACAATTTCCGGCACCAACAAATGCGGGATGACGGAAGAGAACCACGAGCCGGGGCCGATGGTGACCACGTCAGCGTCCTTAATCGCCTGCACCGCCTCAGGTGAAGCAGCGGGGTGGTCTGGGAGGACGCGCACTCGCCGTACGGCTCCTGGCGTTGTGGCAACAGCCACCTGGCCGCGTACAGAGCGAAGCACCCGCGGATCATCATCAAGCCCGGCAACGTCTGCTTCAATCTCCAGTGGAATCGGGCACACCGGAATCACCCGGCCAACGGATCCTGTCCACTCCGCCACCACGTCGAGCGCCTGCTGCATACTGCCAAACTTTTCAGCAAGACCAGCCAAGATCAGGTTGCCCACGGCATGGCCCGCCATCGCGCCATGCCCACCGAAGCGGTGCTGCAGCGCCTCGCGCCACACCTCACCTCCATCGGAATCTTCCGTGAGCGCGGCAAGCGCCATCCTGAGATCCCCCGGCGGCACGATACTCATCTCGCGGCGCAAGCGCCCGGATGACCCTCCATCATCTGCCACCGTAACTACGGCGTTGATAAACGAGGCACCTGCGCAACGGGCAGCGCGCAACGTTTGGTAGAGCCCGTGGCCGCCCCCAAGACAGGTAAATACTGGTGATTGAGCGTCCGTATTGGTCACGAAAACAGCCTTTCTCCGTTTGTGTTTGGCGTGCTCGTGCCTAGTGGCGTTCCAGATCGCGATGGATCACACTGACATCCACATTGCCCTGTTGTCGCAGGCGCTTCCCAATAGCTTCTGATACCGCAACGGAACGGTGGTGACCTCCGGTGCAGCCCACGCCTACGGTGATGAAGTCCTTGCCCTCGTGGCGGTAGCCAGCAAGCGTGCTGGTGAGTAGCGAAACGAAGTTATCTACGTACTCCGTGGCACCCGGCTGCGAGAGCACATAGTCCGCCACGGGCTTGTCCACACCGCGGTACTCACGCAGCTCCTCAATCCAGTACGGATTAGGCAGAAAACGCACGTCCACCACAATGTCCGCGTCGCGCGGGGAGCCGTGCTTAAAGCCGAAGGACTCCAAGGTGACGTGCTGGCGATCTGCCGGCAACTCCCCCACAGATGCCTCCACAGCGCGGCGAAGATCGTGCACCGACAGGTTGGAGGTATCAATGATCACGTCTGCCCGATTGCGCATCTCTTCAAGCATTTCGCGCTCGCGCTCGATGCCCGTGGACAACGTGTCATCACCCTGCAACGGGTGCGTGCGGCGCACCGAATCAAAGCGGCGAATCAGCACGTCATCGCGCGCCTCTAAAAACAAAACAAACGGCGAGTAACCGCGTTCCCTCAACACGTCGACGGTTTCCACCATCGAACCGTTGAAGTCATCAGCACGCACATCAGTGACTACTGCGAGCCGCTCAACTGGAGAATCTTCGGCTGCAGCTAGATCTACAAGCTCCAGAATCAGCTGCGGCGGCAAGTTCTGGGAGACGAAGAACCCTTTGTCTTCAAACACCTTTGCCGCAGTGGACAGGCCACCACCTGAGAGGCCCGTGATGATCACCGGTCGGATATTTTCGCGCATGTGCCCCATCCTAACCGCTGCAGGAGCCAAGCAACCCCTACTTCTGCAAGTGCTGGAAAATCACCTCAGCAAGCTTTGGCCCTACGCCCTTGACCTGTTGAATCTCCTCTTGCGTGGCTTCCTTGAGCTTCTTCACCGAGCCGAAGTGCTTCACCAGATCAGTGCGACGCGTCGGACCAAGGCCCGGGATGTCGTCCAGCACCGATGCCCGCATCCGTTTGGAGCGCTGCTGGCGGTGGTAGGTGATGGCAAAGCGGTGTGCTTCGTCGCGAATCTGCTGGAGCAGATACATGCCTTCGGAGTTACGCGCCAAAATCAGCGGCTCATCGTCGTCGGGAATCCACACCTCTTCGAGGCGCTTAGCTAGGCCAATCAGCTGGACGTCTACAATCCCCAGCTCATCAAACACCGCCTGCGCGGCGTTGACCTGGGGTTTGCCACCGTCCACGATGAACAGCTGCGGCGGGTACGCAAATCGCTTTGTCCCGCCGGCGGTTTCATCGGCCTCGTCTGCAAACTCCTGGGCTTCCTGCACCTCATCCGGATTCGCCAGCTTGTCCTCGTTGTAGCGTTTGAAGCGGCGACGGGTGACCTCGGCGATGGAGCCCACGTCATCTGAGCGGCCATCGCCAGCTGCTTCCTTGATGCGGTAGCGGCGGTAGTCGTTCTTCTTCGGCAGCCCATCCTCGAACACCACGAGCGACGCCACCACGTCCGTACCCTGAATATGCGAAATATCCGTGCACTCAATGCGCAGTGGGGCCTCATCCATCATCAGTGCGTCCTGGATGTCTTGCAGCGCCTGGCTTCGCGCAGTCAGATCGCCCACGCGCTTGAGCTTGTGCTGGTGCAGCGCCTCAGCGGCGTTTTTGTGCACCGTTTCCATCAGTGCGCGCTTGTCGCCGCGCTGCGGAACGCGCACCTCAACCGGGCCGCCACGCAGCTGTGTCAGCAGCGTTTCCACATCGGAAGGCTCCTCCGGCAACACCTCAACCAAGATCTCGCGCGGTACCGGGATCGGCGCTTTCACCGCGGCGCGGGATTCCTGGTCAACGCCGCGGCGGCGGACCTTTTGCTCCTCAATGCGCTGGTCTTCCTCCGCCTCCTGCCGGGAACGTTCAACGGCATCCGAGTAGTACTGCACGAGGAAGTTCTGCATCAACGTCGGCAGCGCGGGATCTTCCGTACCTTCCTCAAGCCGCTCCATTGAGCCCGGCTCATCCCCGGTCTTCTCAACAACCCAGCCGCGCTGGGAGCGAATACGCCCGTCGCGAACGTTGAAAATCTGTACTGCTGCCTCCAGTTCATCGGTGGCAAAGGCGATGATGTCCGCATCGGTGTCTTGGGAAAGCACCACAGTCTGGCGTTCCATGACTTTGTTGACAGCCCCGAGATCGTCCCGAAGCCGGGCAGCTTTTTCAAACTCAAGGTTTTCCGCAGCTGTGTGCATCTGCTCAGTGATGCCGCGAACCAGCGCGTCCGTACGTCCAGACATAAAGCCCATAAAGCCTGCGACAATGTCGTCGTACTCTGATTCGGTGACGCGTCCCACGCAGGGTGCTGCGCACTTGTCGATGTAGCCAAGCAAACACGGCCGCCCAAGGGATTCGTGGCGGTTAAACACACCGTTCGAGCACGTGCGGATAGGAAACACGCGCGTGAGCAGATCCAGCGTTTCGCGCACCGCCCACGCATGGGAATACGGGCCGAAATAGCGAACCCCTTTACGCTTGGGGCCCCGGTAGAAAAACGCGCGAGGGTAGCGTTCCTTCACGCTGACGGCAAGCATGGGGTACGTCTTGTCGTCGCGGTACATGACGTTAAACCACGGATCAAAACGCTTAATCCACGTGTATTCCAACGCCAGCGCCTCAACCTCAGAGGCGACCACCGTCCACTCCACACTGGCCGCCGTAAACACCATCTGGCGCGTCCGCGGGTGCAGCGTGTTCGGCGGCTGGAAGTAATTGTTCAGGCGCGCACGCAGGCTTTTGGCCTTGCCCACGTAGATCACGCGGCCCGAAGCATCGCGGAATTTGTAGACGCCCGGCTCCGTAGGGATAGTCCCCGGCGCCGGACGGTAATCCTTTGGGTTTGCCACCGCTACCCGTTAATCCTTTGGCATGTACTTGGCTTCCAGCTCACGGAAACCATCCACCGCTGCCAGCGCGCGCTCCTTATCGCCAGCCTGCATCGCCCACAGGGGAACGTATTCAAAATCCGGCAGTTCAAGGCGCGCCATGCGCTTGCCTTTAGGAAAGCTCAGGCCGTAGACCAGTGCCCACGGGTAAAAGCGGGTGCCCACAATGTTGATCACCTGCACGCCATCTTCATTGGCGCGAACCCGCGGTCGGCTCAAGGCAATCCAGGACAACACCGAGATCACCAACCCCACGCCGATGAACGCGAACTTGTCCAGCCAGGTCAGTGTCACACCGGTGAACTGCACATCCACAACTGCCGCCATGAAAATATGCACGGCCATCACCACAAGGATCCAGATCACGGCCACGCGTTGTAAGTACGGGGACTTCGTCTCAAATTCCCACGGCTTGGTGCTGGTGACCGCATTTGGGTCCAGTGCTGTGAGGTAGGCCAGTTCTTTTTCGTCTAATCCCCGGGTGTTCACGCGGTTGATCCTATCCTTTCAACGGCAAAGAGCGGACCTTACGCAGCTCAACGGCTGCGCTGAGCGCCGCCTGCACGGCTGCAGCGCCCTTGTCTTCCTTTGCGTCTTCGCCGCCAGCGCGCTCGTAGGCTTGGTCTTCTTCCTCGACGGTAAGCACACCGTTGCCAATCGGCGTTTCCTCATCCAGTGCGATGCGGGTCAGGCCTTCAGTAACGGAGTCGCACACGTACTGGAAGTGGGCGGTTTCGCCGCGGATGACGCATCCGAGGGCCACGACAGCGTCGTAACGCTTGGCGCATGCCTGCACCACCACTGGCAGCTCAAGGGCACCGTCTACAAAGTAGAGGTCTGTTTTCACGCCGTGCTCGCGTGCGGTGTCTACCGCGCGCTCGGTCATTTGCTCAACCACGCGCGCGTTCCAGCGCGTGGCCACAACGGCCAGGGTCAACCCCTCAGCGCGTAACTGGTACTCCTCGGGGGCTCCGGTTGCAGCCATCCTTGTTGCTCCTTATTGCCTTTCAGCTTGCTTATTTGCCTAGCTTATCGACGCCACGTGAACACACGCACACGCCACCCACCCTAGTTGGCGCCGCCTGGGTGCTGGGCCAGCCACTCGCCTACGGCCTGTAAATCGTGTCCCATGCGGTCACGTTTCGTGCGCAGATACGCGATGTTGTCGTGGGAGGGCACGACCTCAATGCTGGCCCTGCCGCGTACTTCAGGACCAAAGCCACTGAGTGCTGCGACCTTGTCCGGGTTGTTCGACAACACCGTTAGCGAGGTCACGCCAAGGTCCGCCAGGATGTGGCCGGCAACGGAGTACTCGCGTGCGTCCACAGGCAGGCCCTGTTCCAGGTTCGCATCCACCGTGTCAAGGCCTTGGTCCTGCAGCCGGTAGGCGTTCAATTTGGCAGAAAGCCCAATGCCACGCCCCTCGTGGCCGCGAACATAGACCACCACGCCGCGACCAGCTTCCTGGATGCGCCGCATGGACTCGTGCAGCTGCGGCCCACAGTCACAACGCTTGGACGCAAACACGTCACCGGTCAGGCACTCCGAATGCACACGCACCAAGACCGGTTCATCCCCGGAACTGCCCGCAGTTCCGGATACGTCGCCCACAACCAGCGCCACGTGTTCAACCCCGTCCACATCACTGCGGTAACCGTAGGCGCGGAACTCGCCGAACTCCGTGGGCAGGCGCGTTTCAGCGGTGCGGGTGATAAGGGGTTGCGTGCGGCGTCGAAAAGCAATCAACTGCTCAATCGAAATCATGACCAGGTCATGCGCATCAGCGAAGCGGCGCAGCTCGTCCGCGCGGGCCATCTCGGTCGGCTCATCCTCCGAGACAATTTCGCACAACGCGCCCGCGGGCGAAAGCCCGGCCAAGCGTGCGAGGTCCACGGCCGCTTCGGTGTGGCCGTCACGTGCAAGCACGCCGTGCTTGCGAGCACGCAGCGGCACCACATGCCCTGGGCGGGTGAAATCCTGCGGGCCAAAGGACGCATCAGCCAAACGGGTGATTGTCTCCGCACGGGAACGGGCCGAAATGCCAGTGGTACCAGTGGCGGCATCCACCGTCACTGCGTAGGCAGTCTGGCGCGCGTCCTCGTTCTGCGCAACCATTGGCGGCAAATCGAGCTCACTTGCACGCTCATCTTCCATGGCCACACAGATGTATCCGGAGGAATACCGCACCATAAACGCCACAAGCTCAGGTGTTGCACGCTCGGCGGCGAAGATGAGGTCGCCCTCATTCTCGCGGTCCTCATCGTCTACAACCACCACAGCCTCACCGCGGGCGATCGCGGCAATGGCATCTACGACACTGTCCAACCTGACGGGCGCACTCATACTGGCCAACCTTAGTTCCGCACCATTTTCTCAACGTACTTGGCCACGATGTCCACCTCAAGATTCACCGTTTCGCCTACTTCCAGCTCGCCCGCGGTGGTTTCGCGCAGCGTGGTTGGGATGAGGCTGACCTCGAACCAGTCACCGCCAGCGGCGGAAACAGTCAGCGAGGTGCCGTTGACCGTAATGGAGCCTTTTTCCACCACATAGCGGGCCAATGCCTCCGGCAGCCCGAAGCGGAACACCTCCCAGTGCTCAGACGGCGTGCGGCTCAGCAGCTGCGTCGTGCCATCCACGTGGCCTTGCACAATGTGGCCGCCCAAGCGCTGGGTAGCCAGAAGCGCGCGTTCCAGGTTCACTACCGTGCCCTCCTGGTAGCTGCCAATGCGGGAGCGCTCAAGGCTCTCGCGCATCACGTCTGCGCTAAATGTGCCATCTGCCAGGTCCACGACAGTCAGGCACACCCCATCTACGGCAATCGAGTCGCCTGGGCGTGCATCGGAGGTCACCAGCGGGGCGTGAATGTGGACCCGTACCGCGTCTTCAAGCTGCTCAAGCTTGTCCACGCGACCTCGTTCCTCCACCAAACCCGTAAACATACGCCTTACGCCTGCCTTTTCATCTCAAAAATTACGTCTTTGCCTAACAACATGGTGCGAACCGGGGCAAACCGGCGGGCATCCGCAAGCGTTTCCGCAACCGGTCCGGCCAGCACTCCCCGCCCAGTCCCAAGGAACATCGGCGCAATGTAGGCCTGCACCATATCCACCAAGTCCGCAGCCAGGAAGCTGTGGGCCAGGCCGGCCCCGCCCTCAAGCAGCACGTCGCGCGCGCCGGTGTCCCACAGTGCCTGCAGGGCTTCCTCCGGGGTGGCATAGCACTCGTAATCTCCCTGGATCTCGCCGGCGGCCGCCCGCGAGCCAATCACCACGCGGCGAGGCTGATGCTCATACAACGTGCCGTCGGGTTTGCGTGCTGTCAGCTTCGGCTGGTCTGCCAGCGCGGTGCCGCTGCCCACGATGATCGCGTCTCGCGTCGCGCGGTCCTCGTGCGCAAACTCACGCGCCTCGTCACCGGTGATCCACTGACTCGTGCCGTCTGCGGCAGCGGTGAATCCGTCCGCGGTTGCTGCGTACTTCCACGTCACCGCCGGCCTGCCCAGGCGCATGGCTGTCAGCCACGGCTCAAGCGCCCCAACCGGATTCGGCATGTGGGTCACCTTCACACCGTGCTCACGCAGATACTGCGCTCCACCTGCGGCAACTGGGTTGGGATCGGCCACTAGGTAAACCACCTCTGCCACGCCGGCGTCAACCAAGGCCTGCGCGCACGGGCCGGTACGGCCGGTGTGGTTGCACGGCTCCAGGGTCACAATCGCCGTCGCGCCCCGAGCACGCTCGCCCGCCTCACGCAGCGCAACCGCCTCCGCGTGAGCGCCGCCTGCAGGTTGCGTGGCGCCGCTGGAGATGGCGTTACCGGAGGCGTCGATTAGCAAGCAGCCCACTGGCGGATTCGGCGAGGTGTTGCCGCGGACCGACTCACCTGCCTGGATTGCGGCGACGATACCTTCTATCAGCCACTCAGGATGCACGAGCTTCACGCGCGAGCTCGCGCAAACGCTCCACAGCCTCAGCCGGGTTATCCGCACCAAACACCGCACTACCAGCCACAAACGCGTCAACGCCTGCAGCTGCGGCCTGAGCGATAGTCTCGCCGGAAATACCGCCGTCAATACCAATGATGGTGTCTAGGCCCTGCTGCGCAATCGCGTCACGCAAGGTCATCACCTTCGACAACACCTCCGGCATGAACTTCTGGCCGCCGAAACCGGGCTCCACGCTCATGACCATGACCTCGTCGAAGTGCTCAAGGCTATCCAGGTAGGGCTCCACGGCAGTGCCCGGCTTAATAGCAAAACCGGACTGCACGCCAAGCTCCTTGCACTGACGCGCCGCGGCAACGTGGTCATCCACTGCCTCAACGTGGAAGACCATCCTGTCACCACCGGCCGCAGCGTAGGTTTCAAACCACCTCTCCGGCTGCTCAATCATCAGGTGCATGTCCAGGAACTGCTCCGTCACACCATTGACAGCCTTGGTCACATCCGGGCCGAAAGAAAGGTTAGGAACAAAGTGGCCGTCCATGATGTCCACGTGAATCAGGTCGGCGTTTGCCACCTTCCGCACGTCTTCACCAAGCGCCGCATAGTCTGCCGCCAGAATCGACGGTGCAATGTAAATCATGCCTCTAGGGTAGCTTGCGCAACACTGCGAAAAACATGGCATCGGTGCCGTGTCGGTGCGGCCACATCTGCACACTCGGGCCCTCGCCAACATTGTCCATGGCGTACGGACGTGCGTCGAGCTCCTCCACATTGCCAAGAGCCTTTTGCTTATCGACGATCCCGCGCGTCTCCCTCACATCCGGACTACAGGTGGAGTACACGATCACGCCACCCGGCTTTGCCAGATTGACCGCGGACGCGAGCAGCTCGGACTGCAAGGTGTTCAGCTCCGCGATGTCGTCTTCCGTCTTCACCCAGCGAGCTTCCGGGCGGCGCCGCAGTGCGCCAAGGCCAGAGCACGGCGCGTCCACGAGCACGCGGTCGTAGCTGCCTGCTTCGAGACCTGGGTCGCGGCCGTCTGCAACCTTAACGGTGACCGGCAGGTTGCCTACTGCCTTGCGGATCAGGTCTGCGCGGTGTGGGGCAACCTCGACTGCGTCCACGTGTGCTCCATCGATAGCGGCAATCGCTCCGGTGAGCGCCGCCTTGCCGCCGGGGCCTGCGCACAGGTCTAGCCAGCGGCCTTGATCGTTGTCCACCGGCACTTCCGCCAGCGCACGGGCGATGAGCTGCGAACCTTCGTCCTGCACGCCCGCAAGACCGTCGCGAACCTCCTGCAGATCGCCCGGGTCGCCCTCATCTAAGTAGACGGCGTAGGGCGAATACGTGCCCTCGCGCCCGCCGGTGGTCAGCGCCAGCTCTTCTGCGGTGATCTCGCCGGGGCGCGCAACCAGGTGCACAATCGGGCGTTCGGAATCCGCCTTCAGTGCGGAGTCGAGCTCAGCTTCCGCCGCATCACCGAGTGCGGCAGCGAAGCTCTTTACAATCCACTCCGGGTGCGCGTGGTTACGGTCGAACTTGGCCAGCCACTCCTCAACCGGGGTACGCGTGATGGAGCGCAGCACACCGTTGGCAAAGCCCTTCGCTTTGTCCTGGTTCGCGGCCTCCACCAGGCGAACCGATGTATCTACCGCCGCGTGGTTTTCCACACGCATGTAGAGCACCTGGTAGGCACCAAGGCGAAGCGCCGCCAACACCTCGGGGTTGATCTGCGCAACGGGACGCGAAGAATTCGCCCCAATCACCTCATCCAACACACCCATGGTGCGCAGGGTTCCGTAGGTCAGCTCCGTGGCAAAGGCGGCGTCACGGCCAGTGATCTTGCGCTCACGTAGCAGGCCAGGCAGCGTCAGGTTGGCAAACGCTCCGTCACGGGTGACGCGCAGCACCGTTTCAAACGCTGCCTCGCGCGGCGCATCACCGATAGACGCCGGGCGTGACTTCACGCTGTAGCGCTGCCTGCCAGTGCCTTCCGGCTGCTTCTTCTGTTGCTTCTGCTGCTCCGCAAACCCAGTTGGCCGCTTCGGCTCCTGCCTGCGACCCGCCGCGCGGGACCTAAATCCACCGCTCACTCGAACACCACCTGCTCATCTGCACGAAGTCCGCGCGCCCAATCGGCCGCGTTCATCATCTTTTTGCCCGGGGGCTGGATCCGCGTCAACACAACATCCGCCGTACCGGTGCCTACGCGGACCTCCTTTTTGCCAGCCGCAACCTCCCCCGGCGCCAGCGAATCCGTCTCTGCAAGCACTACCGGCTCCACCTTGACCCGCTGCCCACCAAGCGTGGTCCACGCCCCCGGCGCAGACGTATAGGCGCGAATGGCGCGATCGATCTCTGCTGCGGGCTTTGACCAGGTAATTCGCGCATCATCCACCGCGATCTTGGAGGCGTAGCTGGCCTCGCCCTCCTGAGCGCGCGGAGTAATCGTGCCGTTTTCAAGCCCGTCCATGGTCTCCACCAAGGTTGCTGCGCCGCGGCGTGCAAGGCGGCCAAGCAGCACGTCAGAAGTATCGTCTGGGGCAATCTCATCCGGCAGCACGTTGAGGATCTGGCCGGTGTCCAAGCCCTGGTCAATCCGAAAAACGGTGGCTCCGGTTGCTGTCTCACCGCTCAAGATCGCGTGCTGTACCGGTGCCGCGCCGCGCCACTGCGGCAGAAGCGAAAAGTGCAGGTTCACCCATCCGTGTGTGGCAATGTCCAGCATGCCTTCTGGGATCAGGTTGCCGTAAGCCACAACTGGGATGCAGTCAGGCGCAAGCTCGCGCAAACGCTGGCGGATCTCCTCATTGTCTTTCAAGGTCACCGGCGTGAGCACCTCAATGCCGTGCTTGAGCGCGAGTTCCTTGACCGGTGAGGGGTGCAGCGTGCGGCCGCGTCCTTTCCTTGCATCCGGTCGGGTCAGCACCGCTACTACCTCGTGCTGGGAATCGATGAGCTGTTGCAACGACGCCACCGCAGGTTCCGGCGTGCCGGCAAACACCAAGCGCATATCTTGCCTTTCCTCTTTCTCTAACCTGCTGTTATGACCGCTGCTGCGACCACTCAGCGGCGCGAATCTCAGCCATCGCCGCCGCGCGCACCGCAGGTTCCATACGTGTAAGGAACAGTACCCCGTCGAGGTGATCGCTCTCGTGCTGGATGCAGCGTGCCAGCAACCCTGATGCTCGAATTGCAACCGGTTTGCCCTCCACATCGACACCGCGCGCCACCACCGTGTCGTGGCGTGCGACCTCCGCTCGTACCCCGGGGATAGACAGGCACCCTTCAGGTCCCACCTGGAGCTTGTTGCCTATCGACGCCCACGTGGGATTCACCAACACTCCCCTTAACCCCTGGCAGTCATAGGTAAACACACGCTTGAGCACCCCGACCTGGTTGGCAGCAAGCCCGACGCCACCGGCTGCATCCATGGTCTCCAACATGTCCAGGGCAAGCTTGCGCAACGACGCGTCGAAGACTGTCACCTCCGCAGCCGGGGTGGTCAGCACGGGGTCTCCAAACAAACGAACAGGGAGGTTTACCATGCGCTTTAACTTATCCGATGTTGATCGGATTGACCTGCACCCTCAGCGGCAGGTCCGCTCTTCGCGCACCACGGCTGACTAGGCCTGCGCGAAGCGCCATCCCAAGCGCGTTTCGCCCAGCTAGCGGCGCGCGCACCAGCATCCGCTGCGCAGGCCCAAACTGTGCAACGTCCCATTCGCCCGGCAAGTGTTCCCCTTGCGGCAAGTCCACGGGCCCAAGCAGCTCCGCATGGGCAGGCAGATCCACATTGTTAAAGAAGTCGTCGAGGGCGGCCCGCGGAGCGTCTACAAGCGCAATGTGCACTGCGGGCGGGAAGCGTGCGTCGCGGCGCTGCGCAAGCTCAAGGGCGGCAAAACCGGGCATGTCCCAGCGGATCAGATGCTGCACGGCGGGAAGCGCAGGATCCGCAACCACCACCACTTCCCCCTCGTGGCGCACAAGCGTGGCGGCCGCAGCCCAACGCGCAAACGCATCCTCCACAGCGCGCAGGTCCGGCCGCTGCAGCAGCGCCCACGTGTCCAGCAACACCGCAGCACCGTAGTCTGCCCGCGGCTCCGCGCCGGGCGTAGCCACCACAATTGCGGCCTTATCAGGCACCGTGTCGCGCACCTTCTCACCCCAGGAGGTAACCACCCGGTACTTTGCAAACGCGCGCCCCAACTCTTCAGCAGTGCGCTCCGTTCCCACCACCACGGCGCGCACCTTGCGCGAACCGCACGACGGGCACACATGCTGCGCGTCTATACGCCCACACCAGCGACACGTCGGCGCCGCCGCCTCACCACTCGACGGCAATCCAAGCGGGCCCATACACCAACGGCACCGCGAAGGCGCACGACATGTGCCACACGCCAACGTTTGGATGTAGCCCGTACGCGGCACCTGGAAGAGCACAGGCTGGTCGCGCTCCAACGCGCGCGCCGCAGCCTGAAACGCCACCGAGGGCAAGCGCGCCTGGCGTGCCCGCGGGTCGCGCTCCAGCTCAAAATCGGAATCCCCGGCTGCATGAATGCGCGGCATCCGCGCACGCAACGCCTCACGCGGAGCCACCAGGCTATGCATCCAGCCGCTTTCCACCAACAACTGCGTCTCGGCGGTGCGGGTATGCCCGCCGATGATTAACGACGCATGCTCGATCCCCGAGCGCGTAGTCAACACCTCACGCGCATGAAAATACGGCTCGCGGGGATCCACCAGCGAATCATCCCCATCAAACATCACCACCATCAGCCGCAGGTTTCGCATCGGCGCAAACGCCGCCGAACGCGTACCCACCACAATCCGCGCCTGCCCATGGATCACAGACAGGTAGCGCGAGTAACGCGCCTGCGGGCCTTGGGACGCGGTCAGCGTTGTCACCTGCTTCGCCGACACCAGCTCACGTAACGCCGCCTCAACCCGGTCCACATCACGCTGATCCGGCACTACCACCAGCGCCGACGACCCCTCAAGCGCCACTTTGACCACAAGCGACGCAACAGCTGCCGCCCAGTCATCCCCCGGCGCTACTTGCCACGCGGCGCGTGCCACCGCGCCGCCCAACACTGCATCCACAAACGACTCGCCGAACTCATAGGCACTCCACGCTGACAAATCCGGCTCCTGCGCCTGTCCCAACTCCGGCCACGGGGTTGAGGTGTCCGTCTCCTCAGCTTTGGCGTGGCGCGCCGGGATCGCAGCGCGGTAGAGGTCGGAGCGGGTGGCGCTGTAGCGGTTAGCTAAAGCGTCGATAAGCAAACGAAGCTCCCTGGGGGCTACTACCTCCGGCGAGATAACCCGCTCGATGAACCGCAACTTACCCTCGTGTGTAGAGGTGGAGGCGCGCTCCAGCACCAGCGCATCCACCAGGCGACCGGCGAAACGGATACGCACCTTCACCCCCGGGCGCGCGGCTGCCGAATCGGCCTCAGAAACCAGGTAGTCAAACTCCCTGTCCAGGTGCGCCAAGCCAAGCAGCGGCAATACCCGAACCACGGGTTGTGCGGCAGCTTGGTTTTGGGACATGCTGTGAGATTCTAATGAAACCTGCCACACGCCCCCGATTGGCTATCTTGAGGCGTGCGGCGCATACTCTCTGGCTGTAGGAATCGTTCGCTTTTACTGTGAGTTTGACCCAAAGATGAATCGTGTTTCGCGCGCCGTTGCCGCCGCGTTGTGCTCTCTTGCTCTTGTTGCGCCGACTGTTGATGTCCATGCTTCGGCCTCCAGCGATATCGGTGCGCGAAGCTCGCAGGCAATGAATGACGCATGGCGGCAAGGCTTCAATGCCCTACCCCCACAGGTGCGCAGCGCGATTCCGAACGAGCTTCGCCCGGTCGAACCGGCACCGCCTTCGCACCCAGCTCCCCCGACGGAGTCTGAGCGTGAGAGCGCTCATGAGCCAACACCTGCGCCGGACTCCTGCGCGAACTGCGTGGCGCTGACTTTTGATGACGGCCCTGTGCCCGACACTGAGCGTCTCTTGGACATCCTGGATAAGAAGAACGTCAAGGCGTCCTTTTTCGTTGTAGGCAACAAAGCCCGCAAGTACCCGAAGACCGTGCAGCGCATTCGCAACGGCGGCCACACCATTGGCAACCACACCGTGGACCACCCGGTGCTGCCACGCCTGTCCCAGGACGGTATCAACCGCCAGCTCGACGGCACCAATGCAGCGATTCGCAACACCACCGGCCAGAACCCCCGGTGGATGCGCCCGCCCTACGGCGAGTATGACGCGCGAGTGACGGCTGCGTCTCAAAGCCGCGGCATGGCGGTCGCCCTGTGGGACGTGGACACGCTTGATTGGAAGCACCGCAACGCCACGAAAACGTGCGCGGTTGCCGTGCAGCAATCGCGCCCAGGCTCTGTGGTCTTAATGCATGACATCCACGGCCCCACGGTGGACGCGGTTCCATGCATCATCGACGGGCTGCGCGCGAAGGGGCTTCGCCCTGTCTCGTTGGACCAGATGATCACCTCGCCCCAGGCGGGTCGCGTCTACTCGCACCGCCGGTAGACTGCCCTTCATGACTGAAACTGAGGAGCAACCACGCCGCGGCTGGCTCAAAGCCATGCCGTACTTTCTGCTTGCAGCATATGTGCTGGTACCGCTTGTCCTCATCCCGGCGGCCGGCAGCAGCGCTCCTGCAGCAATGATTGTGTTTCTCTTCGGCACCGCGGGGCTTGTTTCGCTTATCGACGCCACGTTGTTCCGCCCCACGTATTCCATCCCCCTACTGTGCGGGGTTGGCTTTTGGCTTGCCAAAGTGCTCTACCTCAACGATGGGACGTTTGTGTACGGCTTGGGTTGCGTTGTTATCGCGGGTGTGTGTAGCTGGCTCGGCGGCGTAATCGGTGGCGTGATCGGTGGCCGCGTAAGCGCTGGCGCCAACAAGTAGCCAGGAAAGGACACCTGTGGAAACTTGGAGCCTCAACCATCCCGAACACGGCCTGATCGAAGTGCGTATAGGCTACGATAACGAGTTTTTGGAAACCGACCCCTCGTGGCCAGGTGAGCTGCCAGAGCAATTCGTCGAGCATCCCGAATTGATCAAGCACATACCCGCCAACGGCAGCGTGGCAGAACGACTGCGTGCGGGATTTCCCAGGCCGCCGACGCGGCTGGAAGTCCGCGTTAACGGTGAGGTGCAAACACAGTACCAGGATCTAGATTCCGGGCGAATCCCTCTATTCGGCCAAGGCTCTAAAGATGCACTGAAAATAATGACGCACTTCGGCGTTGACCGCGCGAAACCGAATCTCAACCTCACTTTCAACATATTCAAAGAACTGCTGGAGGTGGATTACCGCGAGGGCAAAACCATAGTGGAATTTGATCCGCCGGAAGGATCTCGGGGCGCGCGCCGCCGCCAAGCCATGGAATCCAGCAACATCAAGCGCACCCTCTTCCCCATCGCACAGGGCATCGGAAAAGGTGGTTGGGCGCTGGCTGCGTTGCTGCTTCCGCCTGTCATCGGGCGTTTTCTTGCCTGGATTGCGCAGTACCTGCCAGATATTGATCTGCCGGACTTCACCCTGCCGCAGATCCGGCTACCCCACGTTGACTTGCCAGTACCACAGCTTCCACAGGTGAGGTTGCCAACGCCGAATATTGCTTTGCCGGACCTGCCGGACCTGCCCTACTGGGTGGCTTGGCTTTTGGAGTACTCAAAAATCTGGGTCCCCGTACTCATCGGCATTGTCATCGGCGTCGTCGCGTTACGCAACAAGAAGAAGTCCGACGCCGAAAAAGCGAAGTGGGAAGAGCAGGAGTCCTAGATTCCCGCTGCGCGCTTGAGCTCCTCAACCTTGTCTAGGCGCTCCCACGGGAGGTCAATATCCGTACGTCCAAAGTGGCCATAGGTTGCCGTCTGAGCGTAGATCGGGCGAAGCAGGTCGAGCTCCTGGATGATCGCGTCCGGGCGCAGGTCGAAGACCTTTTGTACCGCCTGCTGGATGGACTCGCTGCTCTGGCCTTCAACCGCCGTGCCAAAGGTTTCCACATACAGGCCCACCGGGTTGGCACGACCGATGGCGTAGGCCACCTGCACCTCAACGCGCTTGGCCAGGCCTGCGGCGACAATGTTCTTAGCCACCCAGCGCATGGCATACGCGGCGGAACGGTCCACCTTTGAGGGATCTTTGCCGGAAAACGCGCCGCCACCGTGACGAGCCATACCGCCGTAGGTATCCACAATGATCTTGCGGCCAGTCAATCCCGCATCACCCATCGGGCCACCCAGGACGAAAGATCCGGACGGGTTAACCAAAAGCTTCGTGTCTTCGTTGTAGAAGGCGCCCAGCCCAGCGTCTTCAACCACCCACTCAAGCACGTGTTCACGCATTGCCGCGGCAAGCTCATCGCCAGTGAAGTCCGGGTCGTGCTGGGTGGAAATAACCACGGTATCCAAGTGCACCGGGATCTCCCCGTCATAAGCAAAGGTGACCTGAGTCTTACCGTCCGGGCGAAGACCGCTGACAATACCCTCGTGGCGCACCTGCGCCAGGCGTCGGCTCAGGTGATGCGCGGTAGCGATCGGCAGCGGCATGTACTCCGGAGTTTCATCCGTGGCGTAGCCGAACATCAGGCCCTGATCACCAGCACCAGACTGCGCAAGCTCCTCCTTGGAGGCGTGCTCGCGCACCTCCTGGGAGGTGGTCACACCCGCGGAGATTTCCTCCGACTGGTCACCAATAGCTACGTTGACGCCACACGTGTGTCCGTCAAAGCCAACCTCGGAGGACGTAAAACCGATCTCTACCAAGCGATCGCGCACAATCTTGGCAATGTTGGAATACGCGCTGGTGCGCACCTCCCCCACTACGTGCACCTGACCGGTTGTCACGAGGGTCTCAACCGCCACGCGTGACTTCGGGTCTTGGGCAAGCATGTCATCCAAGATGGCATCCGAGATGGAGTCACAGATCTTATCGGGGTGGCCCTCAGTCACGGACTCACTGGTGAAGAGGCGGTGGAACGTACCCTGAGACGTGCCATTGTGCTGTTCAGACATGCCCAACACACTAGACCAAGCGGTCTAATTTGGCAAAGCCGGGCGGTCCATTAATTTCAGTAGGCCTCAATCGCATTCCAAATTGCTACCGCTACCTCATGCTTTGAGCCTTGGGGCACTTCGGCTTCTGAGCCGTCCGCACCAAGAATCCAACCTTCATTGTGGGACTCACCAAACACCTTGCCGCCCGTAACGGCGTTGACCATGAGCAGATCCGCGCCCTTGCGCTTCAGCTTCGCGCGACCAAACTCCAACGCGTTATCGGTCTCTGCGGCAAAACCAACAATCACAGCGTTCGTCTCCCCCGCCTGGCGGCGCTCCACGAGCCCGCGCAGCACATCGGGGTTTTCCACCAAATGCAACGTGGACAGCGAGTCATCGGCTTGGCCCTTCTTCAGCTTGCTCGTCGCCTCTTGCGCAGGGCGATAGTCTGCAACGGCCGCCGCCATAATCACCACGTCCGCCTCCGCCGCACGCGCGTTCATGGCCTCCTCCAGCTCAGCGGTTGAGCGCACGCGCACAACCTCAGCACCAGCAGGGGTATCCAACGCGTCTGTATTGCCAGCAACAATGGTGACGTCGGCGCCGCGGTGCACCGCAACGTCTGCAAGCGCAAAGCCCTGCCTGCCCGAGGAACGGTTTCCAATGAAGCGCACCGGGTCAATATTCTCCTGCGTACCGCCAGCGCTAATCAGTACGCGCTTGCCTTCCAAGCTTCGTTGGATTGGGCCCGTTGCCAATACTGTGCGGGCAAGCAGCGCGATTTGCGACGGCTCAAGCATCCGCCCTGGACCAGTGTCCTTACCAGTCAGCCTGCCGTGTGCCGGCTCTAGCACCGTTACCCCGCGGCGACGAAGCGTTGCCACATTCTCCTGCGTCGCCGGGTGCAGCCACATCTCCGTATGCATCGCCGGGGCTAAGACCACCGGGCACGTAGCCACCAGCACCGTCGAAGTCAACAGATCATCAGCACGCCCCGCGGCTAGGCGCGCAATCAAGTCAGCTGTTGCCGGCGCAGTAACAATCAGGTCAGCCTCCTGGCCCACCCGAACATGCTGGACTTCGTCCACACGGCTAAACACCTCAGTGTCCACCGGGTTTCCGGACAGCGCCTCTAACGTTGCAGCCCCAACAAAGCGCAGTGCGTTTGGTGTCGGCACCACCTTCACGTTGTCCCCGGTCTCCGTGAACTCCCGAATCACCCCGCATGCCTTGTAGGCCGCGATGCCGCCAGCAATACCGATCACTACGTTGCTTTTGCTCATGGGCATAAAGTCTACGCAACGCAAAAACCGCGCACCCGCCAGCTGCGGCGAAGTGCGCGGTTATAGAAAACCGAGGTACGAAAGCTTAGTTGCCTTCTTCGTGCTCCAGAAGACCCGCCTGGATCTCACGCAGCGCGATAGACAGCGGCTTCTCGCCCGGCTCTGGGTTGACCAGGGGGCCGATAAACTCGAACACACCCTCATCAGAGTTCTGGTAGAAGCTGTTGATCTGGCGAGCACGCTTGGCCGCAAAGATGACCAATGCGTACTTCGACGAAACCTTGGTCAGCAGCTCATCGATCGGAGGAGCCGTAATGCCCTCCGGTTCGTCGTACACACGCTCCGCGGAAGCGGCAGCAGTGGTCGACAGCTCATCAGTGACGTTGCTCAACTCAACACCTACTCATTTGTTGTATCAGTCAAAAGGGCCGCGATGGCGGCAACTGCCCGGTCAACATCATCGTTGACCACAATGGAGTCAAACTCATGCTGGGCATCAAGCTCGCCTCGGGCAGTTTCTAGACGACGCTTAATCACGTCCTCAGTTTCAGTCCCACGACCAGTCAAGCGCTCCACCAACACTTCCCACGACGGGGGTGCAAGGAACACCGTCTTAGCCTCGGGCATCAACCGCTTAATCTCGCGTGCGCCAACCAGGTCGACTTCAGCCAACACCGGTCGCCCCGCCTCCAGCGCTTCACGCACTGGACCAGCCGGCGTGCCGGAACGCTGCAGGCCGCCGTGAATGTCGGCCCACTCCAGCATCTCGCCAGCATCAATGCGCTCCTGGAAGTCAGTTGGAGAGACGAAGAAGTAGTCCCTGCCATCAACCTCACCGGGGCGTGGTGCACGCGTAGTCATGGACACCGAAAAGTATAGATTCGGCACATCAGTAACAAGGCGCTGAACCACGGTGGATTTACCCACCGCGGACGGGCCGGCCAAAACAATCAGCCGACCACGCGTTGCATCATTCTTCACGGTATCCACGGGCGCGTATGTCTCTTACGCGTCGAAGCCGAAACGCTCGAGCAGAGCGCGGCGCTGACGGTCACCGAGGCCACGCAGGCGGCGGGTCTGGGCGATCTCCAGCTCCTCCATGATCTCGCGAGCCTTGACCTTGCCCACCTTCGGCATAGCCTCGAGCAGTGCGGAGACCTTGGTCTTGCCAATGATCTCGTTGGTGTCAGCCTTGTCCAGGACGTCCTTCAGGGTGGTCTCGCCACGCTTGAGGGAAGCCTTCAGCTCTGCACGTGCCTTACGTGCCTCTGCTGCCTTCTCAAGGGCTGCCTTGCGCTGCTCCGGGGTCAACTCGGGAAGTGCCATGGATCCTCCAAAATTTATTCGTAGTTTGTACTGGTCCAGTTACTTAACTGTCCTCAGCATTATTGCCGAGAAGCACCTTATACCCAGGTCGGGTAATTGCATCGTTGCAACTCGCCAGCTTCGGTCTAGTGTAGCACTGCATCTAGTGCTGCCGTATTGACTTGGCTCTACAGACTACTGCATTTCGCCATGTCAACGCATCGACGCAAATAAACTACCAGGGGTTTTGCCCTGGTAGTGAATTGCCCCTCCTAATTATCGCGTTTCCCCAGCTCGACGGCTTGATTGCGCAGGTCACTGACATTCGGTCCGTGGCGCAACACAGAACGCGAAACGTTTGGAAACACCAGGTGTGCACGCTTCCCAGCAATGCGGTCAACGTCTGCAAAGGTCGCGCCTTGCGCACCCACACCAGGCATCAGCACCGGGGCATTGAGGGATTCAAGGGCTGGAGGCGTATCGACGGTCGCGCCAACCACCACACCCACATCCCCCACTTCCCCACGCAAAGCGGCATCCGCGTTGAACTTCGCGCACTCATCAGCCATGAACTGCGCAACCGTTACCCCACCGTTCAAGGTGGAGCTCTGAAACTGCTCAGCCTCAGGGTTGGAGTTTGCAGACATCACGAACACGCCCTTGCCGTGTTGCTGTGCAAGCTCAATCGCCGGGGCAAGCGAGCCCACACCCAGATACGGCGTGAGCGTCAATGCGTCTGCCTCCAGCGGTGCGCCTGGTTCCAACCACGCGGCGGCGTAGCCGGCCATGGTGGATCCGATGTCGCCACGTTTGGCATCCGCAATCGTGATTGTTCCCAACTCACGCGCCGATGCAAGGGTCTCCTCCAGCACGGCGAAGCCTTGGGCGCCGAAGCGCTCGAAGAACGCCACCTGGGGCTTGATCGCCGCAACGTGACCGCCGAAGGCTTCCACACACGTCATAGCGAAGGTGCGCAAGCCGTCGACAGTGTTTGCAAGGCC
Source organism: Corynebacterium sp. HMSC30G07 (assembly GCF_001806945.1). Lineage (NCBI taxonomy): Bacteria > Bacillati > Actinomycetota > Actinomycetes > Mycobacteriales > Corynebacteriaceae > Corynebacterium > Corynebacterium sp. HMSC30G07. The sequence continues at coordinate 33,348 of NZ_KV786467.1, read as the reverse complement.
CCACTGCTGAAGCAGCGCCGCATGGGGGTCAATGCCGACGCACAGGCGCCCATGCGTGCGGCCTGCCTCTACGAGACGGTTACCGAACCCCATTGCCAACCTTATGGTCGAGCTCCTGCAGGCTCATCACCGTGATCTCCTTAGCGCGAAGCGCCTCGATGCCCTGTACAGCGGCGGTAACGCCCTGCACCGTAGTCATGATCGGCACACCTGCTGCTACGGCGGCTGCGCGAATGTCATAGCCGTCATGGCGAGCACCCGCAGAGCCAGCAGGGGTGTTGAGCACCAGGTCGATCTCACCGTCGGTGATGCGATCAACCACAGACTTGCCCTCCGCACCCGCGCGGACCTCGGAGGCCTTCAGGACGGTCTCGCACTCGATACCGTTGCGACGCAGCATCTGTGCCGTCCCCTCCGTAGCCAGCACGCGGAAGCCCATGGTGGACAGGCGCTGGATTGGGAAGATCAGGGTGCGCTTGTCACGGTTAGCCACAGAGACGAACACCGTGCCCTCAACCGGCAGCGCACCAAAAGCTGCGGCTTCTGCCTTGGCGTATGCGACACCGAAGGACGGAGCCACGCCCATGACCTCGCCGGTGGACTTCATCTCTGGGCCCAGGATCGTGTCCAGCACAGCGCCTTCCGGCGTACGGAAGCGGCTAAACGGCAGGACAGCTTCCTTCACGGCAATCGGGTGTTCCAGCGGCAGCGAACCGCCGTCGTAATTGGACGGGATCAGCCCCTCCTCGCGCAGGTGCGCAATGGTTGCGCCCAGCATGACGCGGGCAGCAGCCTTGGCCAAGTGCACGCCCGTTGCCTTAGACACGAACGGCACGGTGCGCGAAGCACGCGGGTTGGCCTCGATGACGTAGAGGATGTCATCCTTCAGAGCGAACTGCACGTTCATCAGGCCCTTAACCCCAATGCCGTGAGCAAGCGCCTCAGCGGAGCGGCGCACCTTGGCAATGTCGTCCGGGCCGAGCGTCATCGGCGGCAGCGCACACGCAGAGTCACCGGAGTGGATGCCGGCCTCCTCGATGTGCTCCATTACACCACCCAGGTAAACCTCGTTGCCGTCAGAGAGCACGTCTACGTCAATCTCAATGGCGGAATCCAAGAAGCGGTCCACCAACACCGGGTGATCCGGGGAAAGTTCCGTGGCACGGTCAATGTAGTCGTGCAGGGACGCCTCGTCGTACACAATCTCCATGCCACGACCACCCAGCACATACGACGGGCGCACCAGCACCGGGTAGCCGATGTTGTTGGCAACCTCGCGTGCCTCCGCAAAGGAGGTCGCCGTGCCGTATGCCGGGGCAGGCAGGTTGGCAGCCTCAAGCACCTTGCCAAACTCACCACGGTCCTCAGCAGAGTCGATGGCCTCAGGGGTGGTGCCGACGACAGGCACGCCAGCGTCTGCAAGCTTCTGTGCAAGACCCAGCGGAGTCTGGCCACCAAGCTGGACAATCACACCGGCAACGGTGCCGGATGCAGCCTCAGCGCGGTAGATCTCCATGACGTCTTCGAAGGTCAGCGGCTCGAAGTAGAGTCGGTCTGCCGTGTCGTAGTCCGTGGAGACGGTCTCCGGGTTGCAGTTGACCATCACGGTCTCGTAGCCAACGCGCGACAGCTCAAGGGCTGCGTGCACACAGGAGTAATCAAACTCAATGCCCTGGCCAATTCGGTTCGGGCCGGAGCCCAAGATGATGACCTTCTCGCGCTTGCCGTCGCTCGTAGCAGCTGCTTCGCACTCTGCATCCGGATCCAGCTCGTACGCGGAGTACAGGTACGGCACCTTCGCTTCGTACATACCTGCGCAGGTATCGACCGTCTTGAACACCGGGTGGATGTTCAAAGACCAGCGCAGGGAACGCACGCCCTCCTCGCCCGCAAGCTCCGGGCGAAGTGCGGCAATCTGTGCGTCCGAAAGACCAAACGCCTTCGCCTCACGCAAAAGATCCGCATCCAACACAGGCGCAGACTCAAGGGTCTTGCGGAAATCAACCAGAGTTTCCATCTCACCCAAGAACCACGGGTCAATACCGGATGCGGCATAGACCTCATCCGCGGTTGCGCCCAGGCGCAGCGCCAACTCAGCGTCGTAAATGCGCTTGTCCGTTGGCACTTTCAGGTCTTCGAGTACTGCGGCAACATCTGTTGCGCGCTCGCCCGCAAAGTACTCATCCGGACGGGTCCAGAAACCGTTCGGCTTGTCCTCCATGGAGCGCATAACCTTATTCAGGCCCTGGATGTAGTTGCGGCCAATACCCATGGCCTCACCCACAGCCTTCATGGAGGTACCCAGCGTCTCATCAGAGCCCGGGAACTTCTCAAAGGCAAAGCGCGGCATTTTGACAATAATGTAGTCCAGCGTCGGCTCTTCAAGCGCCGTAATCGCCCCACCGGTCATGTCGTTGGAGATCTCATCCAGCGTGTAGCCGATGGCCAGAAGCGTTGCCACCTTTGCAATCGGGTAGCCAGTTGCCTTGGACGCAAGCGCCGAGGAACGCGACACGCGCGGGTTCATCTCGATCGTGATCAGGCGGCCATCCTTCGGGTTGATGGCGAACTGGATGTTGCAACCGCCCGTCTTCACACCAACCTCTCGGATAATGGCCTTACCCTGCTCGATCAGGCGGGTGACCTCAGGCTCCGTGAGCGTCAGCACAGGAGCAACCGTGACGCTGTCGCCGGTGTGCACACCCATCGCATCCACGTTTTCAATCGTGGCGATGGTGATGCAGTTGTCCGCCTTATCGCGGATCAGCTCAAGCTCGATTTCCTTCCAGCCAAGGATGGACTCCTCAATCAGCACGTTCGCCTCAGGGCTGGCGGTCAGACCATCACCGGCGATGCGGTGCAGGTCATCCATGTCATAGGCCAGGCCGGAGCCCAGGCCGCCCATGGTGAACGACGGGCGCACCACGCACGGGAACCCAAGCTCAGCAACGGTCTCTTCGACCTCTTCCATGGTGTAGCAGACGCGGGAGCGAGCGGACTCGCCGCCGATCTTTTCCACGATGTCCTTGAACTTCTGGCGGTCCTCACCACGCTCAATCGCATCAATGTCAGCGCCGATCAGCTCCACACCGTGCTTGGCCAAAATACCCATGCGATCGAGTTTGATCGCGGTGTTGAGTGCGGTCTGGCCACCCAGCGTTGGCAAAATTGCGTCAACCTTGTGGCCGGCTTCTACCTCGCGCGCCAGAATCTTGTCAATGTAGGCCGGCTCGATCGGCTCCACATAGGTGTGGTCCGCAAACTCCGGGTCCGTCATGATCGTCGCCGGGTTAGAGTTCACCAGCGTCACACGCAGGCCCTCATCCTTGAGCACACGGCAAGCCTGAGTACCCGAGTAGTCAAACTCACAAGCCTGACCGATCACGATCGGGCCAGAACCGATCACCATCACATGCTTGAGATCATCGCGCTTCATTTAGTTTTCCTCCTTGACTACGAGGGTGGCGACAACGCTTTCGTTGCCGGTCTGAGACAGATGTCGGACCAGTTTGCGGGTGTCCACCCCGTAGATACCGCTGATGCCTTGCGCGGTCATCGCTTCCTCCAAGGTGCGCACCGAGCGGAAGTTGGAAACCCGTGCGGTGAGATCCCTCACCACGACGGCCCCAACGGTGATGCGACCCTCCGAGTTGGCTACGTCCTCATCGTTCCAACCAGCGTTGCCAACCTGCGGTGCAGCGAAGATAAGCACCTGCCCCTCACGAGCAGGGTCAGTCATTTCGCGCTGGTAGGCAAACAAATCGGTGGTTACAGTGGCTGCGCCAGAGATCTCTGCGGTAGGCGTAGCGCCGAAGAGGTATCCGGGGAAAGACGTGCCGTCGGCAAGCACAAGCTCTGCCTTCTTACGTGCGTTCATAATCGGTTCCTTAAATGTTGGTGTAGGTCGGCGTGCCGCGCAGCCAAGTGGCAACAACGCGGGCGGAAAATTCCATGCCCTCGTACGGGGTATTCGAAGCTTTCGACGCCATATCAGCGCCGCGAGCAGTCCAGGGGTCATTCGGGTTTACCAACGTCAGGTTCGCTGGCTCACCTGCAGCGATCGGGCGGCCCTGATCCGCCAGACGCAGAATCTCTGCGGGGCGCTCACTCATCACCTTGGCCACAAAGCGCCAATCCGCCAGACCAGATTCAACAAAGACCTGGTGGATTGCCGCAAGCGACGTCTCAAGGCCAAGCATGCCCGGCTTCGCGTGATCAAACTCCACGCACTTATCTTCAGAGCCGTGCGGAGCGTGATCTGTGGCAACAACGTCCACGATGCCTTCCAGCAGCGCGTCCCGAAGCGCCACCGCATCTTCGTGCTCACGAAGCGGCGGGTTAACGCGGTAGTTGCCGTCATAGGTAGCGAGCAGCTCATCGGTGAGCAGCAGGTGGTGTGGAGTCACCTCAGCGGTGATCTCAATGCCCTGCGCTTTGGCCCAGCGCAGCAACTCCACCGTGCCAGCGGTAGATGCGTGGCACAGGTGGTAGCGCCCTCCATAGTCGCGGGTCATGATCAGGTCACGCGCAACCACGGATTCCTCCGCAACACGCGGCCAACCAGTCAGTCCCAAACGCGCAGCCTGCTCACCTTCATGGGCAACACTGTGGGCGGTCATGCGGTGATCCTCAGCGTGCTGAGCCAACACCACGTCATACGCCTTGGCGTACTCGATTGCGCGGCGCATCAGCTGCGGGTCGTTGACGCAGCGGCCGTCGTCAGAAAACATGCGGACGTGTCCGCGGCTCATCAGGCCGATCTCAGTGAGCTCTTTGCCCTCCAAGTTCTTGGAGATAGAACCCACCGGGTAGACGTCACACTTGCCGTAGGCCTGGCCCTTGTCCCAGACACCGTCTGCAATAAACGGCTGGTCAATCACCGGGTTCGTGTTCGCCATGGTAAACACGGCGGTAAAACCACCCTTCGCCGCGGCGTCCGAACCAGTGGCAATAGTTTCGGTATCTTCGCGGCCCGGCTCGCGCAGGTGCACGTGCATATCTACCAGGCCCGGCAGCAAGACCAGACCGCCACAGTCCTTGACCTCATCGGCGCCGCTGATGTCAACGTCTGGACCGACCTGGGCAATCACACCGTCGCGGATCAACACCGTCGTGACGTCCTCGCCATACGGGCGCACATTTGTGAGAGCGGTGGTACTCACTTACTTCACCTTTCCTTCCAACGCGTCCTCACCCGAGGTCAACAAGGTAAACAGCACCGCCATACGGGTGTAGACACCGTTGGAGACCTGGTTGAGCACCACAGTGTTGTCGCGATCAGCCACGTCGAAGTTAATTTCCATGCCTCGCAGCATCGGACCGGGGTGCATGATGAGGGTTTCCGGACCCAGCTGGTCCGCGCGCTGAGCGGACAGGCCGAACAACGTGGCGTATTCTCGGTGCGTGGGGAAGAAGCCACCATCCATGCGCTCAGCCTGGACGCGCAGCATCATCACCACATCTGCACCTTGCGCAATCTCTGCGTCAAAGTCGAAGGAGACGCGCGCCGGCCAGTGCTCAACGCCCATGGGCAGCAGCGTCGGCGGTGCGACGAGCACCACCTCGGCTCCCAGGGTGGACAGCAAGTCCACGTTGGAGCGCGCCACGCGCGAGTGCAAAATGTCACCGACGATCAGGACCTTCTTGCCCTGCACATCACCGATGTGCTGACGCATGGTCACCGCATCCAGCAGCGCCTGCGTCGGGTGCTGGTGCTGGCCGTCACCCGCATTGATGATGGAGGTCTCCGGCAGCCACTTGCGCAGCAGATTCGGCGCGCCCGAGGACGGGTGTCGCATCACAATGGCATCAGCACCGATCGAGGCGATCGTGGACGCCGTATCTTTCAGCGACTCCCCCTTCTTCACACTGGAGGTAGCGGCCGAGACGTTAATCACGTCCGCACTCATCCACTTGCCAGCGGTCTCAAACGAAGACCTGGTGCGCGTGGAGTTCTCGTAGAACAAGGTAAAGATGGTGCGTCCGCGAAGCGTTGGCAGCTTCTTAATCTCGCGGCCATCAAGCGCCTCGCGGAAGCGGTCGGCCTCATCCATCAGGCCAACAATCTCCTCACGGCTTAAGTCTGCAATGTCAATCAAATGCTTCATTGCTTGAGCCTTAGCCCTCTCTGGTCAGGGTCACGCCGTCAACGGCATCAATGGGCGTGAGCGTGACAGTCACGTCCTCCGTCATAGCGGTTGGGATGTTCTTGCCCACGTAATCAGCGCGGATAGGCAGCTCACGGTGCCCACGGTCAACCAAGACCGCAAGCTGGATCGCCTTTGGCCGGCCAATATCTCGAAGCGAATCAAGCGCTGCGCGGATGGTGCGGCCGGAATACAGCACGTCATCCACCAGGATGACGGTGGTGCCATCAATGTTGGCCGGAATGCTGGTGGGCCTCAGCGCCCGGTGCGGCTTATCCCTCAAGTCATCGCGGTACAGCGTGACATCAAGACTGCCTACTGGGATGGCTACGCCAGCGAATTCTTGGATGGCATCAGCAATACGATGCGCAAGTGGCACTCCCCCGGACGGAATACCAAGCAGCATGACTGTTGGTGCGTCCTCGCCATCAAGCGCGGTTTTCTCAATTATTTGGTGCGCGATGCGTGCGATCGTGCGCCCGACGTCTGAAGCTGTCAACAGCTCAACCGTCTGACGGTTCTCGTCGCTCATCGGTCCTCCTTCCCCGCCTCACAGTGCGGAATTTAAAGGTGGTGTCAACGACGCGTCCAAGCGTAGCACCGCGCACGCCTTTCAGGACAGTGGTTTACCATCGCCTGAGAGAATTTGTACCCCCGCACACCAAGTATTCAAGGAGAAAAAGGGCTGTGACTTCCCCGACCCCCGTCACGCTTGAGGCCGTCGCGGACGTGTTTCGCGGACGCGACCTCAACTTCCAGGTAGAAGACGACAAGCTCCTGTCAGGTTTTGAAAACTGCACTATCTTCTTCGCTCTCAGTGATGACAGCCTGGTGTTTGAATCCATTTGGCGTGGCATGGCCCCGCAGGACCTCGCTCCGCAGCTGCTGTTCACCATCAACGACCTCAACCAGGCGCGTTTCGCCCCAACACTGCGCATGCTGGAAACCGCCGACGGCATGCTTACCACCTCAGCCACCCGCACAATTGACGCTGCGGAAGGGTTGACTGATGAGCAGCTGGAGGTCTTTGTTATCAGCACCATCCAGATGACACTAGAAACGTTTGCCCAGCTCGAGCAGTCCCTGCCCACCCTTGTTGATTGGACGGATACCCACGATGAGCACCACTAACACCCCCACCCAGGTCACACTGGATCGAATTATTGCCACTGCTGAAAACCTTGGCATTGATCTGGAGGAGGCAATCACTGGACGCTCCGCTCAGGCCAACGTCAACGGTGTGCCGCTGTTTTTCGTGCTGTTGGAAACCGTGCTGGTGATCCGCAGTGACTTTGCCACAGATGAGCCCACTCAGAGCGCTCAGGCCAACTACTTTTTGGCCGCGAACCAGGCGAATGCGTCCTACGTGCTCGCCCGCCAGGTTGCGGTGACGCATTTTGACACCCTGGTGGTGCGCTCAGAGCATGAGCTCAGTGTTGCAGGTGGGCTCACTGATGCGCAGCTTGAGCATGCTTTCCGACGCGGCGTTGACGCCGTCACCACCGGCCACCAGATCATGCTCGCCCATTTTGAAGAACTCAACGAGATGGAAGCTGCAGCTCGTGGCGAAGCGCCTCAAGCTCCTCCCCACCAGACATCTGACGAGTGAGCTCATCAATCGTGATAGCTTCACGCGGGGCGTCAAGCTCCTGGCGCCCCAACTTCAAGATGGTGAAGTGGTCACCCACCAGGTAGGCGTGGTGCGGGTTATGGGTCACCAGCACCACGGCGACGCCACGGTCGCGGGCAGAAGCGATGAACTTCAGCACCACACCTGACTGCTTCACACCAAGAGCGGCCGTTGGCTCATCCAACACCACCACACGGGCGCCGAAGTAAACCGCCCTGGCAATTGCCACCACCTGGCGCTGGCCGCCAGAAAGGTTGCCAGCCTCAACGTTGACATCTGGGATGTCAATGCCCATATCCAGCAGCTGCTCAGCGCAGATTCGCTGCATCTCCTTCTGCTTCAGCGTCCCAAACGGCCCATTTAGCTCCTGGCCAAGGAAGAAGTTTCGCCACACGCTGAGCTCATCAACAATCGCCAGGTTTTGATACACGGTGGCAATCCCAGCAGCGAGGGCGTCGCGGGGGGAAGAAAACGTGGCCGGTGAGCCGCAGATAAGCAGCTGCCCACTGGTTGGTGCGTGTAGACCTGCAAGGATCTTGATCAAGGTGGACTTACCTGCGCCATTGTCGCCCAGCACGCAGGTGACTTCGCCCTCTTCAACCAGGAGGTTCACCCCACGCAGCGCGTCGAAGGTGCCGTAGGACTTGGTGATGTCACGCAGTTCAATAATCGCCATGCCTTAGCGCCCCTTCGTAATCTTTGCGAATGACGTGTTGGTCAGCACCGCGAACAACAGCATCGCGCCAAGGAAGAACTTAAACCAGTCCGGGTTCCAGCCGGCGTAGACAATGCCCTGGTTAGTCATGCCGAAGATCAGCGCACCAATCATCGTGCCAACCGCCGTGCCGCGCCCGCCTTTCATCGCACAGCCGCCTATCACTGCAGCGATGATGTAAAGGAACTCATTGCCCACACCCTGGCCAGCTTGGATTGAGTCAAAGGCAAACAACGTGTGCATGCCTACGAACCAGGCGGCAAAGCCGACCGTCATAAACAGCACAATCTTGACCATGCGCACAGGCACACCGACAGCGCGCGCAGCCTCCTCATCGCCGCCCACGGCGGTAATCCAGTTGCCAAACTTCGTGCGGAAGAGCACGAAAGACGCAATGGCCACAAAGAGCAGCCACCAGATAACCGTCACGCTGATGCGCACGCTGCCGATGTAAAAGCTTCCTGCGAAAACAGTACGGGCTGAGGCGAAGCCTTCCATATCTGCAATCGACGGGGTTGCCACCTGGCCGGTCACCAGCTTGGTCACCGCCAGGTTCAGTCCCTGCAGCATCAAAAACGCCGCCAGGGTGATCAGGAAGCTGTCAATGCCAGTTCGAGTGACCAGGATGCCGTTGAGCGCCCCGATCGACAGCGCGATGACCAGCGCTAAGCCCGCCCCCACCCAGGAGTTCAAATGCAGGTTGTAGTTAAGCATCGAGGCAGCCAGCGCGGCCGTGGTCACCGCAACGCCGGATGACAAATCAAACGCGCCGCCAATCATGAGCAAACCCACGGCCAAGGCAACAATGCCCAGCGTGGAGCTGGCGTACAAAATGGTCGCCATCGCATCAAACGAGCGAAACGCGGGAGCGACGGCGAGGAACAGGCTCAAAATGACCAGGAAGCCAAGCAGGCTGGCCAGCTCCGGCCGGCGAATCAGCTTAGCTAACCCGGTGTGGCTTCGGAGACGATCATCAGCGCCTGACTCTTTCGATTCATCTTGAACGGCAGTGGTCATCGAAGACCTGCCTTCGCAGCCTCAGCGATCTGTTCCACATTGTCCTGGTCCACAAAGCTCGGACCCGTGTACACCGGCTGGCCGCCGCCGAAGGTGCCGCCGTTGCGCTTAGCCACCCACAGCGAATCCACCGCAAGGTAGCCCTGCAGGTACGGCTGCTGGTCCACAGCCCACGCCACACGGCCGTCTGCAATAGCGTCAACCAGCTCAGCGTTGGTATCAAACGTGACCACCTGCGCCTCAGATCCGGACTGCTTGACCGCCTCCGTTGCGCGCATCGCCACAGGGGCCTGCAGGGCAAACACCGTGTCAAAGGTCTTGTCCTGCGAAAGCTTGGAGCTAATCGTTGACTGCACCGAAGTCAGGTCTTGGCCGTTGACGTAAAGCAGTTCGACCTCTCCTCCGAGGCCCTCTTTCACACCGTTGCAGCGCGCCTCCTGGGAAGAGTTGCCCTGCTCATGGATAACGCAGAGCACCTTGGATTTCCCTTCCTCTTGAAGACGCTCACCTGCAGCCGTACCAGCAACAGTCTCGTCCTGGCCGAAGAAGCCAGTCAAGCCGTACTTGGTGTACTCGTTCATGCCAGCGTTCAAGCCAACAACCGGAATGCCCGCGTCAACGGCGTTCTGAGCTGCAGGCCCAATGGCCTCAGCGTTAGGCAACGTAACGGCAATGCCATCAACGTTTGCGTCCACAGCAGAGCGCACCAAGTTTGCCTGGTTCGGTGCCTGCGGATCAGAGGAATAACGCAGCTCAATATTATCCTTCTTGGCCGCGTCTTCTGCACCCTTTCGTACAAGATCCCAATACGTGTCACCTGGCGCACCATGGGTAACCATCGCCACCACATAACGCGGGGTGTCTACCCCACCGGCGGTCTCGCCACCGGCCTCACCCTCACGCGGCGCGCCCCCCGTGGACGAGCAACCCGCCAACGTCAAACCGACCGCGGCCACCATTGCCGCTACTTTGTACAGCTTAGAGATTCTTTTCACTCACCCAGTGTGCCCGCTCACAGGCAAAAACCCGGCATCCCCATCGCTCTTTACCGATTAAGTAGCCGGCCCCCACGTTGTTTAGCGCCTTATCTAGCGTCTTAATTAAGGTCAGATAATCCTGGCCCCACCGGCTGCTGATCAAACAGTGGAGTCAGCTCAGCCATGGCTTCCTTCATGTCCTCCACATCCTGGGCGTCCCCCTTGGAATAGCGGAACATGTACGTGGTCGCCGAAGCATTGCCGAAACTGGTTGAGCAGAAGAACTGACGCAAGTCTGCCTCCGGGTGCTTGGCGCACGCGAAGTAGCGATCGCCCACCGTGAACGCGAATTCATCCCACGGCAGCACCTCTTCCCCGTCACGCACCTGCTGTTCTTGGTAGCTTTCAGCGTGCAGCGTGCGTTCATCCTGCGCGCCCGTCGTCGGGTCAGCCGGGCACGGAACCTGCCCCAGCTCTTCGTCGTAGTACGAGACCCCGACGGAGAATTGCTCAGTGCCACTTCGGTAGTACTTATTCCAACCCTCGTCCATCTGCGTGCTGAAGTCTGGGTCATAGGGCAAGCCCACGAGCTCTTCCGGCATCTGGTCCAAGAGCGCCTTGATGCTCACCTCTGTGGCACAAACATCGGGGTCTGGTGCGTCTTGGGCTTCGCTAGTATTGCCACTACTCAGCTCGGTAGTGTTCTGCGTGGTGTCCTCGGCCCCGCCGCCACCTTCGGCGTTCTGCGCGCTGTCCGAACATCCCGCCACCGTCAGTGTCGTTGCCGCCAATACTCCTGCAATTGTTTTCGCCTTGCGCATTCGCCCTACTTCCCTCGCCACGACTCGCCGTCTGAGTCGTGCAATGTGATGGAAAAGATCGTGTGCCCGCAAGGCTACACACGTGACGCTCCCGGTTCCTTCGGACGCATCACGAAAGCCCCGGGAGCTGGTGGGATTAGGGGTCTCTAGGACTCCGCGAGGCGCTTGAGCTCGACCTCAGGGTCAAAGTCAGCCTTCGGCCACTTAAGATCCAATGAATCCAGCGCATCAGCAAGCAAGGTCTTGACCACGGCGCGGCAGTACTTCTTATTGTCTGACGGCACGCAGTACCACGGCGCAACATCGGTTGACGTACGCGTCATAGCGATCTGGTAGGCCGCCATAAACTGAGACCACAGCTTGCGGTCTTCAATGTCACCCGGGTTGTACTTCCAGTGCTTCTTCGGGTTTTCAATTCGCTTACGCAGGTTCTCAGCCTGAAACTCACGCGAGATGTGCGGCATGATCTTGATGATCTTCGTGCCGCGGGCCGCGAGCTCCGCCTCAAAATCCACAATCGCACCGTAGCGACGCTCAATCTCCTCAGGCGGAGCCATCTGCTTGACGCGCTGCACCAACACGTCTTCATAGTGCGAGCGGTCAAACACAACAATCTGGCCTGGCTTCGGCAGATGCGGCTCAAAGCGCCACAGGAAATCGTGTGCCGCTTCCTCTTCAGTCGGGCGACCAAAAGCCTTCACATGCACGCCTTGGATGTCCATCGTGGCGCCAATGACGTGGCGCACAATGCCGCCCTTGCCGGCGGTGTCCATACCTTGGAGCACCAGAAGCACTGACCCAGCTTGCTCATTGCCGGCGCGACCGTTTGCGTAGAGCTTCTCCTGCAGCTCATCTAGCTCATCGTCTCGGTCGTTGAACACCTCATCCACGTCGTCCGCGCCAGAGAGCCCGGGCGTAGACGCCGGATCAACGTCATCTAGCTGGAAGTTGGGTCCAACGAAATGCGATTTTGCTTCCTCAACGGTGAGCTTTGCCACTGCTTCTCCTTAGCTTTGGTCAGATTCTTCTACCGCATCGCCCGGTGCGTCCGGGGAGTTGGCCTGCACAATGCCATCCAGCATCGCGTGAATGTACGGCGGAGCCTGGTTGCCGGAATACTCCGTGGCCATCTCCAACGCGTTAGCGATGGCGATAGCGGCATCAACCTCGTCGTTATACAGAATCTCCCACGTAGCCACGCGCAAAATCTGACGATCAACCGCCGGCAGTCGGTAGAGCTCCCAGTCACGGTCCAAGAAGCGCTCAATCTGATCATCAAGATCATCCAAACGCTCAGCGGCACCGCTAATGATGTCGCGCGTGTACTGCGCAACCGGCGCTACAGCGTTGTTGGGATCCCGCGCCAATTCAACGCGGTCCTCAACAATCGCCACCGGGTCAATGTCGCGGGTCTCTGCCTCAAACAGAATGTCTACTGCACGGCGCCGCGCACGATAGCGCGCGCCGTGGCGCTTGTGATCAGGCATTAGTTGTTCACGCGGGAGAGGTACTCGCCCGTGCGGGTGTCAACCTTCACCACGTTGCCCGTCTCCAGGAAGAGCGGCACCTGGATCTCAGCACCGGTCTCCAAGGTGGCCGGCTTGGTACCACCGGTGGAGCGATCGCCCTGCAGGCCCGGATCGGTGTGCTCAATCTTTAAGTCAACGGAGATCGGCAGCTCACCAAATAGTGCCTCACCCTCGTGGAAGGACACCTGCACGCGCATGTTCTCCAGCAGGAAACGACCAGCGTCGCCGAACGCGTCCGTCGGCAGCTCGTACTGCTCGTAGGTCTTGTCGTCCATAACAACGAAGCTGGTGCCGTCGTTGTACAGGTAGGTCATGTCACGACGGTCAACCGTTGCGGTCTCAACCTTCACGCCAGCGTTCCAGGTCTTGTCCACGGTCTTGCCAGAGACGACGTCCTTGAGCTTGGTGCGCACGAATGCAGGGCCCTTACCCGGCTTAACGTGCTGGAACTCGACGATCTGCTGCAGCTTGCCGTCTACCTTCAGCACAAGGCCATTCTTGAAATCGGCAGTAGTTGCCACGGGTTTTGCCTCCTTGGGACATTGCGATCAAACACCGCAATGCTACAGCACGATCAATTCCTTGGGGTAACTGGTAATGATGCGAGGCGCACCGGAAGTGATGAACAACGTGTCCTCAATACGCACACCGCCCTCACCTGGCAGGTAAATACCCGGCTCAATGGTCAGCGTCATATCTTCGCGCAGCACGCCTTCGCCGGTCTTTGCCGCAGATGGCGCCTCATGCACATCCAGGCCCACGCCGTGGCCCGTGGAGTGCACGAAATAGTCGCCGTAGCCAGCGTCCGTAATCACTTCGCGGCAGGCAGCGTCCACATCAACAAGCGCGGTGCCCGGCGTGGATGCCTTCACACCAGCAAGCTGCGCCGCGAGCGTAACTTCATAGGTTTCACGCAGTGTTGCACTGGGCTCACCAATGGCAAACGTGCGCGTCATATCTGAGTTAAAGCCCAAGCGGTGCATACCAAAGTCAATGGTGACCAGGTCTCCCTTGGCCAGCACACGATCCCCCGCGGAGTGGTGCGGCATCGCAGAGTTCGGGCCCGATGCCACAATCGTGTCAAAGCTCGGGCGCTCAGCCCCCAGCATGCGCATGCGGAATTCAAGGTCAGCGGCGATGTCGCGCTCGCTACGGCCTTCACGCACGCCGCCAGCCTCCACCATCTCTGTCAGCGCCTGGGTGGCCAGCTCCGCGGCTTCTGCAAGGCGGGTCAGCTCCAAGTTGTCCTTGGTCAAGCGGATCTGCTCAATCACACCGGTGACCGGCACCAGCTCAACACCCTCAGGGCAGGCAGCCTTCATGCGTTCCAGCTGGGCAACACTGACGTAATCAGCCTCGAAGCCCACGCGGTGGCCCGGCACCACAGGGGCCAAAAGCTCCTTGGCCAGCTGGCGGGTAATCGTCGCCTCGATGTCAGGTACTTCGCTGGCAATCTGGGTGGTGTATCGCCCGTCCGTAGCAATGGCCGCGCTGCGGTCCTTCGACACCAACAGTGCCGCATTCGAACCAGTGAATCCGGAAAGGTAGCGCACGTGCGTGATGTGGGTGACCAACATGTCATCCACACGCTTGCCCGCTAGTTCGGATGCCAGCTTGCGCCGACGTGTTTCAAAGCGAGTATCTGCCATTCCCATGGTTATGCCTCCTTATTGGCCCGCGCTACCAAGTGTTCCAGTGCCAGGGTGTAGCCATGCACACCGAGGCCTGCGATTACGCCGATAGCAATCGGGGAAAGATACGAGTGGTTTCGAAATGCTTCACGCGCATGCACATTGGAGATATGCACCTCAATAAACCCTGCTCCGTCGGCCACCTCGGCCAAGGCGTCGCGCAGCGCCACTGACGTGTGCGTCCAGCCGCCTGGGTTGATAATCACCGCTGCCCCATCATCAGCCGCCTGATGGACCCACTCAATCATCTCGCCTTCGTGGTTGGTCTGCTTGAAGTCAACCTCCGCGCCAAGTTCGGCGGCACGAGCTTTCACTTGCTTTTCGACGTCCACGAGACCCACCCTTCCGTAGACCTCCGGCTGCCGCTTGCCCAACCTATTCAGATTTGGTCCATTGAGCACGACAATCTTTAAAGAATCTGGCATTGGTTTATGCCTCCTCTGCAGCTTGAGCGGTGATCGCCTCGTAGGCGGCGCGCATTTCGTCCACCGTGGCGTCTTCAAGCCTGGTGCACGATCCCATGCCGTTGAGTACTACGAAGCGAATGCGGCCGTCACGGTTCTTCTTGTCACGGCCCATTCCCTGGTACAGCTCATCAAACGCATCAGCGTCGTAGGTAGTGGGCAAGCCAACTGCGGAGAGGATCTCGTGGTGGAGAGCAAACAGGGCCTCATCAATCAATCCCCTATTCTGGGCAAGCTTTGCCGCAAACATCATGCCCACAGCTACCGCGTTGCCGTGGCGCCACGTGTAATCTTCCCGAAGTTCAACCGCATGCCCCAGCGTGTGACCATAGTTGAGGATTTCGCGCAGGCCTGACTCCTTCAGATCCTGGCTCACCACATTGGCCTTGACTGCCACGGAACGGGTAACCAGTTCCTCCCAGTGCGCGTCGGCGCCGTCGCGGTAAAGCTCCAGAATCTGCGGGTCCGCAATAAAGCCCGTCTTGATCAGCTCAGCGGAGCCGGAGATGATCTCTTCCTCCGGCAAGGTGTGCATGCGCTCAAGGTCAATGAACACGGAGTCAGGCTCATGGAATGCACCGACGAGGTTCTTGCCTGCGTCTGTGTTGATGCCGGTTTTGCCGCCAACCGCCGCATCCACCATGGCAAGCAGCGTGGTGGGCACCTGGATGACCTTGATGCCACGCATCCACGCGGAGGCCACAAACCCAGCCAGGTCGGTTACCGCTCCACCGCCAAGACCGATAACTGCATCCTGGCGCGAAAAGCCACGGGCTCCAAGCATGTCCCACAGCTCACCGGCGACGGTGAGCGTCTTTGCATCTTCAGCATCGGGCACAGGGGCTAAGACGGCCTGGATGCCAAGCGCCTCAATGTCGTGGGCTACACCGCGGGCGACCGCACTCAGCGGCTGCTGGTGAATAATGGCCACCTTGCGCGCGCCAATGTCTTTTACTCTTCCGGCAACCTCGCCGGTGATGTCATAGCCGATGTGGATGTTGTACGGGCTTTGTCCCGTCACCTGGATCATTGGCATCGCGTTAACCCCAACCTATTGTGTGCTCGTTGTGCCTATTCGGTATCGATAAAACTCAAGACTTCAGCCACCACCCGCTGCGGTGGCCGCGAATCCGTCCGTACGCGGTGATCCGCTACTTCACGATAGAACGGTTCACGCGTAACTAGCAGGTTGCGGTAGTGCTCGTGCGGGTCATCTGCCTGCAGTACGGGCCGCGATGTGTCTTCTGCGGTACGGCGGATGCCCTCCTCTGCAGTGACATCGATCCACACCACCGTGTGGTTCTGCAAGAGGGCGCGGGTGGATTCAGTCAGCACTGCTCCACCGCCAAGGCTGACCACGCCGCCCGTAGCCAACGCACGTGCTACGTAGTCTGCTTCAACCTCGCGGAACGCTTTTTCTCCCAGCTCGCTGAAGATTTCGCCGCAGGACTTGCCTTCGCCCTGCTCAATCAACGTGTCTGAATCCACTACTGGCAGGTTCAGGGCACTGCCCAACCTACGACCAATTGTGGATTTACCTGCACCGGGCGGACCAACCAGGACAACGCGCGGGGAAGAATTCACAACATGCGGCGGCTCCGGAGCCGCGATCGTGGCTTCAGACATCTAGTTCTCTCCCTCTTCGGAGTCGGCGAATGCAAGGCGCGTAGACACGTACTCCTTGTAGGAGTTGATATTGCGCTTAACCTCTTCCAAGCTGTCTCCCCCAAACTTTTCGGTAACAGCGCGGGCGAGCACCAGAGCAACCATGGCCTCGGCGACGACGCCACCGGCTGGCACTGCGCACACGTCAGAGCGCTGGTGGATACCGGTTGCGGCACCACCAGTCGACATATCCACAGTCTTCAGTGCACGCGGCACCGTGGAAATCGGCTTCATAGCTGCGCGGACGCGCAGCTGCTCACCGTTGGTCATGCCGCCTTCCAGGCCACCGGCACGGTTGGAGAGACGACGCAGCTGCCCGTTCTCACGCACCATTTCGTCGTGCGCTGCGGAGCCGCGACGGCGAGCTTCCTCAAAGCCGTCACCAATCTCCACGCCCTTGACACTCTGGATACCCATCAGTGCGCCGGCCAGCTGAGCATCCAAACGGTGCTCACCGGAGATGTGGGAGCCAAGCCCGATCGGCAGACCATCCACAATCACCTCAACAATGCCACCGAGGGTGTCGCCAGCCTTCTTCGCTGCTTCAATGCACGCCACCATGTCAGCCTCCGCGTCCTTGTTAAAGGCACGCACCGGGGAAGCATCAATGGCCTCAATGTCCGCAAACGCCGGGGACTGCCCCTCATACGCCGCGGACTCACCGATGGAGACCACGTGGGAGAACACCTCCACCCCCAAGGTCTCACGTAGGAAGCTACGCGCAACCGCGCCCGCAGCAACGCGCGCTGCAGTCTCACGCGCTGAAGAACGCTCTAGGACCGGGCGGGCAGAGTCAAAGCCGTATTTCACCATGCCAGCAAAGTCGGCGTGGCCAGGACGCGGACGTGTCAGTTTCGCACCGCGGCCAGAAGCCAGTGCCTTGGCAACCTCCGGATCCGATTCATCCACCGGCTCCGCGCTCATGATGGTGGTCCACTTCGGCCATTCAGTGTTGCCAATCTGGATGGCAATCGGGCTGCCAATCGTGCGCCCATGCACAACACCAGTGAGCAAGGTGAGCTCATCAGCCTCAAACTTCATACGCGCACCACGGCCGTAGCCGAGGCGGCGGCGAGCTAGCTGGTGGCCAATCTCGTCCTTGGTCACCGGCACCCCAGCCGGCAAGTTTTCAATAAGCGCTACCAGCGCCTGTCCATGGGATTCCCCAGCGGTAGTCCAACGAAGCATTGCAGCATTGTCTCACACATGCGCTAAGAAAACGCACAGACTGCGACAAGACACCACGTTGAAATAATCATCGACGGTCCATGCGCTACCGATTTACGCCGCAAAACCAACGATATACCTATGGTGAGCAGGGACGATAGCGCAACAGCCGCAATAACCCCGCCGATTCCGCCCATCGCGGCCACCACCACCCCAAGTGGAACTGCAAGCTTGATGTCACCCCCGCCGATGCCACGCCCAAACGCCAGATAGGCTAACCCCCACAACAATCCCCACGCCCACTGCGGGTGCACCATGCACGCGCCGAGTGCCAGCACTGCGGCTGGAAGGGTCAGGATGTTGGGAAGGATGTTACGCCATGCGTCGATAAGCAGAAGCCCCAACGACCATACAACAAATACCCCGAACCCCATGCCGGGGATTCTATCAGCGCTGAACGTGTGCGAACAGGGCCTCGCGCATCTTTTCACGCGGGGCCTCAACCCCAGTGAACTGCTCAAACTGGGAGTAAGACTGCCCGGCCAGCATGGATAGCCCGCCAACAGCGTGATACCCGTTGGAAGCGGCGCACACCGCAAGCGGTGTCGGCCAAGGGTCATAGATCACATCCAGCACCGGCGCATGCGCAAGTGCAGGCACATAGGGCTCGATGCCTGCCGACGGCACCGTGGAGACCACCACATCCGCAGCCATAGTGATCTGTGCAATATCAGTGCCCTCAAAAGGAACAAACGCAGCGTCCATCCCCTCAGTCAACCCAGCAAACTCATCTGCGCGGTCAGAGCGGTTCAAGATAGTCACCTGCTTCGCACCGAGCTGGCGCAACGCCCACACAGCAGGGCGAGCCGTACCACCTGCACCCACCACCACAGCAGTGCGAATCGGCGCGCCACGCATCAGCTCTTCCAAGGCGATCAGCAGGCCTTCACTGTCCGTGTTATCCGCACGCCAAGACTTTTCATCGATGCGCACCAGCGTGTTCGCCGAGCCGATCTCGCGCGCACGATCAGTCACTTCATCAGCAAACTCAAGCGCCGCGAACTTCGCGGGCATGGTCACCGAGAAACCGCGGAAGGACTCGTCTGCCCCACCCACAATGCGCGGCAAATCCTCTGCCTTGCACTCAAAACGGGTGTATTCCCAGTTGTCTAAGCCGGTGGCTTTAAAACCCGCCGAGTGCAGGACCGGCGAAAGCGAGTGCTGAATGGGAAAACCCAGTACGGCTGCGCGCAACATATTCATCGTGCCTGCCTAACGCTGGGAATCCAGCACGCCGCTTTCAATTGCGCGAACCGTATCAGCCATGTGCTGCTCAAACGTGTCGTTGAACACCGTGGTGCCGTCCTTATCCACGGTGACAAAGAACAGCCAATTGCCCTCAGCCGGGTTCTCCATTGCCTCAATAGCCTCGATCGACGGCGACGCGATCGGCGTCTCCGGCAGGCCGTCCTTGGCGTAGGTATTCCACGGGGTCACACGCCCACGGTCCTCATCCGTGGTCGCCACCTCTACAGACGGCAGCCCGTAGTTCACGGTGGAATCAAACTCAAGACGCATCGGAGCATCCAGGCGGTTCAAGATCACACGCGCGACCTTGTCAAACTCACCAGCTGGGGCTTCGCGCTCCACCAGGGAGGCCGCAATCAGCAGCTCATACGGCGACATACCGACTGCTGCTGCGCGTTCCGTGATCCCCGTTGCCTCATACTGTGCTGCAGAGCGGGTAATCAGGTCAGTCAGAATATCTTCTGCACTTGCACCCGGATCAATGATGTACTCGCCCGGAGCAATAAGGCCCTCGAGGCGCTTTGCATCACCTGCGCGCTGCGCAACCTGCTCACGCGCCCACTCCGGCACACCTAGAGCTGCAGGATCCGCGTTCGCCGCAACCTTGTTCAGCTGCTCAATATCCACGCAGCCGCTCATATTCGTGCCGCCACAGGTGACGTCCTGAATCATGGACAAAATACCGAAGCGGGTCTGCCCACCAAGCACGTTGATGTCCATCAGCGTTGCACCGCCGTAAACCTTCAGCGGGGTGATCTTATTGGCGTCATTCACAAGCGCCGCAACCGCAGCCTTAGCGCTCATCTCACCCTGCAAGCGGTAGAAACCTGGGTGGATGTTGTCCGCGTCAGGGTTGTTCGCCGCCGCGGCCTGGAACGCGCTATTAGAAGCAACAATGCCGCGCTCCTCCAACTCAGGACCAAGAGCAGAGATAGTCGAGCCTTCAGGGATCTGCACGATCTCTTCCACGCCATTGCCCTCCCCGCTAAAGTCCCTGGAACCGCTTCCGCGTGACACTGCGATCACGGCGATCAGCCCGATGATGAGCAGGATCGAGGCGATAAGCACGGCGATACTGCGCGTTTTGCGCTGTGCGCTTCGTCGGGTGGTCACGATTCGTTCTCCTTCAGGTTGTTGTTGCGCCCATCTAACCAAGATTGGAGGATCTCCACAGCCGCCGCTTGGTCAATAAACTTGCGCCCCTGCTTCTCAGAAGTGCCAGCGGCACGCATTGCAGACGCAGCGACGACGGTAGTGAGCCGCTCATCCGCCATCCGCACTGGCAAACCTGTGCGCCGGCGGATGCGAAACGCGATCTCCTTGGCATGTTTGACGCTGTTACTGCCGTTGCCTTGCAAGTCACGCGGCAGCCCAACTACCACCTCTACTGCTTCATACTCACTGGCCAGCTGAACAAGACGGTCAATATCTTCACCATCACGGTCCTTGAAGCCAGTGACGCGGGAAACAGTTTCTAGAGGCGTTGCCATACGCGCGTCACGGTCAGAGACAGCCACCCCGATGCGCACCGTGCCCACATCCACGCCTAAACGGCGGCCGGGGCCCGGGTCATCCACACCAGGTGTGTCTGGCTCTACCTTCATCGCATTGATCCTTCAACTGTCTTTACATAGCGCTATTCAGCAGTGCTTGTTGGCAGTGTTTTTACTGGTGTTTTTACTAATGTTTTCCAAGCATTGCTGGTGCATTACCGACGCTAATGCGAAAACACGCCGAAGCGCACCCAGCGCTCGGCGTGTCACGTAATCAATTCGTTATCTTAAGCATCCAACTGCTCGCGCAACGCTGCCAAACCAGCATCGATGCCCTCTGGGTTGTTGCCAGAACCCTGGGCCAGGTCTGGCTTACCGCCGCCCTTTCCGCCCACGTGGGAACCAAATGCTGCGACCAGCTCACCAGCCTTGATGCCCGCGTCCACGGCCGCCTCAGTAGCGGCGATTGCGAATGCCGCCTTCCCGCCCGCCTTCGAGGCAAGCACCACCACAGCGTCGGCAGCGCCGAACTTGCCGCGGATGTCACTAGCCATCGTTCGCAGGTCACCGGTGTTAATCCCCTCCGGCAAGTGCACGGCGGCCAGCTTGCGGCCGTTAGCCAGCTCCTGAGCACCAGCAACAATGGCACCAGTGTTGGACAGCAGCTGCTGGCGGTGGAGGTTCTCTACTTCCTTCTCAGCCGCGCGCAAACGCTCAGTCAGCTGAGCAATGCGCTCGGGCAACTGATCAGTCGGGGTCTTCAATTCCGCAGCCAGGCCAGACGCCAACGCTGCTTCCTTGGAGAAGTAACGGAAAGATTCCAGGCCAGAGTAGGCCTCAATGCGGCGCGCACCAGAGCCAACCGATGACTCACCCAGCACTGCAACCGGGCCAATCTGGGAGGAGTGGCTGACGTGAGTACCACCGCACAGCTCGATGGAGAACGGGCCACCGATCTCCACCACGCGCACCTGGTCGCCATAGTTCTCGCCGAACAGTGCCATCGCGCCCATGGCCTTGGCTTCTTCCAGGCTGGTCTCAATGGTGTTGACGGCAAAGTCCGCATCCACCGCCTGGTTGGTAATGGTGGCAATCTCTTCCAGCTGCGCATCCGTCAGCTGCTCGGTGTAGTTGAAGTCAAAGCGCAGGTAGCCCGGCTTGTTCAAAGAACCGGCCTGGACTGCGGTTGGGCCAAGCACCTCACGAAGTGCTGCGTGGATCAGGTGCGTTGCGGTGTGTGCCTGGCGGGCACCGTGGCGCCACGCCTCATCCACCTCAGCAGTGACCGTCTGGCCAAGGTCAAGGCCGCCATTTTGCACCGTCGCCTTGTGCACCCAGAGCTTCTTGCCAATTTTTTGCACGTCGTTGACGTTGAGCACGGTATCGCCCACGACGATGCGGCCACGGTCCGCCATCTGGCCGCCGGCCTCGGCGTACATCGGGGTGACATCCAGGATCACCTCAACCTCATCGCCTGCGGTGACCTCGCCAACCTTTTCGCCGTCACGGACAAGGCCGATCACATTCGCGCTGTGAGTGAGCTCATCAAAGCCAACAAACTGAGTCGGGTTGGCGTCAACCCACTCGCGGTAGAGCGAGTCATCGCGGTTGCCCATCTTCTTGGCCTTGTTGTCAGCCTTTGCGCGGGCGCGCTGCTCCTCCATCGAGGCGTGGAACGCGTCCATATCCACGTCCAGGCCGGCTTCACGAGCCATCTCAAGCGTTAGGTCAATCGGGAAACCGTAGGTGTCGTGGAGCTCAAACGCCTGCTCGCCAGAAATCTGGGTGCCGCCCGCGGACTTCAGCGCTGCCGCGGTCTCATCAAAGCGGTGGGTACCAGACTCCAGCGTCTTAGAAAACGCGCGCTCCTCAGCCATGGCCACGCGCAGAATACGGTCGCGGTTATCAGCAATCTCCGGGTACGACGGCGTCATCGTATCCATGATCGTCTCCATCAGCGGCTGCATCACCGGGCCGGTTGCGCCCAGCAGGCGCGCGGAGCGGATGATGCGACGCAGCAGACGGCGCAGGATATAACCACGGCCCTCATTAGACGGGGTAACGCCATCCAGGATGATCATCATGGATGTACGCGAGTGGTCTGCAATCACGCGGAAGCGAACGTCATCAGCTGGGGTTCCAGCGTCATACTTCGTACCGCTGAGCTGCTCGGCCACGTCAATCACAGGGCGCAGCAGGTCAGTCTCGTAGACGTTGTCTACGCCCTGCAGGATGCAGGCCACACGCTCAATGCCCAGGCCGGTATCGATGTTCTTGTTCGGCAGCTCGCCGAGAATCTCAAAGCCGCCCTTCTTGTCACCAGCGCCGCGGATGGATTCCATGAACACGAGGTTCCAGATCTCCATGTAACGGTTATCGTCCGCAATCGGGCCGCCCTCGTTGCCGTACTCCGGGCCACGGTCGTAGTAGATCTCAGAGCACGGTCCACACGGGCCGGGCACACCCATGGACCAGAAGTTGTCCTCCATGCCCATGCGCTGGATGCGTTCCGACGGCACGCCGATCACGTTCTCCCAAATCTGCGCCGCCTCATCGTCCTCAGTAAACACGGTTACCCACAGACGCTCCGGGTCAAGACCCAGGCCACCGTCTTCCACAGCACCAGTCAGCAGCGACCACGCGTGCTTGATCGCACCTTCCTTGAAGTACTGGCCGAAGGAGAAGTTGCCCGCCATCTGGAAAAACGTGTTGTGGCGGGTAGTAATACCCACTTCTTCAATGTCAAGGGTGCGCACGCACTTCTGAATCGAGGTAGCAGTGCCGTTTTCAAACGGCGGCGTCTGCTGGCCCAGGAAGTACGGCTTGAATGGCACCATGCCGGCGTTGACAAAGAGCAACGTCGGATCATCAAGAATCAGCGAGGCGCTGGGCACCTCAGTGTGTCCGCTCCTCACGAAGTGGTTGGTAAACCGCTCGCGAATCTCATGAGTCTGCACGACGTGCCTGTCCTTTCAACGAGAAAATCTCATAGCAAAATTACGTCCGGAAATACTCTACCCGCGACCCCGCACCATCCTGCGCAGCCGCCCAAGGTATTCACTGATCCGTTTCTCCGCACCGTGGTTTGTCGGCTGGTAGTACACCGCATCTTCCAACCCTTCCGGGATGTACTGCTGCTCGACCACACCACGCGGATCATCGTGGGGGTACTTGTAGCCCACCGCGTGTCCAAGGGCTTTCGCACCCTCGTAGTGTCCGTCGCGCAAGTGCGGCGGCACCGGCCCCACCTTGCCCGCGCGCACATCAGCTTGCGCCGCAGAGATCGCCTCTATGACGGAGTTGGATTTCGGCGCAGTTGCTAGGTGGATCGTCGCCTGTGCGAGGGTCAGACGCGCCTCCGGCATGCCGATGAACTGCACGGCCTGGGCTGCGGCCGTTGCAGTCTGCAGCGCGGTGGGATCAGCCATGCCAATGTCTTCCGAGGCGTGAATGACCAGACGACGCGCAATAAAACGCGGATCCTCGCCCGCCTCAATCATGCGTGCCAAATAATGCAGCGCAGCATCCACGTCCGAGCCGCGAATCGACTTAATGAAGGCGCTGGTGATGTCGTAGTGCTGATCCCCATCACGGTCGTAGCGCACCACGGCACGATTGACGTTGTTGCGGATCACCTCTTCCGTCACTTCCCCACCCGCGGGCACCGCCTCGGCGGCGGCCTCAAGATACGTCAAGGCACGACGCGCGTCGCCTGAGGCGAGGAGGGTGAGTTGGTTCAACGCTGCGTCGTCAAGCGAAATGCTCTTGGCAAGCCCCCGCTCATCAGCCACCGCACGGGTGAGCACCCCGCGGATATCCTCATCGCTCAGCGGCTCAAGCTTCAGCAGCAACGAACGCGACAGCAGCGGGGCAACCACGCTAAACGATGGGTTTTCCGTCGTCGCCGCAACCAGAAGCACCGTACGGTTTTCCACCGCCGCCAGCAGCGCATCCTGCTGGGTTTTGGAAAAGCGGTGCACCTCATCGATAAACAGCACCGTCTTTTCACCACGGGCAAGGTCGCGCCGAGCGGTATCAATCACGGCGCGCACTTCCTTAACCCCCGATGTCAGCGCGGACAGCCCAATGAAGTTCTGCCCCATCGTCGCCGCAATCAGCGAGGCAATCGTGGTTTTCCCCGTCCCCGGCGGCCCGTAGAGGATCACACTGGCTGCGCCAGAGCCCTCGATCAGGCGGCGCAGCGGTTTGCCCTCCCCCAACAGGTGACGCTGGCCGGCGATCTCATCGATCGTGCGCGGGCGCATTCGCGCAGCCAGCGGCGCGTGCGGTCCAACTTCAAAGAAGCTGGAGCCCCTATTGCTTATCGACGCCCCGCCGACCTCATCATCCCCGAACAAACCCTCCTGTGCCATAGTGCAACCTACTTCAGTTACTACTTCAGTCGCTGCGCAACATCGCTGGCAAACTGGGAAATGACCAGGTAAGCAGTGTCACGGCCAGTACCGGCGTAAGCAGCAAGAGCGTTGAACGTCTCGTGCAGATCCTCACGGACAATGAGTTCCTCGTGACTGAACGGGCCTTCGCTTGCGGGACGCAACATGTCACCACTGGAGATGCCAGCATCCGCGAATCCAAGCACGGACTCCGCAACCTCCTCGTTCACGTCCACGCCTGCGGCCGCAAATTCGGTAGCCAGCTCCTCATCCGTAGCCACCACCTCCGCAAGCGCCACTGGGTTGAGCACCGTCAAGCTGGACAGCGCCCACCCGATCATGCCTGCGGTGATACGCGCCTGAAGGGTGTCCTCGTGGTTGAGCAGCGGCCAGGTGCCACGGACTTCACGCAGCCAGGCCTCAATAAACGCACTGACCGCATCCTCGTGGTACGCACGCGGAGACAGATACAACGGGAACCCGGCGACCACAAACGCCACATCAAAGGTAGCGTCACGGAAACCGGCCCACTCATAGTCCAGAAACTGCGTCCCTGAATCCGTGTACATCACGTTGTCCGGGCTCAAATCAAACGGCGTAAACGCGCGCACACCACCGCGAAGCAGACGTGACTGCAGGTTTGAGGCAGTCACCTTCACCTCATTTGGCACCTCGAAGCCGGCCTGCTCAAGAATGGCCAGGCCCAAACGGATGCGGTGAGACAGCAGCCGATCACGCAACTGCTGGATCTTCTCCGCACCGGTGCGGGAACGCGTCATCCTTGCAAACAACGCGTTGTACTGCGCTTCCTTATCTGCCGTGCCGGCGTGCATCTTGCCAAGGGCCGTGCCCAAATTGCGCAGAATCTGCACGTGCTGGATGTCGTCAGCGCGTTCCAACATGGTCGCCAGCGTGTCAGCATCGCCAGCGTCCGAAAGAATGATCATCCGGGCGTCCAAGTCATAGCCCAACATCACTGGGCCAGGGCGCACGTCACTGCTTAGCGAGGTTGTGAATTGATAGGCCACGACCTCACGCAAAAACGCAGCATCATCAAACAGATTTCCCGTCTCCGGGGAGTGCTTCACCACTACCGTCCTGTGTTGCAGGAACGGGTTGGTAGCCACCTTCGCGCGGTACACACCGGCAACGCCGGAACCAGACAACGCAGTGACGTCGGTGAGCTTTTGGGCACCCCCGTAGCGCCGCGTGAGCACACTCTCCGCGGCGGAAATTACGGCATCGCGATCCATATTGGGTCTCTACCGGCGTTAGGCGTTGTCGCCGTCTGCCTTCTCTGTGGATTTTTCGGTGTTCTTCTTCGGCTTGAAATCCACACCCGTCTCTGCACGCTGTGCTGCCGGAATTGGGGCCGGCGCATCCGTCAACGGGTCAACACCGCCACCGGACTTCGGGAACGCAATAACGTCTCGGATGGATTCAAAGCCACCGAGCAGCGAGACGATGCGGTCCCAGCCGAAGGCGATACCGCCGTGCGGAGGAGCGCCGAACTGGAAAGCATCAAGCAGGAAGCCGAACTTCTCGTCTGCTTCCTCATCGGTGATGCCCATGACCTCAAACACGCGCTTCTGTACGTCGTGCTGGTGGATACGGATGGAGCCACCGCCGATCTCATTGCCGTTGCAGACAATGTCATAGGCGTACGCGAGTGCTTCGCCAGGGTTGTTCTCGAAGTTATCCATAAACTCCGGCTTCGGGGAGGTAAACGCGTGGTGCACAGCCGTCCACTTGGAGTGGCCCAGCGCCACGTCGCCGGAAGCCGTTGCATCCGCAGCCGGCTCGAACAGCGGCGCGTCCACAACCCAGGTAAACGCCCAGTCGCCTTCCTTGATCAGGTCCAGCTTGCGAGCGATCTCACCGCGGGCTGCGCCAAGCAGTGCGCGAGAAGACTTCGTGTCACCGGCAGCGAAAAAGATTGCGTCCCCCGGCTTCGCGCCAACGTGTGCTGCAATGCCAGCCTTTTCTTCATCGGTGATGTTCTTAGCCACAGGGCCGGTCAGCTCACCGTCTTCCTGAATCAGGATGTAGGCAAGGCCCTTCGCACCGCGCTGTTTGGCCCACTCCTGCCAAGCATCCAGCTGCCTGCGCGGCTGAGATGCGCCACCGTCCATCACCACGGCGCCCACGTACTCAGCGTTGAATACGCGGAACGGGGTGTCCTTGAAAAACTCGGTGCAGTCCACCAGCGGGATGTCAAAGCGCAGGTCCGGCTTGTCAGAGCCGTACTTTTCCATCGCCTCCTTGTAGGTCATGCGCGGAATCGGCGTCTGAATCTCGTAGCCAATGAGCTTCCACAGCTCCACCAAGATTTCCTCGGCCAGCTCAATGATGTCATCTTGGTCAACAAAGCTGGCCTCAACGTCCAGCTGGGTGAACTCAGGCTGGCGGTCAGCGCGGAAATCCTCATCGCGGTAGCAGCGAGCGATCTGGTAGTAGCGCTCCATGCCGGAGACCATCAGCAGCTGCTTAAACAGCTGTGGCGACTGCGGCAGTGCGTACCAGGAGCCCGGCTTCAAACGTGCCGGCACCAGGAAGTCACGTGCACCCTCCGGGGTGGAGCGCGTCAGCGTCGGCGTCTCAATCTCTACGAAATCGTGGTTGTCCAGCACGCGGCGTGCAGCCTGGTTTGCCTTTGCACGCAGACGCATGGCGTTCGCCTGACGCTCACGGCGCAGATCCAGGTAGCGGTACTTCAGGCGGGTCTCTTCACCGACCTCGGTGGAGGACGCATCTTCAATCTGGAACGGCAGCGCCGCCGACTTGTTCAATACGGTCAGCTCGGTGGCGTTGACCTCGATCTCGCCGGAAGCCAGGTTCGGGTTTGCAGAGCCTTCCGGACGTGGCTCCACCACGCCGGTGACCTTGACAACGAACTCACTACGCAGGTCGTGCGCAGCCTCCGCCACATCAGATTCACGGAAGACAACCTGGGCGATACCCGAGCGGTCGCGCAGATCGATGAAGATCACGCCACCGTGGTCGCGGCGTCGTGCCACCCAACCGGTGAGGGTGACAGTCTGGCCATCGAGGTCTTTATTGAGGTTCCCCGCAAGGTGAGTGCGCAGCACGGTGTTTTCCTAGTCCTTCCAAAAGGCGTTAAAACTTATCGCGCAAGAGTCTACCGCGACCGTCTCAAGACATGCGCTTAGGTTGTTTGGCACAATGCAAGCCATGACGTTTAGAGGAGATGCCAGCCAAGGCGCAAGCGGGCGTGTGCAAACCAGTTCAGGTTCCCGTGGCGGACAGCGAGGCGGTTCAGGCGGCCTGCTTGCACTGCCGTTGTTGCTTGGCGGCGGTGGTGGCGGAACCATCCTTTTGATCTTGCTGGTGCTGCTCTTCTTCAACGGTGGCCTCGGGGGTCTTGGTCTTGGTGGTGACCAGCAGGGCCACTACCAGTCGCAGGGCGACTACAACCTGGAGCACTGTGATCAGCCGAATGCGGCTAATGAGTATTCGGACTGCCTTGCCGCGGCGACGGTCCTGTCTGTTGATGATGTGTGGTCCCAGGTACTGCCGGCGCAGGCCAACTTGGAGTACCGCCCGGCAGGTATGCATATTTTCAAGGGCGAAGTGGCTTCCGGCTGTGGTTACGCATCTTC
This sequence comes from Corynebacterium sp. HMSC30G07, assembly GCF_001806945.1. Taxonomy (NCBI): domain Bacteria; kingdom Bacillati; phylum Actinomycetota; class Actinomycetes; order Mycobacteriales; family Corynebacteriaceae; genus Corynebacterium; species Corynebacterium sp. HMSC30G07. The sequence goes on along the minus strand of NZ_KV786467.1, from coordinate 4,711 downwards.
TGCAACGGGGCCGTTCTACTGCCCGCGCGATGAGACGGCGTACTTGGATGTGTCCTTCTTCGATCAGCTGCAGCAGCTTGGCGGCAGCGCAGGTCCGCTGGCTCAGGCATATGCCACCGCGCACGAGATGGGTCACCACATCCAGCACATCGAGGGCACCCTGGGGTTGAGTGATTACAAGAACCCTGGCGAAGACTCCGCTGCGGTTGCTATTGAGCTGCAGGCGGACTGCTATGCAGGCCTGTGGGCACATTACGCACAGCAGGGTGGGCGTTTGGAGTCTGTTTCGGACGAGCAGCTGCACGAGGCAATCCAAACCGCACAGTCCATCGGTGATGACAACATTCAGCGTCGCTCCGGCGGCGAGGTCGACCCAGACGCGTGGACCCACGGCTCCTCCGAGCAGCGCGGCACCGCTTTTATGGCTGGCTACCAGACCGGCAAGATGTCCGCCTGCGACACCCTCAACCGAGGCGTGTACAACGACTAATTCGCGTACGCTCGCGGTCATGGCTGATTCACCAAATCGCGCCGTTGCATTCCTTGCCGCGTTCAATGACGTGGAGGGGTTTCTGCGCGAGGCGTTAGGCGCGAAGAAAAGCGACTCTTTTAAGTGGATGTGCTCCCAGGCAGCCAAGCGTGGGTTGATTACCTGGGAACAGTCCACTGATCTGAAGGAATACGCTGAGCTGCGCAATGCGATCAGCCACGGCGAGTACCGGGACTTCAAACCAATCGCGGAGCCGTTGCCTGAAACCGTCGCAGCACTCGAGCATCTTCGGGACGTGTTGCTCAAACCCGTCACCGCATTAGAGGTGGTGGGCCAGAACCAAAAGGTGGTCACCTTCTCCCCCGCTGATGCGGTTCGCGATGCGCTGCATGCGATCCGGGAGTCAGGCCACACACAGTTTCCGATTTACGACGGTGGCGTGTGCGTCGGCCTACTGACCACCAATGCCATTGCGCGTTGGATTGCAGTCGTCTTACAAGATGACGACACTATCGGTTCAACGTCTATCAGCGAGGCGCTTAAACTTTCCGGACAACACGACCACCCGGTGTTTCTGCCGCGAACCGCACCGGCAGCCGCGGCCATCGAAGCGTTGACTACACCGCTAAAATCTGGCGCACTGCCACGTGTGGCAATCATTACGGAGCACGGCAACGCTGACCAGCGCCCCATTGCCGTAGTCGGCCCAACGGACATTCCGGCACTTGCTGCCGTTACCTAAGCCCACAACCAACCCACCTTGGAGGAGGAAGTTTCAATGCCAACCAAGTCAGCAACTGTTAGCGTTCTTGATCTGTTTTCTATCGGCATCGGCCCGTCTTCCTCACACACGGTGGGCCCGATGCGCGCAGCCCAGGCGTTTGTGAGTACCCTGCCGCAGCTGCCGGCGAAGGTGCGCGTAGCACTTCGTGGCTCGCTTGCCGCCACTGGTGTTGGCCACGGCACCGACCGCGCGGTTCTGCTTGGCCTTGTCGGATACACGCCGACGACAACCAGCGCAGACATTTCGCCGAAACCCGGCGAAGAAATCCCGCTGACTGGCACCATCTCGGGTCCTGTCGGCAGCGTGGAGTATGAGGTGGAGTTCAACCCCCAGCCGGTGCCAGAACACCCCAACTGCCTGATTTTTGACGCTTGGGATGCCCAAGGCAACCAGCTGGCAGAGAACGTGGAGTACTTCTCCATCGGCGGTGGGTTCATCCTTGACCGTGCGGGCATGTCCGCGCATGAGAACGAAGCTGGCGTGGTTGCTGTCGCGCACGAGAAGACTGTGCCCTACCCCTTTGACACGGGTAAAGAACTGATGGAGCAGTGCGCCACGCACGGTCTAACCATCGCCCAAGTCATGCGGGCAAACGAGGAAGCCTTGCACGGCAGGGACGCTCTCAACGAGCACTTGGACGCCGTGTGGGACGTCATGCAGGAGTGTGTTGCCCACGGGCTGAAAACCGAGGGCACACTGCCAGGCGGCCTCAACGTCAAACGTCGCGCGAACCGTCTCCACCGCCTGCTAACCGCGGAATATCAAGCGTCAACGGCCCGCGGGCTTGACGCGATGGAGTGGGTCAACCTGTATGCGCTTGCGGTCAATGAGGAAAACGCTGCGCACGGGCAGGTGGTTACTGCCCCGACGAACGGTGCGGCAGGCATCATCCCGTCGGTGATGCATTATTGCCGTGACTTCACCGACGATTTTGACCGCGACCGCGTGCACGAATTCTTGCTCACGGCAGGCGCTATCGGCGTCATTATTAAAACCAACGCCTCGATTTCGGGTGCGGAGGTTGGCTGCCAGGGCGAGGTTGGCTCGGCGTCATCCATGGCTGCCGCTGGTATGTGCGCCATCCTTGGCGGCACCCCGCAGCAGGTAGAGAACGCCGCTGAGATCGCACTCGAGCATAACTTGGGGCTTACCTGCGACCCTGTCGGCGGGCTTGTGCAGGTTCCCTGCATTGAGCGAAACGCCATCGGTGGTGTGAAAGCCATCAATGCGGCGCGTTTGGGCAAGCTTGGCGATGGCACCAACATTGTCACCCTCGACGACGTCGTTGAAACCATGGCCTCCACTGGCCGCGACATGATGACGAAGTACAAGGAGACGTCTATGGGCGGCCTCGCTGTGCAGCTTGGTCTGCCGGTCAACATCATCGAGTGCTAGTCCAACTGGGCTCTACAAAACCTGCTCAATTTGCTCTTTTGCGTGCGTAAAGCGGTCCTCCATGACCGCCATACTGAATGCGTCCGCACCATGTGCGGTGGCTAATGCCGGCGCTTGTTCTAGGACGCTGCGCACCTGACGGAGCCATTCTGTGGTTTCGATATCGAGGGATACGCCGAAGAGGTCGAGTACTGCCGGCTCTGTGAAGTCTTCGAGGGATAGCTGCGACTTGCCGTCGAGTGTGAGCTCGTAGGCATCGCCGTCCCCAGGCGGGGTGGGGTTGACATCGAATACCGGTGATAGGACCCAGGACCCGCCATTCCGAAGAAAACCGTGGTTGCGGAGATGGTTGTCTACGTTGCCAACGAGGACCCCGAAAACGGCACGTCGCCATTGCTCGGTGGTATCTGCGCCACTGTATTGGGACCATTCCATGAGATCGATCCAGTCACCGCCGCCTCCGTCAACGGCTTGCAGCGCGGTCATTGCAGACATGTAGGGAATGCGTACCCCTGCAACGTCACGGTCGAAGCGACGCAGGAACAACACTGTGCGGTCCTCCCCATCGACAATAAAAGTGCGGGTTTCATGGGCAGGAACCTTTATTCCCACTCGCTGCATCAGCCCTAGTGTTGCTGCCTCCCATGCCATAACGTTCCACTGATCCCCGTGGGGTTTAGGAAACTTTGCAAGCCACAGCTCTTGCCCACGTCGGACATTGGCTTTGGGACGCGCACCGCCAAGCGATCCAGTCGCGCGGAACAATCTCCTCACATTGCGCTCGAGAATATCTCTGTCACCGCGCTGTACTTGATCAGCCGTGCGCAAAACCTCTACAAGTTCGTGCTCACCCGGAACGCCTTCGCCATCTGCGACCGCAACTCCATCGACCCAGAAGCGGGTCGCCCCTTGCCTGCCGTTGTCATTGACCCCAAGCAGCAGCGAAACCTCGTCCAGATTTCGCCCTGCTGCGCGCATGAGAACTTTTCGGCCCCATGTATCTGGCGCGGAGTCGCTAAACGGGTTTACTGGCAAGATTGGCTGTGGCCCTGAGAAAAGACCAAGCGCTGGAGCTAAGGAAAAGGCGTCCGGACGGGCCAAAAAGGAGGGTTCGTACGCAAACGACGCCGACGCTCGCGTGCGGTAAATATATCCAGCAAGGACGTCATTGCCGCCAATGACGGTGGTAACCGCAATCTTACTGTCGCCCACTACCTTCTCCCCTAGAAATCCGGTTTCGGGGTTCGAACCCGTTCGGGCAGCTGCTCTGCGGCCCGCAAGCGACCCACGTCTGTGAGATAGGGATCGCTTGCCGTGACCACGCGGTCGAGCAGTCCCAGCACGTTGAGGACCGCAAGCGTCGCGTCCAACCCGGCACCCTGCCCGTTTTCCAGCTTGCTCAGCGTGGTCGGCGAAATGCCAGCACGCTCAGCAACCATGCTGCCGGTGAGCCCCAGCAGCTTGCGTTGAATGCGAACATGCTCACCTATCGCGCGCATTCCGCGGCGAACGGGCGTCGGCGTGTATCTCATGCGCTTGATTTTAGCAACAGAAACCTAGCAGGAAAACCAGGTATGTTACAGATTTCTGTTACTTAATCGCGTGCTAGGCCTGGACAGCCGCAGCAACCGCCTCCGCGCTCAGAGCAACCGTCACCTGGGAGTGGTCCGCAAGGTTCTTCACAGTGACCTCCCCGGCCTCCAGCTCGCGATCCCCCAGCACGAGTGCAAACTTGGCGCCAGCGCGGTCAGCGCCCTTCATAGCGCCCTTGAGCCCGCGGCCGCCGTAAGCCATGTCAGTGGAGATACCAGCAGCGCGCAGCTCATTGATCAGCAGCGCCATCCGCTCTTGGGCCTTTTCGCCAATGCCAACGCCAAAGACGTCCACGCGACGCTCAACTCCTTCAAGCGTTACACCCTCAGCTTCAAGCGCGAGCACCGTACGATCCACGCCAAGACCAAAGCCGATACCGGAGAGGTCCTGGCCACCGATCTGGGCCATGAGCCCGTCCCGACTTAGGCCATGGGTGGGTGAGCAACGTC
>NZ_KV786466.1:0-1218 GCF_001806945.1 Corynebacterium sp. HMSC30G07 | reverse complement strand
GTTTCACCATCGCATCGGCCATGGAGGTTTTGTGTTCACGTGCAGTCGCTAACACGTGCTCGCGTACGACCTGTGCCGTCAACGGGTTGGTAGCCAACGTAACCAGTGTTTTGACCGTGCCGGACTGTGCAGACACCTCAAAGGTCACCGCATCATCAGCCGCGTGTGCCTGCGCCACTCGCTGTTGGCGCCTTTTTGGTTGGTAGGCACAGGTTGGGTCAATACGTTTAATCATCTCCCGGATACGACGAGTAATCGTGGCGGTTTGTGGAGTGTTCTGCCCAGGCCGAGTTGGGGTAAACGTAGTAGTCAACATCTCGTCGAATTCGGCATACGCCTCATCAGTAATCTCTGGGCCAAGCTCGGCAAGCACCGTATCGATGGCACGCAAATGCTGCAGATCCATCACACGCGTCTTGGCCTGCAAGGCTCGTAGCTTCGGTAAGTGTTGTAGGCGTGCATGGGAGAAGATCGCTTGTTCTATTTCACCTTTACCCCAGCCGGTTGCTTCCCTCATCGACACCACAGTCACGTCGAAGTCATCAATATCAATGCTTGCCCCAGGTGTCGCGAAGCGGCCGAAGGCATTCCAGTAAATATCGCGAATACCTTGACTAAACGTGCTTAGTGGATCGTCTGGTCGCTGTGTGCGGAAGTATGGTTCGCCCACGATCTACCCCCAAAGCTGTTGTGTTCCCGTTTTCCCGTTGTTTCGTACCCCTAATTATGCCCGCCAAACCGTTCTATGCGCAAGGGGTAAACCAGCATTTATTACACTATTTCCGCATGCACATTCACACCACAGGCTGGCGGTTGCATTCAGTATATCGACCGATCTCACATACCCCATTGGCTTACGGGGGAAATAGCACACAAGTGTTCGAAACGCGCTGCATATTTCACCTTTAGCGCAAGCAAAACGGGGCCTGGCCGGGTCGGCGGGACTCAAGCGCACCTTGCCAATGTTGGCGTCCCCGCAGGGGAGGTCTCCTGCACCTTGTGTGGGAGAAACGTGGATACCGGGAACAATCAGTGGCTCTTGAGGGAAACGCTGGAATATCCGCTAAACGATATGAATGCGCCAAAGATGAGTTCACAACTCACGGGGCTGGAAAACGGGCAAGATTTGCCCTTGGCCGCCATCGAAGAGGAAGCTCGCCGTAAACGTAAGCCGTAAGCAACTTCGGGTTAAGCGACAAAATGTGTGCTTTTCTCGGC
>NZ_KV786465.1:25946-26607 GCF_001806945.1 Corynebacterium sp. HMSC30G07 | reverse complement strand
GCCGGTGGGCCAGCGTACGTACCAGGGGTTGGGGCACTGACCCCGGAAGCCACCGCAGCATTAGACGACCTGCTGGCGTCAGCGAAAATCACCGAAGTGGATATGGAGGCAGAACTTCAAACACATACGGATAGCTACACCCCAACAGAAGCAATGCGACGAGTCGTGTGTGCTCGCCACACGCACTGTGTGTTCCCGGGATGCAGTGTGCCGTCACTGAGGTGCCAGATGGATCACCGGATTCCATTTGGCCAGGGTGGCAAAACCACACCGGGAAACCTCTACCCACTGTGCCAAAAGCACCACAACCTAAAAACCGATAAACGTGGTTTCTACGTCCCGGATCCGGATACGGGTGAAATCTTGTGGCTGTTTGCCAACGGCACGTATGAAACCTGCACCCCAGACAGCCTGATCGCACACAACACCCACGCCCAGGCCCCACGGTGGAAGTCAAACCTTGAGCAAGTATGTGCTCGTCGCAATAGAGTGGCGCAGTTTTACGCCAAGGGCCACAAAATACTGGACGATTTTGATAACCACCACAACAACCTCGGACAGGCCGACGCCCAAATCGCAGCACTAGAGGAAGAATACGGCCTTATCTTCCCAATCAAGGCAGTGCTCCCGGAGCCGTTGCCAAAAGAACCCGATTTTTCTG
>NZ_KV786465.1:18000-25926 GCF_001806945.1 Corynebacterium sp. HMSC30G07 | reverse complement strand
AGAAGAACTGGTTGATGCCCGACCCGAGTAAGAGGATCCAGGTGGACCGATTCAAAAAACAGGCCATTTTTCCGGTGCGTAATTGTGACCGAGGTCGAAGAATTTCTTGAAAAAATAGGGAGTAGTCGCTGCAAGTCGTATCGCGCGGGGCCAGGGCGTGACTGCCAGGGCGTGACACCGGATTCCAACAACTAACTAGTCACCAGAGATCTACTATGGCATCGAGAGTTTGGCGGACTTCAGGCCATGGCAGGGTGAGATCGAGCGTGGTCGCTCGAATTCTGTTTCCCTGGATCCGGGTGTCTAAATCGGGATGCTCCTGTGCAGTTGTTTTCGCGTAGAGGAGCAGGCCACTTACTGAACCATCCTGCATCGTGTCGGCATTCTTCACATAGGTGAATAGCTGATACAGGTTCCCAGAATGAAGTGAAGCTTTTCCCCAGCGTCCGAGTTGGAGGGGGCTGCTGTAGAGCTTCGTGTCAATGATCAGTGTTCGTTGTCGGTCAGTGAGCGTGACGTCGGTGCGCATCGCTGGTAGCTGTGATGGCAACTCAAGGCCATCATCGACAGACCACACGACGTTTGAGGCGCGACTGCTGAGCTGAGGATAGTGAACAGCGAAGTACTCACGGACGAAGCGTTCGAAAAGATCGTTCAACGAGTCATCTGTTGCCCATGTCAACAGCGATTCGCCCGGTTCGTCTGAAGGCAATAGACCCTCCGCCAAGAACTGGCAGTACTGGATCAATGCTCGGTACGAGGAGTTCGTGCGCTGGTAGGGCAATGAATTCCAGTCGACTATGCGCAACGGGACATCCGATACACCGGCAAAGTGGCTGATTAGGCGTTTAAGGAAACGTTTGCGTTCCTGAGTAACTGAACCGTGTTGGATAAGGGTGTTCAATGCTGACTTCACTGCACGATTGTGTTGCGTCTCCTCGCTGAACTCATCAAACAGGCAGACCAATCGTCCCCGTGAAGTCGCGTTACGCATCATCGACCGATTGACATCGATTTTTCCTCGAACAGTGGTGAGCTCTTCTTCGTGGGGGACATACTGCTTGTGAAGGCCTCGTCGTACCTGGCGGCTGGTTTCGGATCCAATGAGATGAGCTAAGAGCTCATGAAGATGATCGAACTCGATTTCACCGCGAAGTGCGGCTTCTCGGTGACGGACAGATCTAAATGCATACGCCATCATGACGTAAACATTGCCGATCAGGACAGAGGTTTCAGACATCGATCGCGGTCCTGAGCTTGAAGCCCCATTCTTCGACTCGGCTTTGTTCATCGAACCAGTACTCGTCGAGTAGCGGGATTAGCTCATCCTCAACAACGGAAGAAAGCCATGCCTCATCAGGTGCGGCACCTTCGGGGAGAGTGAGATAGCTGTGCCCGATGGCAAAGCCGCGGCCTAACGTCGGGTCGTTTTCGATCTCAAGGTTGAGATCTTGGATCGTTGCGACAAGAGCATCGAAAGCTTCACTCTCTTGGGCTTCCATTTGCCTTTTTGAACTGGGATGAGTCGAATGCTGGTCTCATTTCGAAGAATCCGAAGCGTCGGCGTAGCGCATAGTCCAGAACAGCAATACTTCGGTCTGCAGTGTTCATCATCCCGATGATGTGCAGATTTTCTGGTACTGAAAACTTTTCATTCCTGTAGAGGAGTCGCAGACTTTGTCCACGCTTATCGGCTTCGATCAGCATGAGAAGTTCACCGAAAATCTTTGAGATATTTCCTCGGTTGATTTCATCGATGATGAAGAAATACGGCTGTCCGGTTTCGTCCTTTTGCGCTTCGAGGCAAAAGTCATAAAAAGGGCCGTTTTCCAGTTTGAAACCACCCGATTCCGTCGGGCGATATCCCATCATGAAATCTTCGTAGCTAAAGCTCTGGTGAAACTGAACCGTACGGATTCGGTTTTTATCCATCTCGCCCATGATTGAGTAAGCGAGTCGCTTCGCAGAGAATGTCTTTCCTACACCTGGAGGGCCAGCAAGAATGACGTTCTTTTTCCGCATGAGCAAGGAACGCAGGCGGTCGTACTTCTCTTCTGGAAGATAAACCTCTTTGAGGAATTGTTCTTTGCTGTAGGAAGCGAATTCAGTCGCTGGGATGCTTTCCGATGGATCATCCCCAAATAGGTTCTCAAGATCCTTCACGTAGTCCGTGTAGCGAGTGATGTCAGTCAGTGTTTTTACAACCGCATCACCGGGATGTTCCCAACTACCAGTGTCGGTCCACTCAACGTCCCGGACGTTGGGGAAACCAATTCGCTCTGGTTCGTGTCGTGGGCCAGAGGTTACTCGCCCTCTTCCAATGATTTCCCTGCGCCCACGCTTGGCGAAGACGATATCGCCAGGCTGTATCGAGTTTTGAAACTCCCACAGGGCGAGTGTGTTGTTAGGCCCATTCTGGTCGGTCGGGAGAGCCTGGCGAATCTGTTCGCGGGAACCGTACTGAGACAAGTCACCGACTTCCTCCCAGCCGATGGCCATGACACCGTCGGCGTATTGCACTTCCCAGTTATCGCCGCCTTGTCCAGGAGCGAACAACCAGTAGTGGATGCCCCGAGGTTCCACATCAGGTTCAACTTGGACGGCATCTTTGTCCCACAGCGGGCGAACGTTTGAGCTCCAGAAGTGGAAGGGCTCACTGATCTCTTGGCTGAGTAAAAGCCGAACCCTAAGAAGATCTTGGTCTACATCGAGTGGAGAGTCGGATGAAGCGGAGCCCAGTCGGCCTGCGAAGGCGTCACGAATGCGCACCTTCATATCTTGGCTGGAGATTGGCTCAAAGTACTCAGGAAAAATGAGGAACTGGAAAGCGTTCCTGATGTCTGATCGGTCCTCACCTGAGTCAAGCATGCATCTCTCTAAGGTCCAGGGGTCTTGCCGTGATGTAACTTTTTGTTCTGGTGTTTGTGAATCCCAAGCTTTGATGAAATTCGATACCCAGATGATCTGGCGCCACAAGGACCCGTAGTAGCTTTGCCCGGGCTTGAAACCACAAGTGGAGGTAGTAGACATCCACGAGACGACGTCTTTTGGAATCTCAATCGGATGATCCAAGATTGCCAAGACGTCTTCGAGGTGCTGACGTCGAGTTACAGCTTGGGATCCGTTTATCGGATGTTCACGCAAGATGACAATCTCGGCGGCCAAGAGGATGACTTCGGGCGCGGCGCCGGTTAATTGTTCACGAAGCTTTTCCCATTGCGTTTGACTCTTCCCACGGATGGGGTTGTCCTCAATACGACGGCGGAGTTCGTCAGCAACCTCGCTGACCCAAATCTTTCGGCTTGGGTCCAGAATCGAGTAACCATCGCCGAGCATCTGCTGGGTGATGGGATGGACAGCTGTGGCGAGATGTAGTTCGCATTGGGGGCGGGAGGCAATGACCGCGGCAAGCTCATCAGACATGTCGTCATTGTCTCACTTCGGCCCCTCTCACAAACCCCATCAACGCAAAAGGCACCGCCCAAAACAGAGGGGCGGTGCTTTTCGGTGCCTTTCGGTGCCTTGAACGCTCTACGTCACAGCGGAGAGGGCCAGACTAGACAGCCTTCGGCTCTACTGCCGGCAGTGCAGCGGTGGAGAGACCCGGCTTCTGTGGGCCGCGAATCTCTACGCCGACGTTGCGAACCTTCGGGATGCAGGTGGTCGCTGCACCGATTGCCGCGACGGTGAGGATGGCGCCAATGACGCCACCCGCGATCGCGGTCAGGTCGGTGGGTTGTACGCCGAAGTTGCGGGCTGCGTCTTCAAGCGTGCGCTGCAGCTGAGGCGCCAAGCCAGCAGCACCCGGAGCACCAACGCTCTGTGCAAGCGCTACAGGGATAGCCAGCAGCAGCGGAACACCCAGGCCGGCCAGGGAAGCGATGCAGCGCGGGTCAGAAAGACCACCGGTGGTTTCAACGTCTGCGCCGATGCTGGAGCCGTTACCGCTGGAGCCACCATTGCTGGAACCGCCCTTACCGGCGTCCTGGCCGCCTTCGCCGCCCTGCTCGCCACGCTTGGAGGAGCCGCCGAGCGCGCTACCAAGACCGCCGCCGATCTGCGGGTTGGCGTTTCCAGTGACAATCACAGACGGGTTGGCGTTACCGGTCACAATGGCGCTGTTGTTGGAACCGTTGTCGCGGATGTCCACCGTCGGGTTCGCGTTGCCGGTCACAATGGCGCTGTTGTTCGAGCCGTTGTTGTTCGCGTTGCCGGTGATGACCGGGTTGGCGTTACCGGTCACAATGGCGCTGTTGTTTGAGCCGTTGTTGGAGAAGTTATCGCGTGGGTTCGCGTTGTCGGTGATGATCACGGACGGGTTGCCGTTGTCCGTCACGGTGTTGTTCGAACCGTTGTTGGATCCGTTGTTGTTGGCGTTGCCGGTGATCACTGGGTTGCCGTTATTCGTGATTACCGGGTTGCCGTTGTTGGAGAAGTTGTCGCGCGGGTTGGCGTTGTCCGTAATGACCACGCTGTTGTTGGAGCCATTGTTGGAACCGTTGTTGTTCGCGTTACCCGTGACCACAACGTTGACGTTGGGGCTGCCGTTGTTGTTGGCGTTGTTCGTGACCACGATGTTGATCAAACGGCCAGAGCCGCCGCCAGAGCCGTCACCGGAACCATCACCGGAACCGCCGCCGCCCAGCAGACCGCCGAGCAGGTTGCCCAGGTTAGGTACGCCGAGGAGGCCGCCGAGGAGTTTGCCAAGCGTGCCAGCAACACCGCCGGCTACGTCGGTGGCGGAAGACTGCGGGTTACGTGCGTTGATGCGCAGCTTCGCCTCGAAGGTGTCGGTGCCGTCATTTACCGTCACCGGAAGCTCGAAGAAGCCCTCGATGAAGGTTGCGGCCGGCTTCACGTTCACAACGCCGTTTTCAACGCTCACGCCCCAACCGGATGGGTGGATGATCTCCTTCTTGGACAGCTCAACGCCCTCCGGAAGCGTGATCTCAGTCAGGGGCTTCGGAGCAGCAGACTTTTCAAAGTCCATGTCGTAGGTCTTCTGCAGCTGCTCCTCCCACTCCTTAGCGGTGCGCTGATCAAGCACCTTCACCTTCAGGGTGGCCGGGTAATTCAGGCCGTTTTCCTCAGTCACCGTGACAGGGATGTCCTGGTCGCCGGTGTTAAACGCTGCGGCGGAGGATGGACGGATGAGGGTGAGCTTGCCGTCGTCGTTACGGAAGCCCCAGTTGAACGCGGTGTTCGCGCGCGGCGCAATCGTGGTGCCTGGCTCCAGCTCAAGGTCCTCAACAACAGCCTCATTCGCGTTCCAGAAGTTCGCAGTGGGGTAGCGCTGCTCAAGCTTCGGCTGCTCAACTGGCTCCGGCGCTTGCTCAACCACGTTGACCTTCAGCGTTGCCGTGTAGTTCAAGCCGTTGGCCTCAGCAACAGCAACGTTGATGTCCTTCTCCCCGGTGGAGTAGGAAGCGCTGGACGTCGGACGGACGAGGGTGAGCTTGCCGCCGTCATTGCGCAGAGTCCAGTTCCAGATGGCGTTTGCAGTCGTGGAGATCTTGGTCTCCGGGTCCAGCTCAAGGCCCTCAATTGCGGCCTCGTTCACATTCCAGAAGTTTGCTGTGTCGTAGCGCTGCTCGAGCTTCGGCTTTTCGACGGATTCCGGCGCCTGGTCAACCACGTTGACCTTCAGCGTGGTCGTGTACTTCACACCGTTGGGTTCAGAAACGGAAACGTTGATTTCCTGCTCACCAGCTTTGAAGGAGCCGGGATTCGAGGGGCGGATGAGGGTCAAGGTGCCGTCGTCATTACGGAAGTTCCAGTTAAAAACAGTGCTGGCGGTCGGGGAAACCTTGGTCTCCGGATCCAGTTCAAGACCCTCAATAACGGCTTCGCCTACGCCCCAGAAGTTGGCGGTGGTGTAGCTTTCGTTGAACTTGTCCTTGTCAACCGCCTCCGGCTCTGCATCAACCACGGTCAGCTTCAAGGTGGTGGTGTACGCCGAGCCGGTTGCCGGGGTCACCTTGACGCGAATGTCCTTATCGCCAGCGCCAAAGCCGGACCTTGGGCGGCCAATGATCAGCTTGCCGTCCTCATTGCGGAACTGCCAGCTCCAGATGGTGTTGGTGGTCTGTGCAACCGTTGTCCCCGGCTCCAGCTCCAGGCCTTCAACGACAGCCTCGTCCACTTCCCAGAAGTTGGAGGTGGTGTAGCGCTCATTAAACGCATCGGAGGTCTGCGCCTGTGCAACAGAGACGAACGGGGTGGTGCTCTCGGGGGTAGCCACTAGGGGTGCTACGAGTGCAACAGACAGGACGCCAGCGGCAATTGTGACGCGGCGCGAGCGAATCGGATGAGCCATATGTAAACCCTTCGGTGACTGGGATAACGTACGTAACGCATAAAGCTACGAAAAAACTACTAGGTAGTATCGCAAAAGTTAAAAGTATTAATACAGGGGGCTTAACGGGGGTAAGGAGAGGGTGAGAATGGCAGTCGACGCTGATGAGGCAATCTACGAGCTGGAAAAGGCGCTGGGTAAGAACCTGAGCACTGACCTTGACGCGGCCGAGCTTGAGCGTATGCAGGCCTCGCTTGAAGACGTCCCCCTGCGCCAAATCATTGAACTGATTGAGCGCCAGTCCTCCTCCCGCGGCGCTGTGCTTTTGCGCCTGCTGCCCCCGCAGCGCGCCACCGCAGTGTTCGACGCGCTCGACCCGGCGCACCAGGCCGACCTGGTTGAAGCCCTGTCCGATGAGTCCGTGACCAGCCTGTTCGCCGCGCTTGGCGCGGAGGACCGCGTGCAGCTGCTGGATAACCTGCCGGCGGAGATCGCGGACCAGGTTATGTCCGGCCTGGATGAAGAGGAGCGCGAGAGCACCAACGCGCTGCTGGGCTATGAGAAGGGCACCGTTGGTCGCCATATGTCCCCGGACGTTCTGGCGGTGGGGGCGGATGAGGGGGTTGGCGTGGTCGTCGATAAGCTAAAAGCCCAGGCTGCGGACCTGGAGACGATCTACCTGCTGCCTGTTGTGGATGATGATCTGATGCTGGTCGGCGTGGCTGAGCTGAAGGACCTGTTTGTCACCCACGCGGACACGATCGGCCAGGTTATGCGCGAGCCTGTGTGGGCAGAGGCGACCGACAGTGCGGAGGATACGGCGCGTTGGCTGCTGGCCACCACCAACATTGCGGTGCCGGTGGTTGATGCGGACAAGCGGCTTGTCGGCGTATTTACCTATGACGAGGCGCACGATGTGATCGAGGACGCCGACAGTGAGGACACCGCCCGCCAAGGTGGTTCCGAGGCGCTGCGCCGCCCGTACCTGTCCACCCCGGTGCGCGAGTTGTTCCGCTCCCGCATTGTGTGGCTGCTGGTGCTGGCGGTCTCCGCGATCCTGACGGTGCAGGTGCTCGATGTCTTCGAAGGGACAATCGCGCAGGTCACCGTTCTTTCCCTCTTCATCCCCCTGCTCACCGGCACCGGCGGCAACACCGGCAACCAGGCAGCCACCACTGTTACAAGGGCTTTGGCTCTTAACGACGTCCGCACGCGCGACATCCTCCCCGTCATGTGGCGCGAAGTCCGCGTCGGCCTGATGTTGGGCCTGGTCCTGGGCACGCTGGGTCTGGTGCTGGGCTGGGTGGTCTTTGGTAGTGACATTGGCATCATCATCGGCGCGACCCTGCTGAGTATCTGCACCATGTCCGCAACCGTGGGCGGCGTCATGCCGATCCTGGCCAAGACCATTGGCGCGGACCCGGCGGTGTTTTCCAACCCGTTCATCTCCACGTTCTGTGACGCCACGGGCCTGATTATTTATTTCCTCATCGCGAAAACTGTGCTGGGGCTGTAGGTGTTTTGCTGCTTTCGCTGGCGCTTGAGCTGCGGTTTTGGTGCTTTCTTGCAACGGGTGTAATGTTTTAGCACGTTGCAAGCGCCCGTAGCTCAACGGATAGAGCATCTGACTA
>NZ_KV786465.1:344-17980 GCF_001806945.1 Corynebacterium sp. HMSC30G07 | reverse complement strand
AGGTTGGGGGTTCGAATCCCTCCGGGCGCACCAACCGAAAACCCCGGGAGACCAGGGTTTTTTCTTTTGCCTGGGTGTTTTGGGCAACACCTGGGTTTGTCGTATTGAGATACCTCTGTGACACAAGTACATTGAGACGTGGCTTTCTGGGCCGTGCTCGAGCGCGCCCAAAATCTACGAGAGGTACCCATGAAAAACTCCAGGAACACCCGTGTCGCGGGTATTGCGCTGGCAGCTGCCGTTGCCGGAACGTTTGCGCTGACCCCAGTGCAGTCACAGGCTGCGATCAAGCCGAATGACATTGCACGTGGTCTGAACCAGCTGAATTCCATGCTGGGCCGCAATCTTGACCAGGTCGGCGCGGCAGTGACACAGCGTGTTCGCCCTGGCAGTGGTTCTGCGGGTGCTCGTTACTCTTCGGGCGGCTGGACGTACACGGCTGTTGCCTACAACCCGGGCGCTGACCGTATTTACGGTATCTCTACTGGTGAGGACGGCAAGCCGGCCGGCCACCTGCTGCGTATCAAGCCGGATATTCATGAGCTGGCGGACCTCGGCCCGCTCGACCTGCGCGGTATTAATACGAAGGACGTTGCCTCTGCGTCCATCACCCCGGCGGGTACGTTGGTGCTGTTCTCGGGCGCGGAGTTCCGCACGATTGATCTGTCTAAGGACGATCTGACTAATTCGCTGCTGTCGGACAAGATCACGGACGCTCGAGCGTTGGCCGTGAAGTCCGGCAAGATCACCATGCCGTCAAACGTGGGTGACATTGGCATTCCTAGCGCGTGGGCTTCCGGCATTGACCCGGAGAAGACCCATGAGCTCTACGCCATCTCTCGTGACCGTGACCGCATGTACAAGTGGACCTTGGATACCAAGACCGGCAAGGTTACGGTTGATCCGGTGACCATCCGCCCGGGCTTTAGCCTGGACGGCATTGGGGATCTGAACTACGCCTACACCAAGGGCGACGGCACGTTTGTGTTCGCCGATGACGCTGCGAAGAGCGTCGAGCTGCGCGGCACTGACCTGGTGGCGTCCTACTTTGGCAACACTGTGGTGGATAACTTCCGTGAGCTGGCGTACCTGCCGGTTGGCGCGGGTTACAAGCCGGTGACGCAGTTTGTGAAGCCGGATCCGCTGCCGGGCGAGTTCGCACGTGATGCGGTGAAGCCGTCTTCACAGGTCAACGCTGCTGAAGTCGTGCGTGACCTGGAGCGCATTGGCAACGCCGCGGGCAATCTGGCTAATGCTGTTGACAAGGTGAACCCAACTGCCCCGACGGTCGTTGGTGAGACCGCAGAGCCGACCCCGTCCGAAACTCAGACTGAGCCTTTGCGTAACGACGCCAACGTGCTCTCCTCCGACGCCCCCGAAACCCCCTCCGAGACTCCCTCTGAGACCCCCTCTGAGACCGGTCCGGTTGCAGTCTCCAGCACGGTTACCCCCGCTGAGACCCGTAACGTGTTGTTCTCTGTGGTGAGCCCGGACGGCTACGCCGTGCGCAACGCCGAGATTGAGATCGCGGGTACGGACATTTCCGGCAAGACGGACAAGAACGGCCAGAAGTCCCTGACCATTCCGGGCGAGGACGTCATTGCCTACATTCAGGACGAGCCCTACGTTGTCGACGCTGGCGAAACCCGCATGCGCGTCACCGTCCTGGAGGACACCGCTGTCGAGGACAAGCAGGAAGAGAAGCCGGTCGAGGACAAGCGGGAAGAGAAGCCGGCCGATAAGCCGGAAGACAAGAAGGCCGACGATCCGGTAGCCGAGGACAAGCCTGCGGAGGACCCTGCTGATCCGAAGGACCCGGCAGCTGAGCCGAAGCCGGAAGACAAGCAGCCGGAGGCTAACCCGAAGCCTGCTGAGGGTACCCAGAGCGAAAACATTCGACTGCTCGTGCAGGACGAGAAGGGCAAGAATGTTGAAGGCGCGACCATTACCACGGATGGAAATCCCATTCAGCTGAAGACGAATAGCAGTGGTGTTGTGTCGATTCCGCGTTCTCTGGTGGGCGAGCAACGTCTTTTCTACGTCACCTATGACTCTCATGTGAAGACGCTGACCCTGTCCAAGTCCACGGGCCATATTGAAGAGGTCACGCTTCCGTTCACCTACACGCCGACGACTACCTCGACTACTAAAACGACCGCTGAGCGCAAGACTGTGACCATCGGTATCACCGTGAGGACTGAGAACGGCGATCCGGTACAGAACGCTGAGGTGTACAGCGTGCATGGTCTAGCAATTGAAGTTGATGGCCTGACCGATTCGGAAGGCCTGGTCATGGTGACGATCCCGGGCAACGTCGGCAACGGCGATCACGTCATGCTCGGTGTTCGTACGGCTCCTTCGGGTTTTGACACGGTGCGCAAGAACGTCTCCCGCAAGGACGACGGTGCGGAGCTCGTGCTCCCGAAGAGCAAGAAGACCACCACTAGCACGACCAAGAACACGCCGGAGCAGATCTTGGACGTGATCAAGCAGGTTGAGCCGCTGGTGGCTGCGCTTGCTGGTCCGGCTGCGTTGGGTGCTGGTTTGGCTAACCGTGGTACCACCACGAAGACCACTACGTCGGCGCGTTCGACCACGCTTAACGGCAAGGTGTCCACGGGCCGTTCCACCACTGCTGCGAAGTCGACGTCGAAGAACAGCGCGAAGTCCACGTCCAAGTCGACCTCGAAGTCCACCTCCAAGAGCACCACCAGCACCCGCGACGGTGATCTGGCGGATACCGGTACCCCGATGACCACGGTCATCACGCTGGGTATCCTCGCGATGCTCATTGGTGGGGCGTATGTGGCGATGGGTAGGCGTCGGGAAGCATAAGCCCCCGAGACCCCTGCACCCGGTCGCCTAAGGGCTGCTCCGGGTTCAACAAATATGCAGGGGAAGATATGCAGGTCTGCAGGTCACGGACCGTTTTCATTAACGGCCACCTTATTGAAAAAACGCTCTGACCAGGGAACCTGCATATCTTCCCCTGCATATCTGTGTTTGGTAGGGGGGCGGGCAGCCGCCGACGTGACTAGAACACCTCGACGCGCCCGCCGAGGGACTCGATCTGCTTCAGCTGCTTCACCCAGCCAGGTCCGCCCGGGTGTACGCGCATCACCGGGCGCGAGGAAATGGCCACTGGCGAGACGGACTCGCGACGCGCACCCGAGCGCGCGTTCATGCGCACGTGCGCGCGGTAGCCGGACTCGGCCAGCCACTCCATCGTCGGGTTCTCGGAAGCAAGACCCTCGCGGGCGCGAACCAGCAGGTCAATGTATTCATCAAGTACCTTGACAAGCGGCTCCGCATTGGTTTCACACATGTTGCGCACCAAAGACGGCTGCGTGCCGGCCACGCGCGTGGCGCCCTTAAACGAACCAGCGGCAAGTGACTGGGCCAGCGTGTAGCCGTGATCCCCAACAATGGACAGGGCTTCTGCCATCACGTGCGGCAGGTGGGACACACGCGCCACGGCCTCGTCGTGCGCTTCCGCAGAAACTGGCACGGCCTCCGCGCCAACGAGGGCAACCATGCGGCACACATCGGCAAAAAGATCCGCCCACTCCTGCGGCAAGCGCTCCGTTCCCTCCGAGCACTCCACGGCGTAGTCGTACGTGACCACCCACGCCGCGCGCGCGAACAGCCCGGTTTGGGAGGCCGCCCAACCGGACGCTTCCGTCCCCGCCATCGGGTGGCCGCCAACGTAGCGCTCAAGCATGCCGCGCTCATGCACAAGGGCGTAGACCGGCGCTTTTACAGACACAACGTCGGTAATGCCGCAGCTGGGCGCCCACTGGGCGATGGCATCGAGCATTTCAGCGACCACGTCGAACGGCACGGCGATCACGATGAGGGCGCCCAGATCCTCGGCACGCCGCAAGACGGCCTCAAGGTCCACGATCACGTCGAACCCGTCTGCGGCTGCTTGGCGTGCGCCTGCGTTGGAGTGCGTGTATCCAAAGGTGGGGTGGTTGTGCGCGGCAAGGTCGCGCATCAGGGAGCCGCCGATGAGGCCATTGCCAAGAATGCACACAGGTCGCAGTTTGGTCATGGACCATGAGTTTAACCCCCTGTTGTAACTGCCGCGTGCCGACTACGCTGTTGAAACCATGAGCCACTCTTACAGTGAGGGGTATGCCCTTACCGTCGCAAGGACGGATTCTGGCTGGTCAGTGCGCCGGTTCAGGGATGATTTTGAGGACATATCAACTTCCATCGACGCGGTGCGCGCCCTGCGCAGTGAGGGTCCGGCGTTCGCCATGTTGAATGTAGAGGATGAGTACCTGCTCATCGTCCGCCCCGGCCCGAGCAGCGTGCGGGTCCTGATTAGCGACGCCACAATGGCCGTCGACGACGACTTCGCCGCAGATGCGCTGGAAGAGGCCGGTTTTGAGATCCCTGACATTGACATTGATCTGCTCGATGACACCGAGGCGTGGGCTGACGGAAACTTCGACATCCTCGCTGACCTTGGTCTTTCGGAGCAGATGATGAGCATTTTGCTTGACAGCGATCCGGCGCCCCACGACCTTGCGCTCACCATCGCCGAGGACCTGGACTTTGCAGACGAGTTTCTCCGTGCTTCCAAAACGTAGGGCGGAATCCATGGAATCCGCAAAGGCCGCAGAAGAGCGGATGCGTGAGGCTATCGCCATAGCCCAAACGACTCCGGAGGGGGATGTTCCCGTGGGGGCAATTGTCTACGGGCCGGGTGGGGAAGTGGTGGGGGTTGGGACGAATCGTCGATTAGCAAACTGCGATCCAACAGCTCACGCGGAAGTGGAGGCGATCCGCCAAGCTGCCAAGAACCTGGGGACGTGGCGGCTGGATGGGTGCGAGCTGGTGGTCACGCTGGAGCCGTGCACGATGTGCGCTGGAGCGATCCTGGGGGCGCGGGTGTCCTCGCTGGTCTTTGGTGCTTTCGAACCGAAGACTGGCGCGGTGGGCAGCGTGCTGGACGCGCTGAGGGACCCGCGGCACCTGCACACCGTGGAAGTGCGCGGCGGGGTGCTGGAGGCAGCAACTAGCCAGCTGATGAGCACCTTTTTCAACGGTTTACGTGACTGAATTGTTATGGCGCTGCAGCCGGCAGTGCGCCTATGGTTGGAATTGTTATTAACCAATAAAACGAAAAGGAGCACACCATGGCTTTGGAAGGCAAGGGCGACCAGATCAAGGGCAACATCAAGGAAGGCCTCGGCGAGCTGACCGATAACGAGAAGCTGCAGAACGAGGGCAAGGCTGACAACCTGGTTGGCAACGTTAAGGAGACCGTGGCTAACGCTGGCGACGCTATTAAGGACAAGGCCAGCGAGGTTGCCGCGAAGGTTGAGGACAAGGCTAACGAGGTTGCCGCAAAGGTGGAAGACAAGCGCGAGGAGCGCGAGGCAGAGAATAACTAGTGCCTGCTTGGCGTGGTGAATTTGGCCACGCGGGCACGCAACCGTTACGCTAGCTTGCGGTAGCGTGTCCGAGCGGCCGAAGGTACTCGCCTCGAAAGCGAGTGAGGGTAAAACCTCCGCGGGTTCAAATCCCGCCGCTACCGCCACTAAACTTTTAAACCGGCATCACCTGCAAGGCAGGCGGTGCCGGTTTTTTAAACAGAATCCAACGTTCGCACTCCTAGTCCGAGGATGGAAACCCATTGGCGAAGCTGCTGTACAAGCTGGGACGCTGGTCCTACCTGAATAAGTGGAAGGTGATCATCGCCTGGCTGCTGATCTTGGCTGCTTCTGCCGGTGCGGCGTTTTCGCTTTCAAAGCCGTTTACCTCAAACTTTGCCATTGATGGCACCCCGGCGATTGACGCGCTGGACACCATGGAGCGCAACTTCCCTGGCGGCGGCAACGTGGCCACGGCACCGGGTGTGAACTTGGTGTTTGCCGCCCCTGAAGGCCAGCAGCTGACGGACCCCGCGCATATGGCGGCGATGGATGAGGTTATCGCCCATATTGATGAGCACCTTGAAGTGCGCGGTACGGAGCGTTTTGGCAACCCGGTGCTGGTGAATCAGCAGCTGCAGGAGACCATTGTTGGCCAGATGACGCAGATGGGCCTGCCGGAGGAGGCGGCCCAAAAAGATGCGTACAACGTGCGCCTTTTGTCTGATGACGGCCGGATTGGCTACACCACGTTCGAGTTTGATGCAGAGTCCAACTTTGAGGTCACGGAAGAGGACCGCCAGGTTGTGGCTGATGCGATGGACATTGGCCGCGCGGCTGGCCTCCAAGTAGAGGCGGGCGGTGCCGGTTACGGCGACCCGATTGAGGTCAACACCACCTCAGAGCTGATTGGTATCGGCGTGGCGTTTTTGGTGCTGCTGGTCACGTTCGGCTCGTTTGCGGCGTCCACTATGCCCATCGTGTCCGCGATTGTGGGCGTGGGCATCGGCGCGCTGGCTATTTTGACCACCACGCATTGGGTGGAGCTCAATGACGTCACCCCGGTTTTGGCGGTGATGATTGGTCTTGCGGTGGGTATTGATTACTCGCTGTTTATCTTGTCGCGTTACCGCCAGGAGCGCAAGACCCGCAGCGGCCCGGATGCGGCCGGTATGGCGGTGGGCACGGCGGGTAGTTCCGTGGTGTTCGCTGGCGCCACGGTGTTTGTGGCGCTGGTTGCGCTGGTGCTCGCCGGCATTGAGTTCCTCTCCTGGATGGGCGTGGCCGCCGCCTTTACGGTGTTCGTCTCCGTGTTGGTGGCGTTGACCATGCTGCCGGCGCTGCTTGGCGCGTGGGGCAACAAGGCGTTCGCCGGGCGCATTCCCAAGATTGCTGGCGAGCACTTGCATGAGCGATCCATGGGCCGCAACTGGGTGAATTTTGTGCGCCGCTTCCCGGCGTTGGTGATGGCCGTGGTGATTGTGGCGCTTGGCGCCATGTCCGCCCCGGTGTTGGGGCTGCAGATGGCGTTGCCGTCTGACTCCACCTCCAACCTGGACACCACGCAGCGCAAGTCCGCGGACTTGATGGCCGAAGGCTTTGGCCCCGGCGTGAACGCGCCGCTGTTGCTGGTGGTGGACGCCCACGGGGTGAACCCGGATGCGGAGATCCTGCAGCCGTACATGGCGGCGATGCCGGATGAGGCGGGTGGCCGCGCGCAGAAGGCGGCGCTGGCTAGCTTCCTCTACGCCGCGCAGGAGGCGAACAGCGTCAGCGGTGTGGTGCATGCGCAGTTGGTGAATGTGAATGAGGATTTCACTGCCGCGCAGATCATGGCCACTCCTGACGGCGGCCCTGAGGAGGAGTACACGCTGAAGGTGGCACATGGTCTGCGGGAGAACAACCAGCAGGTTGAGGACGCTACCGGCGTTGACATCGGCTTGACGGGTCTGACTGCGGTGCAGATGGACATCACTGAGGAGCTTGCCAAGGCGATGCCGCTTTACCTGGCCATTGTGGTTGGTTTGGCCATTGTGTTGCTGATGGTGGTGTTCCGCTCCATATTGGTTCCGCTGGTTGCTGGTCTGGGTTTCTTGCTCTCCGTCGGCGCCGCGTTCGGCCTGACGGTGTTGGTGTGGCAGGACGGCCTGTGGGACCTGGTGAATACGCCGACCCCGATCCTGTCGTTCTTGCCCATCTTCCTCATCGGTGTCACCTTCGGCCTGGCCATGGATTATCAGGTGTTCCTAGTCACCCGCATGCGGGAGCATTATTTGCACCTCTTGCGCGACAAGGAGCCTCATGCTTATCGACGCGCCGTGGTCCACTCCACCGTCGAAGGCTTCGCCCAGGGCGCGCGCGTGGTTACCGCGGCGGCGATTATTATGATCGCGGTCTTCGTGGCATTCATCAACCAGCCGTTGCCATTTATTCAAATCTTCGGCTTCGCCCTGGGCGCCGCCGTCTTGTTTGACGCCTTCTTCATCCGCATGGCGTTGGTGCCGGCGACGATGTTCTTGATGGGCCCGTCCACCTGGTGGATGCCGAAGTGGCTGGACAAGGTCTTGCCGGAAGTAGACGTGGAGGGCACTGAGCTGGAGGGGCTGGAGCCTGAGCTGGAAGGAGCTGCGCGATGAGAGAATTCGAGCTGACTACGGAGCTGTACAACGAGCCGGGCAAGCACGGCCGCACGGGCGTAATCCATACCCCGCACGGTGATATTCAAACGCCGGCGTTCATTCCGGTTGCCACGAAGGCAACGGTGAAGACGTTGACGCCGGAGCAGATCCGCTCCACCGGCGCGCAGGCGATCCTGTCCAACGCGTACCACCTGTATTTGCAGCCGGGTCCGGACATTGTGGATGAGGCTGGCGGCGTGGCTGCCTTTGAAAACTGGCATGGGCCGACCTATACGGACTCGGGTGGTTTCCAGGTGATGAGCTTGGGTGTGGGCTTTAAGAAGGTCCTGGCCATGGATACCGCAGGGCTTGTGGAGGGCGATATCCGCGCAGCAAACAAGGACCGCATGGCGCGCGTTGATGATGACGGGGTGGACTTCAAGTCTTTCATCGACGGCTCCTCCCACCGCTTCACGCCCGAGGTGAGCATGCAGATCCAGCACCAGCTGGGCGCGGACATCATGTTCGCCTTCGATGAGCTGACCACCCTGGTGGACACCCGCGAGTACCAGGAGCACTCCGTGGAGCGAACCCGTCGTTGGGCGAAGCGCTGTCTTGATGAACATCACCGGCTCACTGAGCTGCGTACGCACCGCCCGAAGCAGTCGTTGTGGGGGGTTGTGCAGGGCGCACAGTATGAGGATTTGCGCAGGCATGCAACGCGCGGCCTGCTGGAGCTAGACCGCGAGGCGCGTGAGGCCGGCCGCCGTGGCTTTGGTGGCTTCGGCATCGGTGGCGCGTTGGAGAAGGAAAACCTGGGCACCATTGTTGGTTGGGTGACTGATGAGTTGCCGGTGGACAAACCGCGCCACTTGCTGGGGATTTCTGAGCCGGATGACATCTTCACCGCTGTTGAGGCTGGTGCGGACACCTTTGACTGTGTGGCGCCGACCCGACTGGGTCGCCGTGGTGGCGTGTACACCTTGGACGGGCGCCTTAACCTGATGGGTGCTCGCTTCAAGCGCGACTTCTCCGGCGTGGATGAGGAGTTCGGCGGCTACGTGTCTGAGAACTACTCGCGCGCCTACATCCACCACTTGCTCAAGGCGAAGGAGTTCTTGGCAGGCACGCTGTGCACCATGCACAACGTGGAGTTCATGGTCCGTCTGGTGGACAACATCCGCGCTGCCATTGATAACGGCAACTATGAGGCCTTCCGGGACGAATTCTTGGGCCGCTACTACGCGGGTAAGCAGAAGTAGGGTCTCCCCACGGTTTCAGCCCGCTCACGCAACCTCGTAGTATGAATGTTCTCAGTAAGATCTGAGACGGACTTTTGGGGTAAGTATCTGCTCATGTGAGTCACGTGGGACGGACGCAGCGATTGAGCACGTTCTGGCTTCGCTGGGGATTGAGATCTGTGCTACAGAGTGGGGCAAAAGCTTAGGAAAAGGTCTCTACGAATTGCGAATAAGACGCGATTTGGGAACGATCCTGCAGGAGTATGGGCCGCCAGATCTAGGCGACGAAATCCCGCAAGGGTGGCGAAAGAAACGGGTGCTCATCCGTGTCTATTGCACGTTCTACGGTAGGAAAGTTGTCTTGCTGCTTGGAGGGTATAACAAGCTGCGCAATCCAAGCCGAAAGCAGGAGCAAAAAGAGACCCGCGCGGCAAGGGCTGCGCTGGACGCTGGAGAAGAACCTAGCAGGCACTTGCTCGTATGTGATAAAACACATAACATTGCTCAAGATGCGCGATCTGGAGGAAGTGGGATAAAAAATGAGAACTACAAAATTTGAGGACTTTGTTCGGCCATATCGGGATTCAGCATCACCGGCAGCTGAAGTGATCCGTGGTTCAGCAGCACGCGCGTTCACTGCGGAGCTTGCGGAGCGCAAGGCGGTGGGTGCTGCTCTGGCGTCAGCGCGACATGATTGTGGTGCCACGCAGCAGTCTGTGGCTGATGCTGCTGGTATCCAGCAGGCTGAACTTAGCCGTATTGAAAATGGGGTTGGCAATCCAACCGTCGAGACGCTACTCAAGATTGTTGCCGCATTGGATTTACGTTTGACATTCACGCCGATTCAGGAACGCTAAGTCTAGGGGTACAACGCCATGTTCCAAGGTCCAGCCGGCAGGTATGCGCCAAGCCCGAGTGGTGATTTACATTTTGGCAACCTGCGCACGGCGGTGTTGGCGTGGTTGTTCGCGCGCCAGTCGGGCCGCAATTTTTACATGCGGGTGGAGGATATTGATTCGGAGCGTTCCAGTGCGGAGTCCGCGAAGCGCCAGCTAGAGGACCTCGCCGCGCTTGGCATTGAGTGGGATGAGCCGGTGCTGTACCAGCACGATCGGGGTGGGGCCTACGCGCAGGCGCTGGCCGCGCTGCCCACCTATGAGTGTTATTGCACGCGCCGCGACATCCGGGAGGCCGCGTCCGCGCCGCATGCCCAGCCCGGCATGTACCCCGGCACCTGCAGGGATCTTCCGGAGGAGCTTCGTGCTTTTCGACGCCTAACGCTCTCCTCCGAAGGCCGCCTCCCCGCAATCCGCTTGCGTGCAGACGTTCGCGAGTGGACCGTGCGGGACTTCTACCACGGGGAGTTCACGGGCCCGGTGGATGACGTGATTTTGCGCCGCGGTGGTCGCTTCGATCAGGCACAGGCGGGGGACTGGGCGTACAACCTTGCGGTGGTTGTGGATGACGGTTTCCAGGGCGTCGACCAAGTCGTGCGTGGTGATGACTTGCTGTTTTCCGCACCTGCCCAGGCTTATGTAGCTTCCTTATTGGGATATGAGGAACCTGAGTATGTGCACGTGCCGCTGGTGGTCAATGCTGAGAATAAACGCTTGGCTAAGCGGGACGGTGCGGTGACGTTGCGCGAGATGGCGCAAGCAAGCGGGGTGCAAGGGGTGCTCCACATGCTTGCAGAATCAATCGGTGCGGACCCTTCTGACCTGCTTGGAAGCTTCGATCCGTCGCGGCTGCCGCGGGCGCCGTGGGTGTGGCGCTGAAATTAATTCCCGAAAAAGCTTGCAATCGGCTGGAAATTTCCGGATAGTGAAATAATCTGTAAAAACTCAGGTACTTCTGACCTTCCCGTGAGATGCATGCAAGGATGTTTATGAAACCGTAAGGAATCGCAAAGAAAACAGCGGCTGGGGTGGTGGCACTGGCCCTTGGGGCGTCGGCCGTTGTAGCGCCGCAGGCGCACGCACTACCGGCGGAGTTCGTCAGCCCTCCGGGGCGGGTATCGAACCCGGAGCAGGGGCAATGCACCGTGGTGCTGTCTATCAACACCACCTCGGTGTCGCCAGGACGTGCCTTTGCGCAGTCTCAGAGCGGCGTGACGGTTGGCGTTGGTCTGGACGCTGGCAACACCCAGTTCACACCGTGGATCACCCTGGACCCTGAGGGTGAGCGCATTTTTGAATCCGCGAAGGCGAATATCACCGTGGAGAATGAGGCCCTGCAGTCTGCGGCGCACAACTATTCCGTAGAAAAGCGCAGTAAGGGCAGCTACGATGCCGGCCCGCTCGATAGCGGCGAAAATGCGGTCTTGGACATCACCGATTTGTCTCCGGTGAAGCCTGATCAGTTCTCCCTGGCCCAGGGGCAGAAGCAGATCGCTCACGGGACGCTTGGTGTGGACCCTGCCTCGACGGGGGCGCAGACGTGGGCCTGGAAGATCACCTCGCCAACGATCAGGGCGCACGAGCGGTCTCGTGTGAGCCCGGAGGCTGTGGTCAATGTCGCGCCGTGGCCGATTGAGTCGGATGATTGTTTGCCGCTCACGCCTTCTGAGAAGAAGTCCCAGCCGATTATTGCGGACGGTAAGGAATACAACACCGGCATCACCGTTTCCAACGGTGCTGCGTCTGATTACGCACGCCTGACCGGCAACGTCTCCATCGCTGGTAAGAAGATCGAGGGCGCCAAGGTGCGTGTGGATGCCTCGGGCAAGGTCTTTGTCACCCTTCCCAAGGGCGCAACCGGCGCTGATGACAACAAGAAGGCCGCCAAGGTTGACGTAGAGCTGCTTGCTCAGCCGCGCGAAGCTACCAAGGATTCGGCGCATGAGTCCTACAACACGGCCCAGGTGCTCCGCGTTGTTGATGGAAGCGGCCAAGTTAACCAGGATTCTGCCCTGTTTGTTGGCTCCGTCCCAGTGCAGAAGTTTGCCCCGGCCTACAACTCCCCGAGCACGGTGAAGCCGGGTGCATCCGTCGATGTTGCGCTGAAGACCCAGCCGGGCAACGTGCGCGGCCACGCCGTTGGCGCGACCTACACCGTGGTTAACCCGCCGCAGGGTTGGACAGCGCAGCCGGCAAAGGACGGCACGCTGAAGGTCACGGCACCGAAGGGCGCGAAGCACGGCGATGAGGCCACCTTCAACGTGAAGGTCACCTACACCGATGGCTCGAGTGACACCATCACCACCGTGGTGAAGGTGCAGGATGACGCGAATAACCTGCACACCCCGGGCTACGGCGAGACCTACGGCAAGGTCAACACCGAGGTCACTCTGGAGCAGAACAATAAGGACCTGCCGGAAGGCTCCACGTTCACCATCACCCCGGGCCAGGACCTGGGCGATTGGGCGCCGAAGGTTGACCCGAATACCGGCACCATCACGGTGACCATCCCGGGCTCCGCGAA
Source organism: Corynebacterium sp. HMSC30G07 (assembly GCF_001806945.1). NCBI lineage: Bacteria > Bacillati > Actinomycetota > Actinomycetes > Mycobacteriales > Corynebacteriaceae > Corynebacterium > Corynebacterium sp. HMSC30G07. The sequence continues at coordinate 5,317 of NZ_KV786465.1, read as the reverse complement.
CCCGGGTGATCAGAAGACGATTCTGGTGGACGTGGAGTACCCGGACGGTAGCGTCGATAAGCAAGTGCCCGCGAAGGTCACTGTGCTGAACCAGCCGGGCTACGGCGAGGTTACTGACAAGCCGGGTGCCAAGGTTGAGTTGGAGCACACGGGCAAGGTTGTGGATGGCTCCACGTTCACCATCACCCCGGAGCAGGACCTGGGCGAGTGGGATCCGCAGGTTGACCCGAACACCGGCACGATCACGGTGACCATTCCGGACACCGCCAAGGATGGAGACGAGAAGACGATTCTCATCAACGTCAAGGACCCGAAGTCCGGTAAGACCGAAACGGTGCCGGGCAAGGTCATTGTGAAGGATCCGAAGCAGCCGGATACGCCGAGCAACCCGAACCCGAACAACAACACCACCATTGTGATTGTTGTGCCGAAGGGTCCGGACGCAACGGTAGAGATTGACAAGGACAAGACCCCCGAGGTGCCGGACGGCAGCACGCCGCCTGCTGTTACCCCAGGTAACGGCCAGATCACCATCAACATCCCGAATGGTGTGCAGCCGGGCACCAAGATCACCATCCCGGTGACCATCACCAACCCGGACGGGTCGAAGGAAACCAAGGAAATCACCGTTGAGGTTCCGGAGCTGCCGAAGAATGGCGGCAACAACGTGGTCATTGTGACCCCGGGTGGTAACGGTGACGTGAAGGTCCCCGAAGGCTGGACCTACACCAAGGACGGCGACAACATCACCGTTCACGTTCCTGGTGGCACCAAGCCGGGTGACTACACGGTGACTGTCCCGGGCCCGAACAACACCAACGTTGACGTGCAGGTAACCGTGCCTAACACTGATCCGAACAACGGCAAGGGTTCCAGCGACGCGGTGAATAAGTGCTTCGAAAACGCCATCACCTCTCCGCTGTTCTACCTGCTGCCAATCGGCATCCTGGGCGCCGTCGCTGGTAACCTGGCCGCGCCGTACATGACTGAGGTGAACAACCAGCTGAACTCGCTGGCACGCCAGTTCAATTCGGACGTGAACTTTGACTTCGGTCTTGGCAACAACGGTTGGGATAACTCCACCAACAACTACAACCAGTTCGGTGCAATTGGTGAGCAGTTCGGCGCATTCATGAATGACCCGAACCTGCGCGAGCTTGGGACGATCGCACTGGGTCTCCTTGGGGCACTTGCAACCGCGGGCCTGCTGTATGACTGGTGCTCCCACGAGCCGGGTGAGGCCGTCACCTCCATCGGCTCCGCAAAGAAGGACGCTCCGGAATCTAGTCGGGCACAGGGGTAAAACCCGAGCCCCTGCGCCAGGTCAACGACGTGCCCGGTGAGACGGGGGAGTGGGGGTTGAGGATGTCGTCCACACGCCGCCAGTTCGTGTGGACGGCGTCGGGGGTGATCGTCACAGCGCAGTAGCCGTGCGTGGCCATGGCAACGTGGTGCAGGCTCGGGTTGGCGGCGCGGATATAGCGGGTGGCGGCGTTGATAAGCGTGCTGCTACCGGGCACCTTCAGCGACTCGGCCACGTTCGGCGCGGTGATAGAGGCGCACACAACTTCGCAGCCGATCTGCTCGCCTTCATACGAGATGGTGTGGGCCCATTCGGAGTGGATGTCCCCAGTCAAAAAAATCGGGTTTTTTCCTAGCCGCCCAAGGGTGTTGATCACGCGGCGGCGTTCAAAGTCGAAGCCGTCCCACTGGTCACCATTCAGCGGCAAGTGCTCGTATGCGGGGGCGGTGGCGGTGAGGATATTGGACGACAACGCCGCTGCCACCGGGCGCGTCTTCGGGCTTTGCATCACCGCGCCGAGGCGCATGGGTGAGAACATCACGGAGTTGCCCAGCGCGTTCCACGTTGTATCAGACTCGTGGAGGGTGTCTATGAGCCAGTTGTACTGTTCGGCGCCGAGCATGCTGCGGGCGTCCCCAGGCTGGCGGCGGCCGCCTTTCCAAAACTCCACATCACGGTAGGTGCGCAGGTCCATGACGGTCAGTTCCACCAGGTCCCCGAACCTAAAGGAGCGGTAGATGTGGCCTTCCGCCGACGGCTCAGTAGTGCGAACCGGCATCCATTCGTAGTAGGCGCGGATGGCGGCGTCACGGCGCTCCAGAAAATCCCCCTCATCCACCTGATGGTTATCGGCGCCTTCGGCCCAGAAGTTGTTGGCCACTTCGTGGTCGTCCCACACCACAATCCACGGCATCGCGGCGTGCGCAGCCTGCAGGTCCCGGTCGGTACGGTAGCGACCGTAGCGTGCGCGGTAGTCCGCAAGTGTCAGCGTTTCGTGCGCCGGTTCGTGCAGGCGCACAGGTCCCCAGCCGGAGTATTCGCCTTGTGCGTATTCGTAGATGTAGTCGCCCAAGAACACGGTGAGGTCCAGCTCGTTGTCCCACGCGCGTTCGGCCATGTCGCGGTAGGCGGCGAAGAACCCGGCCTCATAGTTCGCGCACGATGCCACGGCCCATCGCTGCAGCTCAACCGGCCCTTCTGGTGCGGTTTTGGTCCGCCCGACCGGCGATGTCGCCCCCTCGTGCGGCCCGGCCGTGACCACAAAGCGGTAGTAGTAGACGCTTGAGGGCTCAAGCTTATCGACGTCCACGTGCACCCCATGATCCCTCCCAACCTGAGCCACCACGTGACCTTCCCGAACGATCCGCGTGAACTCCTGATCCTGCGCCACCTCCCAGCGCAGCGGGGTTGGCGATCCTCTTCCGGAGCCCGGCCAGGCGTACTCATCAGGGGTTACGCGCGTCCAGATAACCACGGCATCTGGCAGCGGGTCGCCGGAGGCAACACCGTGAACAAACGGCAGCGGTGCGAGCTCGTCTTGTGCCAGCGGCATCCGCGACGGCGCCGGCTGCATGCTTTGCGCAAACGCCTGCGTTGCAAGTCCCGCACCCACCGCACCGACGGCTGCGGCGCGGCGGAAAAACGAACGACGAGAAACGCGTGTCACGCCAACATGGTCAATGACACGCGTTTAAATCGCCACCGCTAGAGGCGGTGTTTGTGCAGGTTTCGCCCCAAATTCAACGGGCGTTTACCTGCGGTTTCGGTTGCTTATACGGTGGCCTACTCGGTGGTGCTGCGGTTGGCCAACGCGGCGTCGATACGCAAAAGCCCCGAACCGTCAGTGCCAACAAGCTCAAGCTGGTCCACAATCTCGCCCACCGTGGACTCTTCCTGAATCTGCTCCTCCAGGAACCAGTTCAGCAGAGCGCGCGATCCGAGGTCGCCCACCTCATCAGCAATGCGCGTGATTTCGCGGATCTGCTCGGAGACCTTCTTCTCGTGCGCAAGTGCTGCGCGGAAGGCGTCGAGCGGGGTGCTGATCTCCGGCGCGTCGATCGTGATGTCGTGCGGTTTCACGCGCTCACCACGGTCAATGAGGTGCTGCGCGAACTTCTGCGCGTGGTCGCACTCCTCCTGGGCCTGGGCGGCAAACCAAGAGCACAGGCCCGGGAAGGACAGGGCGTCCATCTCGTTTGCCAGGTAGCGGTAGATGTAAGCCGCGCGGTATTCCTCGGTGACCTGCTGGGTCATTGCTTCTTTGAGTTTCTCGTTAACCATGCTTTGGGATTTTAGTTGATTTTGTGGGGAATGGGTAGGGGGAAACTAGCCACAGTCCCAGTAGAAAACAGCCCCATCGGCCGTGCCGGTGTTTTCGGAGCGGTACACCACGGCCTCGCCGGCCTGCATTTTCTTCAATGCGTCCGGGTGCAGAAATACGTGGGCCACACCTAAATCACCCCACATCGCTTCGAAGGGAAGCTCTTCTTCCAGATATGTGGAATCAATTTCCAGGAAGTGAACGTACCCATCAGGCTGAAAAGGGTCTTGGGCGAAAGCGGGGAAACCGCCAAGCATAATGTTGCTTTGGTTGCTGGCTGCGGCTCGCATCTCAACTAGCTCGTCAAAGTACTCATCGTTATCAAGAAAGTCGTCGTCCTTTTCGGACTCCAACGCCTCGTACACTGCTTGGTCAGTGGGAGGGATCATTGCCACTGCACTAGACAAGGAAATCGGAGAGTTCATAACCTCCCCAAGATCCTTGCTAAACGGGGAACAAAAATCCTCGTGCTCTTCATCGAAGTCAGCAGGCTCCGCGGTATGCGGTCCAGGGAAGCTGTGGTTGCCAAAGCCTTCCGCAGGCTCAGGGATATAGCGAATCTCCATGCCGTCGCCAGGCGAATCTGAAGTAAATCCGCCGCTGAGGGGATCAGCGCCGACAAAGAGTTGAAAAATTCCTGATTCCGGAATCAATCCGTCGAGAGTTGCTTCGCTTGTCGACGCCCCCTCCGCACGCACATGACCGACAATATCCGCAAAATTCAGCTGAATGATGTGGAGCAGTGGCTGACCGCTCTTTGCGATGGGCCATGCCGCACCTTCCGGAAGGTACGGCCTGCCACCGAAGTACGAACCATGTTCGGTCGGAGTGCCGTTGGAGTAGGGAAGGACGACACCTGGTGTAGCTAGTTGGATGAGGCCATCAGTGTCTTCGGAAATATGCTCTCCGGACTCGATCATCGATCGGAGCGCTTGAACCTGTGCTGAGAAGTCTGACACGGCAGGAGTTCCTTTCGCTAGGAAAACAAACTGTTTAATCGGAGATTGTCCTTCAAGAAAAAGAATGCTGCAATAGATATCTAGCCTGGCTTGGCTCGCGGTTGGGCGTTGAAGATCCCTTCGAGATTGTGACCTGTGGGTTTGGGCTTGGGCTTGCGGTTGGTGAAAGCTCGGCACTCATTTCGGCACTCATTTGTCCCAGGTCAGGAACCAGGTCGAGGCCTCCTTCGGAAAAATGGCCTGTTTTTGTTTTGGATCGGGCCACCTGGATTCTCTTACTCGGGTCGGGTATCGACCAGTTCTGCTGGGTCGAAGTTCTCCGACCAGCCGTAGTCGTACTCTGGGTCCGGGAAGGGCGGTTCACAAAAATCGGGTTCTTTTGGCAACGGCT
>NZ_KV786465.1:0-324 GCF_001806945.1 Corynebacterium sp. HMSC30G07 | reverse complement strand
CCTTGATCGGGAAAATCAGTCCGTATTCTTCCTCTAGTGCTGCGATCTGGGCGTCGGCCTGTTCAAGGTTGTGGTGGTTATCAAAATCATCCAATATTTTGTGGCCCTTGGCGTAGAACTGCGCCACTTTATTGCGACGAGCACATACTTGCTCCAGGTTTGACTTCCACCGTGGTGCCGCGGCATGTGTGTTGTGTGCGATCAAGCTATCCGGCGTGCAGGTTTCATAGGTGCCGTTAGAAAACAGCCACAAGATTTCACCGGTGTCTGGATCAAGGACGTAGAAGCCACGCTTATCGGTTTTTAGGTTGTGGTGCTTTTGGC
>NZ_KV786464.1:0-28834 GCF_001806945.1 Corynebacterium sp. HMSC30G07 | reverse complement strand
AACCCCAGCACCAACCCCAACCCCAGCACCAACCTCACCAGCCAACGCATCCAGCAGCACCTGGTCGGTGAAGTAGTCGCTGTGGCTGCCGCGGACGCCGTCGATGATGGTGGCGCCGTAGCTGGGGTCGCTGGGGGAGGTGGAGCCGTGGAGGCTAAAGGCATCATTACGCAGGGCGAGGATCACATCATCGGAAGCGTCCGCCACGAACACCTCAGAATCGGGGCTGCGTAGGGTGAGGTCGTCAACGGAGCGGCCGTCGACACCCGGGCTGCCTAATAGCCACAGGTCATCCGCAAGCAACCCGTGCTGGTGTGCGGCGCGGCTGGCCACCAGTGTGCCGTAGGAGTGTGCGACCACGGTTTTGGTGGCGTCCGGCCAGCGCTGCTCAAGCGCGAGTTGGAACATGGACAGGTCCGCCGCCCCGCGCGTGGCCGGCAGCCCGGAGAAGCCTTCAGCCAGGTCTTTGGGCGGGTCGTAGCCTTGCCACACCACTACGGCCGCGCCGGTGGTCTCCGCGATGCGTTGGGCTTTCGCCAGCTCGGCGGGCAGGTCGCGCGGGTCCCCGCTGGAGACGCCCGCGACCATGGTGATGATGCGCGCGGGGTCCACGGCATTTCCAACCATCACGGTGGTCGCCCCGGGCCCGGCCTCCAGCACGGTCCCGCCGGCCCGCTCGATGGCCAGTTGGGTTGCGGCGGGCAGGGTGGCCATGTGTTGGGCATGTAGCGTATCGACGCCCACGCCAACCCCATCCACCAACCTCTCCATCCGATCCGCAACGGTTGGGTTGAGATGTTTGGCAACCGCCATATCCAGCTGCTTCGACATCAGATTCAGCAGCACAATGGTGCGCTGGTGAAGAGCGTCGGCGGCGGCCTGGTCGATGAGGTCCTGCTGTTGGGCGGCTAGCGTCATCACGTCGGCGACGCGTTCGGCGCGCTCGGCGGCGGCCTCATAACTAGCGGCGTAAGACTCTAAACGCTTATACGCCTGCTGCGGCGCGGGACCGTCGAAGCCGCTGGCCTTCAACGCGTCAATCGCGCGGCGCACGGCGGTGGCGCGGGCCGATAACGCCCTGGCGGTAAGCCGCCAGGCGCTAGCAACGCTGCGCAGCTGGGTAGGAAACAGGCTCGGGGCATACGTGAGGTCAGTCACGGCCAAACCTCCTAAGCTTCCCGGCGAGTTGATCGGCCCACGCGTCGTCGGCATCAACGACGCTTCGAGCAAAGGTGGCGATGGATTTGAGGTGGGCGGTGAGGGGGTGAAACGTGGCGTCGTGAAGCAGAAGCTCCTTGGCCTGGAGCTGGGACAGGGCGGTGGCTGTAAGGGAGGAGTCGAGGGTGGATGTGGGGATTGGGACGCGCTCGGGGAGATGCCCGAGGGCGGTGCGTGCGGTTTGTTCGGTCAGGCTAAGAAAATTCATGCCGGCAGTGTGGCAGGCGGTGGTGGGCGGGACAACGGTTTGCAGCCAAACTGTGGATAACTTGCCTAGAGTTATCCACATGAAAATCGCCTTATTGCAAACGGTCACGGGAGCCAGCAAGGCCGAAAACATTGAAAAACTGACGCCGCTGATTGAAGACGCAGCCGCCGCCGGCGCCACCCTCATCGTGCTGCCGGAAGCGTCCTCGCAGGCCTTTGACCAGGGGAGATTAGATACTCAGGCGGAGGAGTTGGACGGGGAGTTCGCCACCGCCATGCGCGAGCTTGCCACGCGTTGTGGGGTGAAGATTGTGGCGGGGATGTTTCGGCCGGGTGATGTCAATAAGGTCGGCGAAAAAACCCTCAACCGCGTGCGCAACACGGCACTCATAACGGGCGAAAATATACACAAGGGCTACGACAAGATTCACGCCTACGACGCGTTCAATTACCGCGAATCCGACACCGTCAAAACTGGCAGCGAGCTTGTCACGTTTGAGCACGAGGGCGTGACGGTGGGCGTGGCAATTTGCTTTGATATTCGCTTCCCGGAGCAGTTCAAGGCGCTGGCTGCGCGCGGCGCGAAGCTGATCGTGGTGCCTACGAGCTGGGCCGATGGCAAAGACAAGATCGAGCAGTGGCGCACACTGACGGCCGCCCGCGCACTCGATAGCGGCGCGTTTATTGCGGCGGCGGGCCAGGCGCGTCCCGATTGGCAGACCAAGGCCGGCGAGGCGTCCGGCCCGACCGGCGCTGGGCATTCGTGCGTGGTCAACCCCGTTGGGCATCGCATCGCGGAGGCCGGTTACGCCCCGGAGACGCTGATTGTGGACATTGACCTCAGCGAAGTGGACACCACCCGCCGCGCGCTACCGCTTTTGACTATTACTGAGCAAACGGAGATGCACTAGCGTCATGCGCGATGACCTGCGGGTCGAGCTCTGCAAGCGTCTCCGCTAGCGGCGTGATGTCGGCTTCGGATCCGCTCAGAATGACGTCTCTGCCCCACCACGTGCCAGGCCCCTCAACCAGCATGTGCAACGGCACGCGCACGCACGGCAGGCCGCCGGTGGCCAACTCTGGGTCCGCAGACGCGCACGTCACCGTCAGCCAGGGCTGGGCTTTGGCCAGTGCGCTGAGTGTTGCCAAGTCATAGAAACCCTCCGGGCCCGGCGCGATGATGAGGTGTACGTTCGGCTTCTCCTCGCGTTCCAGCAGGTCAAACACGATCGCCTTGGCTGCGGCCAGCCCGGTTCCCACAGCCACAAGCAGCACGTCGCGCTCACCAATTTCCACTCCGTTGCCGCGCGGCGCACCCACGGTGACAAAATCGCCCGGGTCCGAATCCAGCTCCGCGTGAAACTCCAGCTGGCCAAAGTTGTTCGACGGCGTCGCCGGCGCCCACTGGTGCCACTCGCCCGGCCGTCCGGACAACATCACGGGCAGCACCTGGCCCGGCTGGTACTCGATTTGCGAGCCCGTCTCCAACCTCAACACCGTCACCCCCGCCGCCTGTGTCACATCCGTCACTTGCGCCACGTGCGCTGGCGCAATGCCCGCCGCGTCGGCCGCCTCGCTGGCCTTCCGCATCACGTCCGCAGCCGCCGCAAGCACCTCACGCTGGGGCTTTTCCAGCTTGACGACGCCCCCGTACAGCCCCCCAACCGCCCCAAACTCAGCCGGCGGAAACCCCGTGCGACGCAAATCCAGCGCCCATGCTTCCAGGCGCCGCGTGACCTCCTCCGGCAGCTCCGGAGCGCTGGCGTTTCTGTTTTCCGGGCTGCCTTCGCCGTTGGCCCCGGCGTGCGCTGCGTGTGTCGCGTGTTCTAGGACGTACTCCACAGCATCGAGCGCGATCTGCGGCATCTCGGTCGTGCCCTGTGGCAACAGTGCGGCGCCTTGTGGGTAGGCGTCAATGAAAAGCTGAAACCATTCTGCTCGCACGTTTGCTGGGTCCTTCATGACCGTCGATCATACGCAGTCGCCTTCGCCGACATCTTCAGCATGTTCCACTCAAAGTCGCGGATCTCCTCGGAGACCCGATGGTCAGTGCCATACGGAAGTTGGCGGATGATCTTGTCGTAGAGGAGGCGGGGTTCGGCGACGTCAGGGTGGTCATTACCAAGCAAGAACGGCAGCGCGCGTAATCCTTTCAGGATGAGATCGAACTGCTTCTCATTGAAGAACAGTGTGGGAATGTAGTCGCCCGACTGAATTTGGTAGGCGCCTTCGACACCGGGTGCGGAGTGAATGTTGTAGCCGTCTCGCCGCAGCTGCGCGATGTACTCGCGCACCGTGCGCTCGCTCACGCCTAGCGCCTCGGCAAGGTCGCGAGCCGTGTACTGGCGCCCCCATTGCATGAGCCGCAAAATGGTCAGCCCGCGCGCAGCGGTCTCAACGCGCTTCTTTCCCTGTGCCTGCTCTTGTGCCTGCTCTTGTGCCTGTTCGGCCTTGTTGTCCATTGGTGGATCCCCCTCCGTTGTTGTGTTGTAGTTTCGCTGCACTCGGCGCACTCGGCTTGCTCAGCGCACTCGGCTTGCTCAGTGCGTGCCTTGGGACTGTGGGGTGGTGGGGGAGCTTTTTTCAATTGCGGCAGCATGTTGCCAAATCGGGGATATCTGCCGCAATAGGTCCGAAACTGTGAACCAGCTGTCAGCCAATGCAACTATCCCCGGTTTGGCAGATATTCGCCGCAATCCCAAAAAGCTCCCCCCGTACTCCAAATCTCAGAAACCCCCAAGGCCCGAGCCCACAGGCATAGACCAAACCGAGGCCCAAACGGCCCAGTTCAAAGTTGAGTGGAACATACTCAACCTCGCGTGCGTTACACCAAGTGCAGAGCAAAGTGCACGACAGTGCACGACAGTGCACACCAAGTGCACAACAAAATTTAGCAACAAAACAACACTAAGGAGTACGAGATGGGAGCTTTTAACCCAACCACGAAAACGCAGGAAGCGATCCAACAGGCGCTGCAGAAGGCGTCGGCTGCGGGCAACCCGGATATTCGTCCGGCGCACCTGCTTGAGGCGATTTTGAAGCAGGAGGACGGTATTGCCGCTCCTGTGTTGAAGGCGACGGGGGTGGATCCGGAGACCGTCGCAAAGGAAGCTGCGGAGATTACGGCTGGCTACCCCAAGGCTGAGGGTGCCAACATGGCGAACCCGAACTTTAACCGTGAGGCGCTGACGGCGCTCAATGCTGCCCAGGAGCTGGCGGGTGAGTTGGGTGATGAGTACGTCTCTACGGAGGTGCTCTTGGCGGCGATTGCGAAGGGTAGCGACGAGGCTGCGGAGCTTCTGCGCAAGCGTGGGGCGACGTATGAGGTGTTGAAGAACGCCTTTCCGTCTGTACGCGGGCACAAGAAGGTGACCTCGCAGGACCCGGAGCAGCAGTTCCAGGCGTTGGAGAAGTACTCCACGGACCTTACGGCGCGTGCGCGTGAGGGCAAGATTGACCCGGTTATTGGCCGTGACGCGGAGATTCGTCGTGTGGTGCAGGTGCTGAGCCGTCGTACGAAGAACAACCCGGTGCTCATTGGTGAGCCTGGTGTGGGTAAGACCGCTGTGGTTGAGGGCCTAGCGCGGCGCATCGTTGCCGGTGACGTCCCGGAAAGCCTGAAGGGCAAGACGCTGATCAGCCTGGACTTGGGCTCGATGGTGGCCGGCGCGAAGTACCGCGGCGAGTTTGAGGAGCGCCTGAAGGCGGTGCTGGATGAGATTAAGTCCAGTGATGGCGAGATCATTACGTTTATTGATGAGTTGCACACGATCGTCGGCGCCGGCGCCTCCGGTGAGGGCGCGATGGACGCGGGCAACATGATCAAGCCGATGCTGGCGCGCGGTGAGCTGCGCCTAGTTGGTGCGACCACGCTGGATGAGTACCGCCAGTACATTGAGAAGGACGCGGCGCTTGAGCGTCGTTTTCAGCAGGTGTACGTGGGCGAGCCGAGCGTGGAGGACACGATCGGTATTCTGCGTGGCCTGAAGGAGCGCTACGAGGTCCACCACGGTGTTCGTATCCAGGACTCCGCGCTGGTGGCGGCCGCTGAGCTGTCCAACCGCTACATCACTAACCGTTTCCTGCCGGACAAGGCGATTGACCTGGTCGATGAAGCCGGTTCGCGTCTGCGTATGCAGATTGATTCGTCTCCGCAGGAGATTGATGAGTTGGAGAGGGTGGTGCGTCGTCTAGAAATTGAGGAAATTGCGCTGGCGAAGGAGTCGGACGCAGCCTCGAAGGAGCGCCTCGCCGCGCTGCGCCAGGAGTTGGCGGATCAGCGTGAGGTTTTGGGCGAGATGAAGGCTCGCTGGGAGAACGAGAAGGGCGAGGTCAATCGCGTCCAGTCCGCGAAGGAGGAGCTGGAGCGCCTGCGCAATGAGTCCGAGATCGCGGAGCGCGAGGGCGACTACGCCAAGGTGTCTGAGCTGCGCTACGGACGCATCCCGGAGTTGGAGGCGGAGGTTGCCAAGGCTGAGTCTGAGGCCGGCACGAAGACGATGCTGGAAGAGGAGGTCACGCCTGACACGATCGCGGATGTGGTCTCAAGCTGGACGGGTATCCCGGCTGGCAAGATGATGCAGGGCGAGACTGAGAAGCTGCTGCAGATGGAAGACGTGCTGGGCGAGCGCGTGGTTGGCCAGCGCGAGGCGGTCATTGCGGTGTCTGACGCGGTGCGTCGTGCCCGCGCGGGTGTTTCGGATCCGAACCGTCCGATTGGTTCCTTCCTCTTCCTCGGCCCCACCGGTGTGGGTAAGACGGAGCTGGCGAAGGCACTGTCGGAGTTCCTCTTCGACGATGAGTCCGCCATGGTCCGCATCGACATGTCCGAGTACGGCGAGAAGCACTCCGTTGCGCGCCTGGTCGGTGCTCCTCCGGGATACGTGGGCTATGACGCTGGTGGTCAGCTCACCGAGGCTGTCCGTCGCCGTCCGTACTCGCTCGTGCTTTTCGACGAAGTCGAGAAAGCCCACCCCGACGTCTTCGATGTCCTGCTCCAGGTGTTGGACGAAGGCCGCCTGACCGACGGCCAGGGCCGCACCGTGGACTTCCGCAACACGGTGGTGATCCTCACCTCCAACCTGGGCGCGGGTGGTACTCGCGAGCAGATCATGGAGGCGGTCAAGCACCACTTCAAGCCGGAGTTCATCAACCGCCTGGACGACGTGGTGGTCTTCGACCCGCTGACCCAGGAGCAGCTTGTGGGCATTGTGGACATCCAGCTTGCGGCGCTCGCGGAGCGTCTTGCTTCTCGACGCCTCACGCTCCACGTCTCCGACGCCGCCAAGTCCTGGCTGGCGGAGCGTGGCTACGACCCGGCCTACGGTGCTCGTCCGCTGCGCCGCCTGATCCAGCAGGCGATTGGTGATCAGCTGGCGAAGAAGCTGCTTGCCGGCGAGATCCGCGATGGCGACCCGGTGCACGTGGACGTCGCCGAGGGTGCCGACCGCCTCGACATCACGGCCTAAGTACTCGCCGCCGGCGGTGCCGGTGGGCCGGACTGTCGGAGATCGGATGGTACGAATTCCCTCCCAATTGCATGTTCCATTACCCCTTGTCTTCGCCGGTGAGGGTCTCGTTGAAGCGTATTAGCGCTTACGGGGCCCTCTTCCGGTTCATAGGTAGAAACGTTTCGGCAGCAACCGAGTCGCCAACCCCGCAGTAATTGCTCCCAAAGAAACATTTGCGGGAGTTATGGGAGGGGTGGAGGGATAGTCTGGCAAGTTGTAAATCTTTGCTAAGAATGAGGTTGACGAATGGTAAAAGGCTTCGCGCGGTGCTATCATTGTTGATCAACGCCCCTTGCCGTTGACCCTCCACCAATCAGGAGTGACGCCGATGACAGGGGCTTTAATCATCTAAGGGGGAAGTTTTGAGTCAAAAGTCTAGGCAGCATCGAAGGCGAGAAAACGAGGCAGGCCGGCCCTTGTACCTACGTCCGGTGATTACTGCAGTTCTAATCGATGGAGGTTTCTATAGGCGCCGTGCTTATAGCCTATTTGGGGATAAGACGCCGGAAGACCGCGCAAACGAGATGGTGAGGTATGCCCGCCGTCATATAAGTAAGTCGCGAAGCAGCCTGTACCGAATTTTCTATTATGATTGCCCGCCCTCTGAAAAAGTTCTCTTTCACCCACTGACTAGAAGCCAAGTGAACTTGGCCGCGACCGACCAGTTCAAATGGACAAATCAGTTCTTCGATGCGTTAACGCACAAGAGAAAGGTTGCACTTCGTCGCGGTGAAGAACTTGAAACTCAGAATGGCTATGTGCTGAAGACTGATCCTCTGAAGAAGCTTTGTGCGGGGACTCTTCGGGTAGAGGATTTGCAAGAGAGAGATTTCAAACTCGAAATCACTCAAAAAGGTGTCGATATGAGAATTGGTCTCGACATAGCATCTCTTGCGGAGAGTGGAACGGTAAATCAGATAGTGATGATCACCGGAGATAGCGACTTTGTTCCAGCTGCAAAGCATGCCCGCCGTTCCGGGATAGATTTTATTCTTGACCCAATGTGGGCCACCGTTACCACGAGCCTCAGTGAACATGTAGATGGTATTCGGCAATGCGTTTTCAATTACCCAGAAAACTTAAAAGACCCACTTCACGTTAGCAATCTCGGGGTCGGCCCCAAAGGGCAAGGGGATGAAGAGGACGAAGAGCTCTAGGAAAAGCGATGTTTGCGTTTCAGAGTTTCAAAGCCGCACCAACCCACCACCAAACCACCGCCAACCCGCCACGCCCAGACCTGAGCACCGGCTACAATCCCGGGCATGCAACCGATCACCACTATCACCACCCGCGTGAGCGTCCCGGGTGTGGAAAATGAGCTGCTTGCGGGCCACCAGCTCTCTGGCAACCATTTTGTGGTTGCCAGCGTGCCGTTTGTGGATACGTCGTTGGCGCTGGGCGACATCGTCGAATGCGTCACGGTTGGCGGCCAGTTCCACGTGGATCGCGTGGTGGTGCGCGGCGGTGCGTCCACGGTGCGCATTCTCCCGGCGACGGAGGCGCCACTGCAGCTCGCCGAGACACTTTTGGCGTTCGGCTGCCGGGTGGAGATGGGGCCGGGTGGGATGCTCGCGGCGTCCATAGGCGCAGATTGCCCTCGTGAGGGGATTATGGAGTGGCTGGATGGTTTGGAGTCTGAGGGCGCAATCCAGCAAGCGCCGGGCTACATGGCTTAGTCACCAGAACGCGGACATAGATTTGCCCTAGAATGAGCCACCATGAGCGTTTTTGTGGCGGCGGAGGAGCTGAACGATCGCATTCAGTCCGGCAAGAAGCAGACCGTGATTGCGGCGCTGTGGGAGCAGAAAGAGGATCGTGGCTGGGCGAAGTTCCAGTCGGAGCATGTGCCGTCGGCGTTGTTTTGTGATCCGGCGTCGCATTTGGCGGGCATGCCGGGCCGCGCGGAGGGTCGTAACCCGTTGCCGCACATTGATGTTGTGCGCAAGGCTGTGAAGAGCTGGGGTATTGAGGCAGGCCGTCCGACGTACGTCTATGACCAGGGCACGGGCCTGTTCGCGGCGCGCGCGTGGTGGGTGTTGCGCTGGGCGGGCATCCAGGATGTGCACATTGTGGACGGCGGTTTTGCCAGCTGGGACGGCAAGCAGCTGCCCACGGTCGCCGGTCCCGGCCAGGTGGTTGTGCCGCGCGAGGTGCAGCTCACACCAGGTTGCATGCCCACTGCCAGCATGGAGGAGGTCAGGGATTTCGCTGGCCTGCTTATCGACGCTAGATCCCAACGCCGCTTCCAAGGCCGCCGCGAAGCCCTTGACCTGCGCGCAGGCCATATTCCGAATGCGGTGAATCTTCCGGTGGCGGAGCTGTTCCACCAGGAAGATGATCACGTGTTGGTGCGTTCGGCAGATGAGATCCTTCAGCGCGCGGCTGAGGCGGGGATCACGGAGTCAACGGATCCGGCCCAGGCCATTACGTATTCAGGTTCGGGTAACCACTCGGCACTTTTGCTCGCGGCGTTGGAGCACGCCGGTTTGCCAACGTTGACGCATTACATCGGTGGTTGGTCGCAGTGGGCGGCGAATCGTGAAAACCCGGTGGCGGCAGACGTGTAATGGCCTACGTATTAATTCTTTTAGCCGTCGTGCTGTTTGCGGCGGGGTTGTGGCTGCTGCGTCCAGACACCAGTTTGCCCGGGCTGCCAGCGCTGCCAGCGCTTCCGGTCACGGAGACCAGGCAGGCGTGGGCGAAGGCGAATGGGTTCAGCTACGCCAAGACTGATGAGTCGTTGACGGGGGAGTGGCGCCGCGGTGCCGCTTCAGCAGGAGCGGCGGCAACCAAGGTGGCCAGTGGCGTGCAGTACGGCCACGACACCTACATTGCGGACCTCGGCTCGATAACGGTCATCGCCATGACTACTGGCGAGGCCAGCGACGTGGTCGTAGACATGCGCCGGTCCGCTTCGGACCATTCCGGTGTCGGAGGTAACGACGACACCGCCAACGACGACACCGATCTGCACCTGATCACCGAAGTCGAAGGCTTCCGCATCTTCGGCACGGACACCGGCCCCATCCAACGCTTCATTGACGTGCGCGTTTCCACTGCTCTTGAGCAGATGCCGGAAGCCGTGGAGGCCGTGTGGTTTGAGGCTGATTGGGTTGTCGCCCAGCTGGCCCACGGCGCCAAGCCCAGCGACTGGCACGCCGCCTTCGCCCCGCTCGGTTTGCTTGCAGACGCCGCGCGGACCCTCCCACCCGCCTCCCCTCGGGGGTTGGCGGAGAGGGGCTTTGAGGTGGGCGTCGATAAGCAAAAGCTCTTGCGGCCCGAAGTGGAACTGCCCACGCGGGTCACGGGGACCACGAAGGGGGAGGTGGATCCGCGCGAGGTGGGTGCGGATGACGTCGCGCCGATCGCCGGCGACTCCCGCGCTGGGGATTTAACGCGCGCGCCGCGCATGCAACAACCGCCATCCATTTTTGAGGAGGACACACATGAGTAACAAAGAACGTCTGGCCGAGCTGGTCAAGGAGCTGGCCGTGGTGCATGGCAAGGTGACGCTGAGCAGCGGCAAGGAGGCGGAATACTACGTTGACCTGCGCCGGGCCACGCTGCACCATGAGGCGAGCCCGCTGATTGGCAAGCTGCTGCGTGAGCTCACCGCTGACCTTGATTTCGACGCCGTCGGTGGGCTTACCCTCGGCGCCGACCCGGTGGCCACCGCTGTCATGCACGCGGACGGTCGGCCTATCGACGCGTTTGTGGTGCGCAAGGAAGCGAAAAAGCACGGTATGCAGCGTCGCATCGAGGGCCCATCGATCGCCGGCAAGCGCGTCCTGGTTGTGGAGGACACCACGACCACCGGCAACTCCCCGCTGACCGCCGTCGAGGCCTGCCGCGCCGAGGGCGCTGAGGTTGTCGCCGTGGCCACCGTGGTCGACCGCGCGACCGGCGCCGCCCAGGTCATTGCAGACGCCGGCGTGGAGTACCGCCACATCCTCGGCCTGGAGGACCTTGGGCTTGCCTGAGCTTCCGCTTGACGACGCCCACGTGAAAGACCCCACCGAGGCGAAAGGCCCCACCGAGGCGAAAGGCCCCACCGAATGGAACGAGGGCCGCCACGGTGTCGGACCATGGGAGGGCCCCTGGCCTGAACGCGAGCAGTACGACCCGAAGTTCCTTGCCGAAGGCGACACCCGCAATGTTGTCGACGCCTACCGGTATTGGTCCATGGACGCCATCGTCGCCGACTTGGACTCGAAGCGTCACGATTTCCATGTGGCCATCGAGAACTTCGAAAACGACATGAACATCGGCACCGTGGTGCGCACAGCAAATGCGTTTCTGGCGCGTGAGGTGCACATTGTTGGGCGCAAGCGGTGGAATCGGCGCGGCGCGATGGTCACGGACCGCTACCAGCACATCCGCCACCATGCCACGGTTGCGGACTTGATTGCGTGGGCTGCTGGGGAGGGCATCACGGTTGTGGCCATCGACAACACGCCCGGCTCGGTGCCTTTGGAAACGGCTGAGTTACCGAAACGCTGCCTGCTGCTTTTCGGTCAGGAAGGCCCCGGCGTGACTGCCGACGCCCAAGCTGCCGCCTCCATGACCTGCTCCATCGCCCAATTCGGATCCACCCGCTCCATCAACGCGGGCGTTGCCGCCGGCATTGCCATGCACGCCTGGATCCGCCAGCACGCCGACCTCTCCCAGGCCTGGTAGCTTTCCAGCGTTGGCCTCCGGCGTCTGGCCCCCGGCCGCTGCGGTAATTTCCAAATTGTTGCATTCCGGCACCCATTGCCCCAGGTGGTGACATCACCTCCCGGAATTCCTTCATCGCTCTCCTCCCGACCTTCCCGCTGACCCCACCCGGACACCCGCCCTGGCCTAGACACCCTGCTTTCGCGGAGGCTCTGCCTTTTAGTGACTAGATGCTCGGTCAGAGCGTGAAGATTCCAAATCCCGAGCCTCTGACCGAGCATCTACTCACAAAAATGCCGACGATGCGCCAAAGGGGTATTCCAACCCCGACTCACAGGAAAGCCCCGATTCACAGGAATGCGCACCCGGGCTCGCCCTGGCAACCACCCGCAGCGCCGGCCGGGGGAGGGGGTAACAAAGAGACTTCGCGTGGCAATATAGAAAGCACAATTCTGAGCCGAGGGAGCCGAGGGAGCCAACGTGCCCGAAACCTGGTCGCATCGCGCTGACCTGGCAGCATCTGCCATTCATGAGCGTCACGCCGCTCGTCTTTGGGGCATCCCCAAAACCAACCTGGCAATGGTGACGTGGCCGCCGGGGGCGAAGGACAAACTGTTTTGGCACTGGCACTTTTGGTGGCAGGCGCAGTACTTGGATTGCCAGGTGGATGCGGCGCTGCGGCGGCCGACCAAGTCCAGGCGCAAACAGTTGGCGGACACGCTTCGCGGCATTCAGCGCCGGACCAAAGGCAAGCCGACGGATAATCCGCACAATGATGACAAGGCGTGGCTTGCGCTGGCGTGGAACCGAGCACTCGCACTGGACGGCTTTAAACAGACGCGCACGCTCGACGCGCTGGAGTTTGACCTGCTTGAGGCCATTGATCCGATTACGGGCGTGTTGCCGCTTAAGGCGGAGGAGACGTATTACAACATTGCGTCGAACGCCACGGCGGCGATCCTGTTTGCAAGGACCGGTCGTTTAGACAAGGCGCGCCAGATCACGGACTGGATCTTTGACAACCTGGTCGCAGAGTCCGGCCTGCTCTATGACGGCATCCGGATGCGCATGCACGGGCCCGAGGTGAACCAGAAGCTCTACACCTATAACCAGGGCACGGTGCTGGGTGCCTCGTTGGAGATCGCGCTGGCGCTGCGCGAGGACATCGGCCTTGCCGGCGATGAACCGATCGACTCGTTTGAGTTCTCCGAACGCGCCGACGCGTCCGTGTTTTACATCACGCACATCCGCGCGATCGTGCAGGCCATCGCGCTGAATATGGCAACGCCGCAGGGCGTGATCATCAGCCCGGCGGCCGAATCCGGTGAGGGCGACGGCGGCCTGTTCAAGGGCATCCTCGCGCGCTACCTCGCGGAGATCGCGGTGCGGCTTCCAGAAGATTCTCGGGAGAACATCGCTACCAAAAAGGTGGCGGCACGCCTGGTCCTAGCGTCGGCGGAAAGCCTGTGGCAGCACCGTCTTGAGGTCGATGGTCTGCCGATTTTCCCGGCGGAGTGGACGGAAGATGCGAGGTTGCCGCATAACTATGGGTTGGGCCCGGCGTCGATAAGCGAAGCGGTGGGGCTGGTTCGAATTGATGAGCGCGACCTCTCAGTCCAGCTGTCTGGCTGGCTGCTGCTGGAGGCTGCGGCGGCGGTGGCTGCAAACATGCCGTAGACGGGGCATACTGGAGGGGTATCTTTTGCCCCGACAGGAAGGGATTTCCGCATGCCTATCGCAACCCCTGAGGTGTACAACCAGATGCTTGATGCCGCCAAGAAGGGCGGCTTCGCATTCCCGGCAATTAACTGCACCTCTTCTGAAACCATCAACGCAGCTATCAAGGGCTTCGCCGAAGCTGAGTCGGACGGCATCATTCAGTTCTCCACCGGCGGTGCAGAGTTCGGCTCCGGCCTGAGCGTGAAGAACAAGGTGGCTGGCGCGCAGGCGCTGGCGGCGTTCGCGCACGAGGTGGCCAAGCACTATGACGTGAACATTGCGCTGCACACGGACCACTGCCAGCTTGAGGTGCTGGATGAGTACGTGCGTCCGCTGCTGGCGATCTCCCAGGAGCGCGTGGACCGTGGTGAGCTGCCGCTGTTCCAGTCCCACATGTGGGACGGCTCGGCGGTGCCGATTGATCAGAACCTTGAGGTCGCCCAGGAGCTTCTGGAGAAGGCACGCAAGGCCAACATCATCCTTGAGGTGGAGATCGGCGTTGTTGGTGGCGAAGAGGACGGCGTTGAGGCGAAGGCCGGCGCCAACCTGTACACCACGGAAGAGGACTTTGCTAAGACTATCGACGCACTGGGGACCGGCGAGAACGGCCGCTACCTGCTTGCCGCTACCTTTGGCAACGTCCACGGCGTATACAAGCCGGGCAACGTGAAGCTGCGCCCGGAGGTGCTCGACATGGGCCAGAAGGTTGCGGAGCAGAAGCTTGGCCTGGCTGCTGGCAGCAATCCGTTTGACTTCGTCTTCCACGGCGGCTCCGGCTCTGAGAAGGAGAAGATCGAGGAGTCCCTGCGCTACGGCGTGGTCAAGATGAACGTTGACACGGACACCCAGTACGCGTTCACCCGCCCGATTGTCACTCACATGTTCCAGAACTATGACGGTGTGCTCAAGATTGACGGCGAGGTTGGCAACAAGAAGATGTATGACCCGCGTTCTTACCTGAAGAAGGCGGAGCAGTCCATGTCTGAGCGTGTGATTGAGGCGTGCCAGGATCTGCATTCGGTTGGAAAGAGCGTCGCTAAGTAAGCTCTCTCTTTAACACGTGGCGTCGGGTTAAGCCCGGCGCCATTAGTATTTGTACTGCCATGGCTCAACAACGAATGAACACTCGCGACCGTCTGCGCGCGGTTGATGAGTCTTTCCAGGCGCGTTTCAAGCGCGTGCGTAAACGGCTGTTGCCGATTTTGCAGACCGGTCTTGCCGCCGGCCTTGCGTATTGGATCGCGCAGGATCTGTTTGGTCACCAACGGCCGTTCTTCGCGCCGATTACAACGGTGCTGATCATTGGCATCAGCACCGGCGACCGGCTGACAAAGGCGGTGGACATCACCATCGGCTGCATGCTTGGCGTGCTGGTGGGTGATCTATTGTTCTACCGGCTGGGGGACGGCCCCTGGCAGATTGCGGTTATTGTCTCTGGGGCGCTTCTGATTGCGTCGTTTTTCTCAAAGTCCCAGATGCTGGTTAACCAGGTGGCGATCGGTTCAATCCTGATCGCGACAATCATGCCGCCGGATGCAGAGGTCACGGGCATTGACCGCACCGTGGACGCCTTCATCGGTTGTCTCGTGGCCCTCGGCGTCCTTTCGTTGATTCCCCAAGGTCCCATGGCCTCAGCGAGGGCAGAGATCGCCCAGGTTATGAGCCTTTTGAGCAGTGTGCTTGACGACGTCGCGTCTGGACTCCAAGCCCTCGACCCCAAAGAAATCAACACTGCCTTGAAGGCGATCCGAGGATCCCAAACGCGCATTGACGCGATGGCCGCGGCGGTGCAGTCGGGTGAAGAATCCACACGCATCTCGCCGTTCTTGTGGAGCTCGCGCCGCTACATCCAGTCCATGAGCCGCGTGATCCCGCCGGTGGACAACGCGGTGCGTTCCGCCCGCGTGCTGGCTCGTCGCGCCCGGGTGTTGTGCCAGGACCAGGACCCGGTGTCCGAGACCCAAATCGCGTTGATTGACACGCTTGCCAAGGTGGCCCTTGAGGTCTCCGAGGTTTACGACGTCCACTCCCGCCGCGCCCAAGCCACCGTCATCCCGAGGATGGTCAACGAGCTGCGCGCCGTGGCGCAGACCGCCGACATGTCAGTTGCGGAATCCGCCCCTGGTGGGCCGGTGTTGTCCACCTACGCCCTCCTCGCCCAGACGCGCTCCCTGACGGTGGACATGCTGCAGATTTGCGGCATGTCTAGGGAGTCCGCCCTGGCTGCTTTGGCACCGACGTCCCCAACGCCGAAGTACCCGCCGGAAGTCTTCGACGTAGACCCCATCGGCGAGTAGCCGGCGGTTTTCGGTGGCCGGGCCAGCCACCGGCCAGCCCTTTTCGGCCACCGGCCAGCCCTCCAGCTGTCCCGACTGGCGACCACTGACAAATCTGACACCAAAATTTTGCCAAAACCGCCTGACCTGCCCGTTTGTAAATCGGCAGCCGACCGAATTGTCAAATTTGTCAGGGCCGCAGCCTCCTCGCTGACAAATCTGACATCGCCAATCAGTTCGAGAGGTTCTGAACTGGGCTTTAGCTGAGCGGCCCTGGGCGCCTCGTCACATTTGTCAGGATCCGCCTTGTTGAGCCAGCCGCTAGGCCAGTTGCTAAGCCAGTTGTGGACGGGTTCGGCCCGCCCAGGGGAAAGAATTCAGAACTAATTCAGTACGGCGCCGCCGACCCTGAATTCTTTCCCCAAAAACGGGCAAAGAATTCAGTTTCCCCAGGTCGCTGAGCGCCCCAGACCAAACGAATTCAGGATTCTCCCCAGGGCACTGAATTAGTTCTGAATTCTTTTGGCGGGGGCCGACTGGGACTGGGACGAAAGGAAAAAGGAAAAGCCGACCCGAGTGGGTCGGCTTTCTCATTGTTGGGCCGGCTGGCGCCGGCCGATTCCTCCGCTAGCGGAGGTCGGCGTCACCGTCGGTGACAACGCCGTCGGTTTCGAAACGCTCCTTGCGTACCTCTTCGGAGACGGTTTCGGTGTCGCGGACGGTCTCGGTCTCAAGGGAGACCTTCTCAACCGGGACGGACTCCTTGGTTACGGTGACCTGGTCTTCGTGGAGGGTGACGGAGGCTTCGGCCTCGCCAATCGCGCCGGTGTGGGCAGCGCGGTCGGCCTCGGTGATCGGCTCGCGGACGATGCGGACCTCTTCGCGCTCAACAGGCACCTCGACGGTCTCGGTCTCGGTGACAACGTACTTGCGCAGGTGCACCTCGCCGGACTCGACGCGGTCCTTGGAAACGTTGAGCTGCTCCTCGGAGCGGATGAGCTCGTCACTGTCGGCAGCGCCAGCGGCCGGGCGGTCAGCATCAGCGGCACCAGCACCAAGGCCTGCAGCGGCAGCGCCGACACCAGCGGCACCAGCAGTACCAGCATCAACAGCACCATCGGCCGGAGCGCCGGTCTCGTAGGTGGTCACGTCCTGGACTTCGGTCAGGGCGTAGTGGCGGTAGAGGGCGTCTTGGTCGTTGGTTGTGAGGTGGCCGTTGTCGTCAAGATCCGGGGCGTCCTCGATGCGGTCCTTGGGGAAGGCCAGGTGGAGGTCGCCATCACGAAGGCTGTGGCCACGCAGCGGGACGATGGAGCTGCCGGTGCCGAAGAGGCCGTGGTTGACGGTGATAAAGTCCGGCTGGCCGGTGGTGTCGTTGACGTAGACGTCCTGGACGGAACCGACCTTGTCGCCGTTGACGTCGTAAGCGGTTGCGTTTGCAAGATCCTCAATGCGGTTGAGGTTAGTCATTGGGTGTAGCTCCTTGGTTAGTTGGTTTTTCAGAACACAACCCAACGTAACGGCGTTCCACCGACTCCGCCGACCACAAACCCCAGCCGGCCAAAAACCTGGAATTTTCCCTCGTAATTTTCAAATGTTCCGGTATACCGCCAACGGGCAACCCCATGCGCTGGGGATTCAGGAACATTTACGGTTCTATCCACCTTGCATACATTGCGAAACGGTTACGAAAGCGGTCTCATAAACAACAAAACCAACAATGTGAGTTTTCTCACACACAACCTGAAGTGGGCCTAAACTGACCCTACAACGATGCGGCACGCACCGATTGGATGTCCCGGAGGTGGCGGTAGAAGGTGGTGGAGGTGGTTGGGGGGTGGGCGTGGGCGTCGATAAGCAAAGTGATGCTCTCGCCACCGGCTTGGACCGCGCGGCCGGTGAGGACTTGGGTGGGGTCGGGTTGCCCGGCGGGCAGGAGGCGGGCGAGGCCGCGGCGGACAAGTGGGGTGGTGATGGTGGTGGCGGCGATGCCGGGTGCGCTCATGGTGGGTACTAGGCGTGCGCCGTAGAGGCCGCGGCGGCGGGAGCGGCCGCCGGTGCGCATGAGTAGGGTTTCGGAATCCACGATGATCTCGCCGATAAATTCGGAGGACCCATCGCCGCAATATACAGACGCCGAACCCGCAACTACCAGGCCTTTGTCCGTACGCACGCAGGCGGCGGGGACGACGGGTGCCTCGCAGGCAAACGCAACGTCCCCATCCACACCCCAGTTCACGGCCGCAGGCGATCCAACATCCGTAGGCAGATATGCCACCTCCGCCCAGAGGTAATCGCCACGCATCATGCGGGTCAGCACGGCGCCCAGGGCGGCGTCAGAACCCGAGACGATCACGCGCAGCGGCTCCTCCGGCTGCTGTGGCGCAAACGCAGGATCGCCCAGGTGCGGCGCGGCTGGGTTCTTCTGAATCTCTGCAAGCGAAGGCGTGGGATCTACCGGCAGGCACTCCTTGGCCGCGGTGTCTAAAAAGCGCAAATCTTTGCGTGAGGGGATTGGTGGAAGGTCGTGTCGCTGGGCGCCCGGGATAGAAATTTCGGTGGGACCGCACGCGCAATGAAGTAGACGCATAGATTGCACGCTACAATAAGCGCCGTCTCTGGCCGCAAAGTCCACGCGAGATATGCAACGCGGGACAATTCATGCGGGTCCGTATATATAAGGAGCGATAGATGTCCGCCATCGTCATTGTGGGTGCCCAGTGGGGAGACGAGGGGAAAGGTAAAGCTACCGATATCCTCGGCGGCCGGGTTGACTATGTGGTCAAACCCAACGGTGGGAACAACGCCGGCCACACCGTGGTTGTCGGCGGTGAAAAGTATGAGCTGAAGCTGCTGCCCGCCGGCGTGCTCAGTGAAAATGCCACCCCGATTCTTGGTAACGGCGTTGTGGTCAACCTTGAGGCGCTGTTTGAGGAGATCGACGGTCTGGAGGCCCGCGGCGCGAACGCTTCGCGCCTGCGTATCTCCGGCAATGCGCACTTGGTGGCGCCGTACCACCAGACGCTGGACCGCGTGCAGGAGCGCTTCTTGGGCAAGCGTGCGATTGGCACCACTGGCCGCGGCATCGGCCCGACCTATGCTGACAAGGTTGCTCGCGTTGGCCTTCGTGTGCAGGACATTTTCGACGAATCAATCCTCCGCCAAAAAATCGAATCCGCCCTGGATGTGAAGAACCAGATGCTGGTGAAGATGTACAACCGCCAGGCCATCTCGGTGGAGGAGACCATGGATTACTTCGGCCGCTATGGTGAGCGCTTAAAGCCAATGGTTATCGACGCTGAACGTGTCCTCAACACCGCCCTCGACGAAGGCAAGCACGTGCTTATGGAGGGCGGCCAGGCCACCATGCTGGACGTGGACCACGGCACCTACCCGTTTGTGACCTCCTCGAACCCGACCGCCGGCGGCGCATGTGTGGGCGCGGGCATCGGCCCGACCCGCATCACGGGTGTGCTGGGCATTGTGAAGGCCTACACCACGCGTGTGGGCGCGGGGCCGTTCCCAACGGAGCTGTTTGACAAGTGGGGCGAGTTCCTGCAGGTCACCGGTGGTGAGGTTGGTGTGAATACGGGTCGTAAGCGCCGCACCGGCTGGTATGACAGCGTGATTGCTCGCTACGCCGCGCGCGTCAACGGGTTTACTGACTACTTCCTCACCAAGCTCGACGTGCTCACCGGCATCGGTGAGATTCCCATCTGCGTGGCGTACGACGTGGACGGTCAGCGTTTCGACGAGATGCCGCTGACCCAAACCGATTTCCACCACGCCGAGCCGATCTACGAGACCATGCCGGCCTGGGATGAGGACATCACGGAGTGCCGCACGTTTGAGGATCTGCCGCAGAAGGCGCAGGATTACGTGCTGCGTCTGGAGGAGCTCTCCGGTGCCCCGATCAGCTACATCGGTGTAGGCCCGGGCCGTGACCAGACCATCGTGCGCCACGACGTGATGGAGCGCTAGGGGGCTGGGTTTTACCTACTCGCTCTCAAGCGCAGCACGGATCGACTTAATCGGCAGTAGTAGGTGCAGCGGTTCGCCGGGCATCTCCCAAAAATCGGCATGGTGCAGGTAGAACTGCTTCGCACTTTCGTCGTGTGCATGGATCAAAATTCCCATTGCACCCACGATGTCGGCGGCTGCGAGCGCGCGCCGGAACATGTCTGCAAGCAGTGATCGGCCGACGCCTTTGCCCTGTGCGCGGGAGTCAACGGCGAAGCGGGCGAGGACAATCACCGGTACGTCATATGGTCTCGACCCGCCAGGCAGGTCTTTCGGCAGTGTTTCACGGCTAACCCCGCCTGAGGCGAGGGCGTAGTAGCCGACAACTTCATCGTTGAGCGTGGTTACGTACGTAACTACGTTGTTGGCCCGCTGATTCCGCAGCGCAAACCGCTTGAGCCATTCGTCGAGACTGTCTACTCCGCACGAGAAGTTTGAAAGGTGGTCGCCTTTCTTAATCCTGCGAGGTTCGTGCAGGATACCGTCAGTCAAGGGTGAACTCCTTGCCAAATACGGATTCAGAGGCGAGGAGGCGTGCCAGCTTCGTCCCATCGACTGGTGTGTCAAGAGCTTGCTCAAACTTTGCAAAGTCCTCCGCGTTCAGCTCGAACCAGCGGCGATCCGCTAGGACCTTCTCTGCTTCTGCCATTGCGCTTTTGAGGATGAATTCGGACACGGAAACCGCACGGACTTCCGCAGCCCGCTTAAGGCGCTGGTCTTGTTGGGCTGTTGTGCGGAGGTTGAGTCGCTTATCCTTTGTCAGTGTCATCGTAGTCCCCTACTTCTTCCCGAAATATTGTGTGAGTACAATGTACGTCATCTTTCGGAGGGGTGTAAAGGGTGTGCAGATTGGCTTAGCCGCGCAGCTTGGGTCCCTCTTCGGGAATACGGGCGTGCCATTGCTGGTCTTCATCCTGTTTCAGTACACGGATGTGTTTGCGCGGTACTGAGCCCAACACTTGAGGGCTGTGGGTGCTGATGATGAACTGCATGTTGGGGAATGTTGTCTGCAAACCAGGAACAACGCGGTGCTGCCACTCGGGGTGAAGGTGCAGGTCAATATCGTCGATGAGCACGATTCCGGATGCAAGCTTCGCGGCGTTTTCACCGTAATCAGGGTTGAGCTGTGATGCTCGTTTGGCCAGATCAGCCACGACGGAGACCATTGCACGCGTGCCATCGCTTAACACTGAAATTGGCATCAGGCCGTGGTCTGGGTGGGAAATCGCCAGCTCCTCAAAGTGGAGGCTGTAGTGAAAGCCGGTCCAGCCTTCATCTGCCAGTACGGAGTCGACGGCATTTTCAATGCCTTGCACTCTTTTCCGGAGTACCGCAATGCCCGCTGCACCGGTTTTCCGTTGCTTTTCTTGCAGTTGCGCGAGTGTGGCGGTTGCCATCCATTGTTCGAGTTGTTTGAAATTTGAAAGCACTGACAAGCAATCCTGGTAGCCAACCGTACGGCTTAGCCCGGCGATCCTGCTTGAAAGGCCACTATGCAGCGCAAAGAGACGCTTTGAGCTGTAATAGGCGATCACCGGCAACTCCACCGTGGCACTGCCATCGCGCAGTTTGTCGAGGAGGTCATTTGCGTATTCAGTCAGCTCGTGGGGACCTACGCTGGTAGTGCGACCGTTTGGTTTTCGAAGCTCTCGCCTAGATTGCACATTGGGGTTGGCAAAGGTTGCGGTTACTGCAACCGGGAAGTCTTGCTCGCGTTCAAACCCCTTGCTAGGCAAGTATCTTGCATCCGGTTGTTTGATGCTGGCAGATTGTCCAGGCATCAAGGTACCAACGAAGGGCTGCAGTGCGATTGTCGCGGCCTCGAGTACTGTTGTTTTTCCCTTGCCGTTGCGCGCGTTGATGAGCGTGAGATCTGGCTCAAATTCCATCTCAAAATGCGCGAAGCGCCGGAAGTTATCCAGGGCAAGGGTTTGAATCTGCATGCTGCCGACTTTACTTTGAAGCGCTTTTGGCTACCATGACACGCGTTTAATTCACTGCTGCCTCCGTCAGGCACCCCGGCTTGGCGTTACACCCCGACCGCGCCCGAAACTCATCGCCGCTGCCGCTCCCCGGCACCACGCCGCAGCCCCGAGTACCCCGTAAACCCCGAACACGCCGTAAACCCCGAGCACAGCACCCCGAGTACGCCACGAAAACTCGGCGTGTCCGTAGTCTTCCGTTCGGGGTTTAGCCCGCGTGTCTCACTCGCGCCCTCGCCTCACTTAGGCTGCACCACCGCCGAGACCCGCCACACCCGCCGAGACCCGCCACACCCGCCGAGCCCCGGCGCCGCCACCCATAGATCACACGAATTGCCCCCAAATGTGGGTATGGTGCGACGATATCCGCCAAAAGCCCCACCGCAAACCGAACCAAATACAGGCACAAACCTCTAGCCAGCACTGATAGGAACGTGACTTATCACCAAATTGGCCAAATCTATCTAACTGATAGCTGAGAATCCACTTTAAATTGCCTGCTCACAACCCGTAATAACGAACGAATAAAAACTGATAGCCCTCTTATTCGATTTTGAGCAACTAATTTCCTCAAGCTAACTTTGCCCGGTCTGTGAGAAGCCTGTGAGCAGGTTTCCCGCTCGGCCCCACGTCTACGGATGGGCGTGGGTGTTATTGGAACTTTGATCCCTGAAGGGGAAGTCATGCGAGGAATGAACATCGCACGCCGTCGTGGAACGTCGATTGCCGCTGCAGCACTGTCGTTTGCGCTGATCGCACAAACCGCACAGCCAGCACAACCAGCACACGCCGCACCAGCACCAGCACCAGCCCAATCAACCCAAGCCCAACCAACCAAAGCCCAACCAACCAAAGCCCAACCAACCCAAGCCCAACCAACCCAAGCCCAACCAGCCAAAGCCCAACCCCAGAACGCCCTCCCGGTCACGGGCACCGCGATTGAGTCTGAGGGCTTGGCCAACGCCCCGTTCACTATTTCGGGCACGGTGCGTGAGGTGTTCGCGCAGGCGGCTACGAATGCGGGTTTGGCGGATTACTCCAAGCCGATTGCTGGCGCGAAGGTGTATGCGCAGTGGAAGGAGGGTACTAGCGATGTTCGTTTTTCGCCGGTCTACACCGCTACAACGAATGAGCAGGGTTCGTACGCCATTGAGTTGAAACCGTTTTTTGATGAGCTGAACCGTATGCGCGTGTTTGAGGCGGCCCGAACCACGGGTTCGGCGGGTCTTCAAGACATCGCTGGCAACCGCCGCCTGGATGGTTGGAACGAGAAGATCCGTGTGTGGGTTGAGCTGCCGGACGGGCAGAAGAAGGATTTGCGTCTGATGAATCACTATGCGTCGGCGTGGGCGCCGTCGCAGTCGGTGGCGGATAGTTCGCACATGGTGTCGTGGAACAGCAACTACAACGTTTCCAATTTGGATGTGAACTTCATCCGCAACACGGATTACACGTTGACTAAGCCGCGGGATCAGTGGGCGGTGTCCAATGAGGGCGACAATGTGGGCAGCCGCCTAGAAGGCTCGGTCAGCGGTGTTGTGTTCTGGAACTCCGCGGTCCCGAACGGTGCTGTGGACTCCGAGACGGCCGCGATCTTGGGCGGCGGCGTCATCCAGGGCGAGCAGCGTGACTTGGTCCTTGCGGGCCAGGAGATCGTCGGTTCTTACCTGTCCGATGAGGCGATCCTTGCCATTGAGGAGCACGTGAAGCAGAACTTCGGCGGTCGAAAGCTGCGCGGCAGTGATTGGACGATTGCGGATGAGAACAAGATGCAGGAGTGGATCAACCAGCAGATCCAGACTGATCATCCGGAGTGGATTGCAGAGACGGTGACCACCACCACGGATGAAAATGGCGCCTACTGGCTCTACTTCAAGGGCCTTTACGGCGACACCCGCAACCACCGCGTCTTCGTCCCGCAGGAGAAGTTCCACACGCTGGCCAGCTCCTGGTCCGAGGGCAATTGGACCCAGGGTACAACCACCTCCAAGCACATCAATTTGGATTGGATGTACGTTGGCCCGGTTGATGTGCCGGACAACATTGGTGTGCAGTCTGGTTGGCAGTTCCAGCGTTGGACGAATGGTATTGATCCGGGCACGTGGTCTGGCGGCAAGAACGTCGCGGCCGGTAAGACTGAGGACTGGATGCAGGACTACCAGCGCGGCATGAACATCATTTTGAGCCCGGCACCGCTGGATTTTGATGTGGTGAATTTTGATTCGCAGCTGCACACGGCGCAGGCTGGGGATACTGCGGTGACTAAGGCTACGGGCCTGCTTACGCATGAGAACCTGAAGTATGACATTGTGTGGACGGATCCTGAGGGCAACGTGGTGGCGGAGCATAAGGATCTGAAGGTGGAGAATTTTTCGCTGCCTTCTGCGGATTTCACGGTGCCGGCGGATTTGGAGAAGAACACTACGTACACGGCGACGTTGTGGGCGGAGGATGGTACGGGTAACCGCACGCCGCTTGCGTCGGATGCGTTTACGGCTGTGGTGATCAACTCCTTGCCTGTTGGTTCGGTGGGGGAGGCCTACAACCATTCGGTAGCACCCATGCTTGCCGACGCCACCACGCACCAAACCTTCCACGCCGAGGGTCTACCGGACGGTATGAGCATTGATCCGGCAACCGGCGTGATTTCGGGTACGCCGACGAAGCCTGGCCAGTACCAGGTGAAGGTGGTCAATCAGGCTGAGCTGACGGTTGGGGATGCCAAGGTGTCCACCGTGGAGAACTCGAAGGTCTATGACTTGTTTGTCACGGACACCAAGCTTCATAACGCCACGGTGAACCAGCCCTACAGCCAGGCCGTGCTTCCTGAGGGCCTTCCTGAGGGCGCGGTGGCCCAGAACCTCAAGGTTGAGGGCCTGCCGCCTGGGTTGAAGTTTGATCCGGCTGCCGGCACAATCACGGGCACTCCGACCGAGGTGACCAAGGACGTTCCTTCGCAGGAGAAGCCGAATGTGACGGTGACGTATGACATTGTCATCCCGGCTGAGGAAGAAGGCGGCGAGCCGACGGTTGTGCAGGCTGGTCACGTTGATCGCGTGCCGCTGGTTGTGAAGGCTCAGGACCAGGCGGAGGATTTCGATCCGTCCTATGGCAGCACCAACGTAACTGCAGATACCCCGGCAACCTCGAAGCCGACGTTCAAGGACAAGGACGGCAAGGACGTTGACGCGCCGAGCGGCACCACGTTCGAACTGCCGAAGGACTTCACAGCAC
Source organism: Corynebacterium sp. HMSC30G07 (assembly GCF_001806945.1). NCBI lineage: Bacteria > Bacillati > Actinomycetota > Actinomycetes > Mycobacteriales > Corynebacteriaceae > Corynebacterium > Corynebacterium sp. HMSC30G07. The sequence continues at coordinate 4,012 of NZ_KV786464.1, read as the reverse complement.
CGGAGGGCTTCAAGGTTGAGGTTGATTCGGAAACCGGTGTTGTCACCGTCACGGTGGAGAAGGATGAAGATGGCAAGCCGAAGCTCAACGCGGATTCCAAGGAGGAGTTCGATGTCCCGGTGACCGTCACCTACCCGGATGGCACGAAGGATCACCCCACGGCGAACTTCAAGCTGGACACTGATGGTGACGGCACCCCAGATACCGAAGACGGTGATGATGACGGCGACGGCATCCCGGATGCGGAAGACAGCAACCCGAAGGTGCCGAACGCGAACGATCACTTCCAGCCTGAGTATGAGGGCGGCAACGGTGAGCCTGGCAAGGATGTGACGGTTCCTGCTCCGAAGTTCACGGACAAAAACGGCAACCCCACCACCGCTCCGGAAGGCACCACCTTCACCCCGGGCGACAAAACCCCAGAGGGTGTAACCGTCGACGAGAACACCGGTGCAATCACCGTCAAGATCCCGGACAATGCCAACCCTGCCGACACGATCACGGTCCCGGTTGTTGTCACCTACCCGGATGGCACCAAGGACGAAGTCACCGCCACGGTTACGGTCACCGAGGCTCCGAAACCGGAGGCTAAGGACAACGAGAAGTACGACCCACAGGGCCAGGACCAGAAGGTTCCAACGGGCGGCACCCCGGACCCGAGGAAGAACATCCAGAACGCCGATGACCTTCCAGAGGGCACGAAGTTCCAGTACAAGGAGACCCCGGACACCTCGACACCGGGCGAGTACGACGTCACCGTTGTTGTCACCTACCCGGACGGCAGCACCGATGAGGTAAACACCAAGCTCATCGTTGGTTCTGATGCGCAGCGCTATGCGCCGAAGTACGACGACAAGACCGATGTGCCGGTTGATGGTGAGAAGGACACCAACGATCCGTTCGGTAAGACCGCCCCGCTCAAGAACACCGAAGCAACGCCGACCCAGGACTCTGATGCGGACACGTGGACCTTCGCCCCGCAGGACAACGGCGTGATCAACGCCAAGGCTCCGTCGATGGATCAGGTCAAGGACAAGATCGCAGCGAAGCTGCCGGAGATCAAGAGCACTGAGGCTGGCAAGCGTTGGGATACGTTCGTCGAAACCTTCAAGCCGTTTGCCCGTCCGGCAGTTGAGGTGAACTTCACCTACGAGGACGACTCCACCAACAGCGCCACGGCCAACTTCGATCTGGTTGGCAAGGACGGCAAGTCCCTGCTGGATCCGAACGGTGACTTTGATGGTGACGGCCACACCAACCGAGAGGAAATCGAGAAAACCACCAACCCTGCCGATGCCCAGGACAAGCCTGACACCGCGCCGGGCATTGACACCGGCAAGTGTGTCGCCACCACCCTCGGGTTTGGTCTGCCGCTGATCGAACTGTTGCCGATTGGCCTGGCCACCCAGATCGACCTGCCGGGACTTACACCGATTGCCAATGAAGTATCGGCTCGCCTGGAACAGACGAACTCCCAGATCCAGCAGCAGCTGGGTGTGTTCAACCCGCAGATGGCTGGCCAGGTTGCTGAGGTCAACGCCCGCTTGAAGGAGGTCGGCGCGGATCTGGCGATGGTTGCCGCAGGTATCGCACTGATCGCCGCAGGCATTCTGGCTGGCACGTTGATCTATGACAACTGCGCGCCGGGTGGCGGCTTCAATTCCTCGGTGAAGGACGCGAAGCTCAAGGGTTCCTCCGGCAAGGAGTACACGCTCTCCTCCTAAGCTGATAAAACTCACCCCGGTGTCGCACTCTCGGCATCGGGGTTTGGGCTTTTTAGCTTATCGACGCCCACATTCCATCAAATAACGCTACAACCGGAATATATGTCATGGGCATGATTTAACTCCGGCATTCTGTGGGCGTGACCAGCGTTTAAAGCGTGACCTGTCACCTACGTCCACAGGAGCTATTTTTATTCACTGTTAATTTACTGTGATCATACCTTGCAAAAGTGAGGATTTACAGCGGGTAAGGGCGAAACTAGTTCAGTAGTTACCCAAGCGTAAGTAAGTAAAATTTCAGGAAACCTTGAGTGGATAGTTTTGTGAAACTAAGCTTCGGCGGTGCGAGAGGAACCTATCACGTAGGTGCTCTGCTCGAACTACACAGAACCACTCCGAACCAATTACGTCCTGGAGGATTTTCATGCAGGGAATGAACATTGCACGCCGGCGGGGCACGTCGGTAGCTGCCGCGGCACTGTCGCTTGCTTTGATTGTCCCGTTTGCCCAGCCGGTAGTGAGCCCGGCTGCCGCACCGGCCGCTGTCGCGCAGGAAGCGCAGGAGGCGCAGGCATCGCCAACGGTGAATCCCGAGAGCAAGATCATTGATGCAGACATGATCGCCAGCGGCCGCGTCACTAAAGCTGCGAACCTGACGGATGCCCACGGTGTAGGCAAGGGCCTGATCTCCGGTCACGTGTACTTGACTGGCGTGGCAGGTAACCCGGGCGCAGCCTATGACAACGGCAACGTGAAGCTGGATGGCATCACCGTTTACGCGCAGTTCCGTGACAAGGATGGCTCCTACTCACCGATCTTCAGCGCGAAGACGCACACGCTGCCAGACGTGGTTGGCGGCAACGGCGGCCAGGGCACGTTTGCGTTCGGTACGGGTGACAAGGGCATCACGTGGACTGACAAGCTGGGACGTGAGCACACCTACACGGCGCGTACGGATCAGATGCACCGCATCTGGGTAGAACCGTTCACCAATGAGCGCGGCAACCGGGTTGAGATGTTCCGTCAGGCCAACGGCTTTGTGCCGGGTTCGTTCAACCTACCAGCCGATGCCCCGCTTGGCTCCTTCGTTGCTAGCGACGGCAACATGCAGCTTACGGCAGCGTTCCTGCGCGAGGTCGCGCCGAATCACAAGGAAAGCTGGCTGGCTGCCAAGGGCGACAAGCTTGTTGAGGACCCGGAGGGTCCGATCGCCTCAGCGTCGACGCAGACAAAGGTCCCGAACACCGTTTCCGGTCGCGTGTGGTTGGAGACCGGTGGCCCCGATAAGGGCATCGTGGCAACCGGTCCGGCGTTTAACAGCATTGATGAGCCGGCTGATGGCTACACCGTGTACGCATCCACCCTGACCAAGGACGGTGCGGCAGCGAACCAGAAGCTGCGTGAGACGTACAAGAAGGATCCGGACAAGATCGCCCAGGCAACCAAGGAAATGCTTGAGGCGCACCCCGAGTACATTCTCAAGACCGTCTACGGCAAGACTGATCCAGACGGCTGGTACACCCTGCGCTTCGGTAACTACGAGAAGGGCCAGATCCGCGAGGACATCCTCAACCCGAACCACCTGTTCGTGTGGGTGGAGGATAAAAACGGCGTGGTCCAGAATGGCTACACCGGCTTCCACACCCCGACCTTCCAGCGCTTCAACCACGGCGGTAACTTCCGCCCTGCGGCAGCTCCTGGTGAGAACCAGCTGCCTATCAACTGGGGCAACGGAATCGGGTTCCAGAACCTGAACTCGCTGTACAACGTCCACTACGCGATCATGCCGTACGCACCGGCGTCCATTACCGCTGATTACAACGCAACGGACAAGCCGGCGGCGCCGGGCGTGACGGTAACACCTGAGCTTCATGGCACGGTGTCCAGTGCAACGTCGAAGGTGGAGTGGCGCGACGTCAACGGGAAGGTCTTGAAGACCTGTGACATTGACCAATCCAAGTCTGCCAAGGAGCAGGTCGCAGCGTGCACCTTCGACATTCCGCAGGACGCCAAGAAGGGCGATTACTTCAACGTTGTCTTGGTGTCTGGTGGCAATGACGTTTCCGCTTGGACGGTGCTGGTGACTCGTGACGCTGATGAGTTCGACCCTGCCTACGAGCCTAAGCTGGTCGTCCCGGGCAAGGAGACGAAGTCTTCCCCGACCTTCACCAAGACGGACGATGAGGGCAACCCGACCGAGGAAAAGGTCAAGGCACCCGAGGGCACCACGTTCGCTATCCCGGAGGACTTCAAGGCTCCCGAAGGCTACGTCGTTGAGATCAACGAGA
>NZ_KV786463.1:0-36378 GCF_001806945.1 Corynebacterium sp. HMSC30G07 | reverse complement strand
TTTTTCGCCCAGGCGGAGCTCGACCGCAAACTAAAGTGATTGTGGACTTCCTCCGCACTCACCGGCACCTGTATTCCATCGAGCGGATGTGCCGCGTGCTCAATGAGCATGAATACGCTATTTCACCAGCAACGTTCTACCGCTTCCAGGCCCGTGGTTTCGGGCCCACCCCTGCCGAGCTGGATGAGGCTTACACCGCGCACCGGCTCTTTGAGCTGTGGCAGGCCAATCGGCGGGTCTACGGGCGACGAAAACTATGGAAAGCCGCCCACCGGGCAGGCTGGAACATCGGCCGTGACCAGGTGCAACGCCTCATGAATATCCTTGGAATCGCGGGTGTACTCCGACGCAAGACCACACGCACCACCGTTGCTGATTCCTCCGCCGAGCGTTTCCCGGATCGTATTCAACGGGCCTGGTCGCAGGCTCCGCGACCCACCACTGATCGGCGGATAGAGGCCGGACGGACTGAGCAGAGGCACGCTTGGTTTATTGGTGATGTGATTCCAGTAGGTATCTAGGCATTTTGTGTAGCGAGAGTTATTTTGAGTCCCAGGGCTTTCATGATTTTCGTGATAGCCGCAAAGGACGGGTTACCGTCTTTTGATAGTGACTTGTAGAGGGATTCACGGTTGAGTTGAGTCTCTTTAGCGAGCTGGCTCATGCCGTGTGCCCTTGCAATGTCACGCAAAACCACCTGTACGGTTTTCGTATCGCCGTCTTCGAGTGCGATAGCCAGGTAATCGTTCACTGCTTCTTGGCTATCGAGATATTTGCTTGCATCGAACGCTGAAAATGTTACTTCCTTCACGACTGTTCCTCCCTTACCTGTTGTGCGAGCTTTTGAGCGGTTCGAATATCTTTATCCTGGCTGGATTTATCTCCTCCGGCCAGCAGGAAAACCGTTATTGCGCCTAGTCGGGTGTAGTACACCCGATAGCCGGGCCCGAAATGAAATCTCATCTCGCTAACCTTCTCGCCAACGGGTTTGATGTCTCCAATCATTCTTCCGTGTGCTTCGCATCGGGCTATTGCATACAAAATGCGTCGCTGAGCATGTTTGTCTTTTAGCTCACCTAACCAGGCGTCAAACAAGCTGCTGGAAATGATCTCCACACGCCCAAGTGTAGCCTAAAAACTACATGGCTCAAGTGGGGGATACGCCTCTCATGGCTGACTCCTCTTTCGGTTTGGAGATTGGTGATGACGCCAGGGAAGCGTCTAAAGACGCTAAAGACGCATGCAGACTTGAGGGTGCGGTTGATCAGTTGAGGCCGAGATGGACGACATGTCCGCTACGACCCGGATCTTTGGTGAGGTATTCAAGGCCAACCTGGCGACTGAGGGACCACCACACCGCTTTTCGATTTTCGCGATGAAGCCACGCTCTCTCGAGCCTCAACTGTCAATGAACCAAACGGCGTTATTCTCGCAGCCCCTCCAAGATCCGCACCGTCTCCACCGCAACCCGAGTTACCTTGCCAATCAGATCCACGATGTAGCGCGGGTTGCCAACCTCATCGGCCCAATCGTTCGGGTCGTTGACAATCCCGGATGCCTTGTCCTTCTTCACCTGGTAGCGGTCAATCAACCACGCCAGCGCGGAACGCGAACCCAGCATGTACTCATCAGCCTCAGCCGGGATACCGGTGATGGTAACCCGCTTGTTGTAGATCAACTTGGTCACGTCGTTGACGTTCTTGTCGGTCTCTGGGTCCTTCTTACGTGCCCACTTCATCTTCAACACACGCCAGGTCTCCGGGTCGGACTCGTCGCCCTTGACCGCGATGTCCAGCGGGTACGGCTCCACATCCTCATACCCAACGTGCAGGTCCATGAGTTCCTTGCCGGCGCGCGCAAACTTGTCGAACTCTTCACGCGAACCCGGCGTTTCAATGTGCGGCAGCATCTTCTTCAAATCCGCCGCATACGCCTCCCGATAGTTCGGATCGTGCAGCTTGCCGTAAACGAAGTGGAAGATATCGTCACCGGTCACATCCGCACCCAGCGCGTCGCGGTAGAGCGCCTTGATCTCGTCGGTGATGTTGTCCTTGCGCACATACCCAGCAACGACCTCGCCGACCTGTCCATAGATCGAGGACTCGCCCTCGCTTATCGACGCCCCCTCGCCGAACAACCCACCATCTTCAGCGTCCACGGACTCCCAGGTGAAACGGGGGAAGAACTGGGCAGTGTAAGTAAAGAACGAAAGATCCGGGAGTACATCGGTAGCCAACAGTGCAAAAGGAACCGCTTCGCGTGGCGCCATCACATCAAACCCGATGTTGTGGTGCTGCTGCGTCGGGAACATCGACGGCAACCGGTACTGTCTATCGATCAATTCTTTCGCGAAGTAATTACGCTGTTTGAAAAATGGGCGGTACAACGAGGTGTACACACGGTTCAAATCAACCGCGATCTCTGTTCCGCGGGCTAACTCCTGTTTCAGGTTGACGTTCCATGAACCTTGCGTGCTGTCGACTAACGCAGGGTGCTGGGCAAACAACGCGTCGACACCCCGCTTATTTTCCTCAAACCCACCACTTCGCAACAGGTCTTGCGCTTGGCGGTAGTTCGCAACGTGCGTTCCGATGTTGTCTACGAGTTGGGCGGTTGAAGACGAATACGACCACGCATCACGGCCAGTTTTTAAGCCTGCGGAATAGACGTCAAAAAATGTCGTCACATTTTGATTCTTCTCGCCGATGACCGGCCAGGTTGCGAACTCATCACTGCGCTGGTTCAACCAGTCACCGTGCTGGTTCGGAGTGATTGAACGCCACTCAATCTGATCAACTGAGGCATTCTCTGCAAACTCCAGCTTCTCTTCACGCTTCTGATAATCAGCAGTCTGCGCATAATGCAGGTGGAACCCCGACTTGGAAGGATCCTTCACACCGATCAGTACGGCAACGCCAACCCGAATATCAAACACATTGCCGCCCTCACGTTTGGCTTGTTCACCAGCCATCCGAGAATTACCGCGCAGGTTCAACACGTACAGGTCCGTGAAATCCTCAGCCATCGACAAACGCACACCGTCGCTGGTGTTGCCATCAAGCCAACCAGCGTTTGCAATAAACGCCACGACACCTTGATCTCCAATTCGGTCGGTCGCCCACCGGAACGCACGCAGGTATGAGTCGTACAGGGAGTTCTTATTCGTCGCCGTTGACTTCGCCGCGTACGTCTCCGCGATACGTGCGTCCAGTGTTGGATACTTCAGATTCGCGTTGTTATCGTTCGCGCTCGTCTGCCCCACCGAGTATGGCGGGTTGCCCACGATGACATTGATCGGGGCTTCCTTTTGCCGAACGATGCGCTCGTTGTTGTTCCTGAATACCGTGAGGTCGAGAATGTCTCCTTCCTCGTGGATCTGGAACGTATCTGCAAGCGCGATGCCTTCGAAGGAAACATAACGGGGGGGGGGGCGCTTTCGCAGCGTTTAGCGGCTTCAGCCTGCAACGCGTTAAACGTCGTTTCGATATTGACTGCCGCCACGTAGTAGGCCAGCAGCATGATCTCGGTGGCGTGCAACTCGTTGGCGTACTTGCGGGCCAAATCCTTCGGATCGATCAACCCGGACTGCAGCAGGCGAACCATAAACGTGCCGGTGCCCGTAAACGGATCCAGGATGTGCACGCTCTCGTCCGTAAGCCCGCGGCCGAAGTGCTTCTTCGACACGTCATCGGCAGCGCGCAGGATAAAGTCCACGATCTCGACTGGGGTGTAGACAATGCCCAGCTTGTCGGCGTCACGCTTGAACGCTTTTTGGAAGAAGCGCTCGTAGAGCTCCTTGATCACCTGCTGCTTCCCGGACGCACTGGTGACTTCAGAAGCGCGCACACGCACTGAGGCGTAGAACTTCTCCAGCGAATCAGTCTCAGCATCGAGGTTGCTGTCGTCGAGGGCATCAACCATGCGCTGCATGACCTGGGAGACCGGATTATGGGCGGCGAAATCGTGATCGCTGAACAGGGCGTCAAATACCGGCGCGGTAATCAGGTGCTGGGAGAGCATGCTGATCGCCTCAGCGTCAGAGATTGAGTCGTTGAGGTTGTTGCGCAGGCCCTCAACAAAGCGCTCGAACTCCTGTTGAAGTGTCGGGCTGGCGTTTTCAAGGAGCTTGTTGATTCGGGTGATCTGGCTTTCCGCGATCACCGCCACATCGTCGGCCCAGTCTTCCCAGTAGGTTCGGGTGCCTACCTTGTCCACCAGCTTGGTGTAGATCGCTTCCTGCCACTGCTCAAGGGGGAACAACGCAACCTGCTGGGCGGTGAGCTCGTTCGAGTCAAAGCCGGCAACCTGATCGTGCTTATCCAGTTCGGCCTTGGCGTCCTTATCTTTACGCGGGTCCGTCACCGGGTCCACGACGATCGGCAGTTCATCCTGCAGGTTGTCGTTCAACGAGATCGAGTTGATCTTGGCGTTGAAGCGGTCATCATGCGCGCGAAGCGCGTTGAGGATCTGCCAGACTACCTTGAAACGCGTGTTGTCATTCAATGCCTCAGAAGGGGATTTCCCCGGTGGCACTGCCACGGGAAGGATGATGTAGCCGTAGTCCTTACCCTCAGACTTACGCATCACTCGGCCCACGGACTGCACCACATCCACCATGGAGTTGCGCGGGTTGAAGAAGATCACGGCGTCCAGGCCCGGCACGTCCACGCCCTCAGAGAGACAGCGGGCGTTGGTCAGGATGCGGGTTTCATCTTCCTCCATCGAGGCTTCCAGCCAGGAGATCTTCTTTCCGCGCTCCATGGCATTCATGCCGCCATCCACATGTTGGACGGCAACGGAAAGATCCACGTTGTGCAAGGAAACGTCATTAGTCGCGGCGTGCTCGTGCAGCGTTTCCTGGTGGCTGGCAATGAGCCCCGGGTAGGTGTTTGCAATCAGCTTGGAGGTTTTAATGTCCTTCGCAAACGCAACGGTGCGCCGCATCGGAGCAGCACCCTCATCAAAGCCGCCCTTGGTGCCCTGCAGTTTTCCGGAGCGTTTCGCCAAGGCATTCCACGCACCGATCATCGCTGACGCCGTGGTCAGGTTCATACCCTCTTGGGTGTTGCGGGCCATGGCTTCTGCGGCAACGTCCTCGTCCACGGTCATGACCAGGACCCGGTAATCAGTCAAAAGACCCTTGTCCACGGCCTCGCCGAAGCCTAGGCGGTGGAACTCCGGGCCATAAATCGCCTCATCATCCATGGACGCAATCTCGGCGGAGTGTTCTTCGGCTTTGGTCTTTACGGTGTCGTCGAAAAGCCGTGGCGTTGCGGTCATGTACAAACGGCGCGCAGCCTTGATGTAGTCGGCATCGTGGATACGCACAAAGTTCGACTCATCCGCACCCGCAAGCGTTACACCAGTTGTGCGGTGAGCCTCATCGCAGATGACCAAATCAAAGTCATCCAGGCCTTCCGCCAGTGCATCATGCACCGCGGGTAGTGATTGGTAAGTGGAAAACACCACGTTCAGCCCCTTGGCGCGCCTGCCGGATGCAAAGCGATCCGCAATGTCCTTGCCGTTGGTAGATACCGGCACCTCAAGGTCATAGGAAGCAATATCTTCTGCTTGGCGGCTGGCTTTGTTATCCGAGCACACCGCGAAGCTCTTCAGATCCAAGCGGGCTTGCGCAGTCCACTCCCGCAGCGTCTGTGCAAGCAGCGCAATGGAAGGTACGAGGAACAGCACGCGTGCGCGGCCGCCGTTGTCCTCCGCCACACGCTCTGCAAGCCTCAACGCCGTGAACGTTTTGCCCGTGCCGCAGGCCATGATTAGTTTGCCCCGGTCATGCGTGCGGAAACCATCCATGACCTTGTCAATTGCTTCCTGCTGGTGTGGACGCGGCTCAAATGTTTCACGACGCGACAGGTTGATGTGAATCTCCGAACCGGGAAACACCACATCCCAGTTCACTGGAGACTCCGCGATCTGGCTGTAACCAATACGGCTTGTGGGAATCTGCTGGTTTTCTAGCGCTGCCTCGGCGTGCTTCGACCACTTATCAGTTGTGGAAATGATGTAGCGGTGAGCAAAGTGCTCTACTGCAGACTCGGTTTCAAACGAGCGACCCGACGCCTCAAAAAACGAGTCGATGTTCTGCTTCTGAATACTGGTCGTGGGTTTGTAAAATTTCGCCTGGATGGCGACCCACTTACCGTCATCACGCCGGCGTGCCACCAGGTCAATACCGGTGTCCGTCTGGCCACCGTTGTAGCGCCACTTATCCCACCGACACACCTCATCAAACTCCGCAGACAGCACCGGATCCGTTTGGAAAAAGTTGACCATCAACTTCTCAAACGCAATGCCGTACTTGCCCTGGGGCTGGTTATCGCGGAGCTGATCGAGGACTTCACCGAATGAGGACATGCGCTACATTCTGCCCTGAACGCGCGGGGCTTTTGGCGTAAGGGGAAAGAAAAACTCCGGAGGGGAGCAGTTCATTCGGTTCAGAGCCTCATTGGGGATTTTCGACTTTATAGCCAGACTCTTTCCATCCTTTTTCGGACGCAGCTCCGAACTCACATATCAACAGTTCGATGACATCTGCTAGATGGAGGCGGAATTGAGAACCGCCCATTGGAAAGTGGATATCCTGCTGCTGCGCGGCAGTGTCGTATTTTCCCGCTCGGGCGAGCAACAAGCCGAGCGGGACTGAATCAGCATGGAATTGGAAGTGTGAATTTGGCTTGTTCCGAGCTTGCGACTCGTATTCGAAGCGTACGACAGGAACTGGTTTCTTAAGGGTGCGGAACTCGATTTTGAACGTACTTTTCTCTATCTCAAGCTGCCCTAACTGTTCGTCCAGACGCATCAAGTACTCGTAACGGAGAACGAGACGGTCACTGCCTGAATGGGCAATTGTTACGGGATGTGTTCCTTCTACGAAAGCCCGCACGCTCAAGGCTCTGAGAAGTGCGCGATGTCACGCTACTCCGTACCGCAGCCACATGCAGGCGTCGTATCTATCTAAAAGACGCTCTTCTTCGTACTCAATCGCGCCAGCATCTCGCAAGCGACGGAGATGTTCAACGGAGAGAGGAGCCATCTGTTCTTTCAAACTGGCAAGTTCTTGATCTAGATCCTCCGCAGTCCGGCGGATCGGGGCTGCAACTTCTCTCATGGCACCTCCATTCTCGATTCCTTTTCGTAAGAGTATAAGGGCAAGGAAGCGTGGGATGAAGTGTACGAACACAGTCAGATCCTGCTCTTAAATAACCTTGCATCACGTCCGACATGGGTACGCATGGCGGTAGAGCTGGCAAAGCTAGGATGGTGCGCAGAATCGTCGATGTTTCGCTGAGGAGTGAGACCCATGCGTTTTACCTACAAAGAAAATACGACGCTCGAGGGCCTCGTTTTGGAGAGGCCGCCGCATCTTGGTGAGATCCTTGCCGCCCAGTTTGCGATTGAGGACATTGAACTGGGCCTGCGGCCAGGCGAGCGCGTCACCCCGTTTCTGCGGTGGGTCGCTGATTATGGATCACCAGGTTTCAAAGTAGAACCCGTGGTGATTCAAAACCCTGAAGGGTAATCCACCGCGTCACTGAAGCGAAAGAGACTGTTGGCCTAATGGTAAAGAAAACCCCGTAAGGGTGCTGGTGGAGCGTCCTTACGGGGTGCGCGTGGTGGCGTCGATAAGCGAAAAAGCCCTAGTGCTTGTGCTCGCTGTGGTCCATGCCGCCGTGCTCGCCGTGGCCCAGGTCGCCGTAGTCCTCATCGCCCGGCAGCATGGTGCGGACGGCAACGTCCTTGACCTCGGCGGTGGTGCCGTCGGACAGCAACAGGGTCACATCGACGGTCTCACCTGCGGCGATCTCCGGTTCGTAGCCCATGATCATCAGGTGCTCGCCGCCCGGCTTCAGCTCAACCTGGCCGCCAGCCGGAATGGTGATGCCGCCCGGCTTCTCCTGCATGACGCCGTTGACTACCTCGTGGATCTCGTACATTGCGTCGCCCAGGGAGGTGGTGAAGCCGATGAGGGTGACGTCCTCATCGCGGTGGTTCTCCAACACGCCGAAGATGGCGGTCATGGTGGAGCCACCCTCAGCGTCCGCGGCAGCCTTCGCGCGCATGGTGCCGTCATGCAGGTGGACTTCACCCTCGCCCATCGCCTCTTCCTTCTCAGCAGCGCTCGTGCTTGCCGACGCCTCCGTGGACGCCTCAGCCGCCGAAGTCTCAGCAGCAGTGGTCTCAGCCGCAGTGGCAGCCGCTGCGTCCGTATCAGCGTTGTCGCTGGAGCATGCGGTCAGGGACAGTGCGATCGTTGCGGCGGTAACAAGTGCAAGTGCAGGGCGCTTCATAAAAACAGCTTCCTCCGTAGTTTCAGACCCAGATGGCTTCCGGGTGGTTGTTAATTAGTCGGATGGCGGCGCCGGGTAGTTCCCGAGCAGAAACTTTGGCTACCCCCGACGGTGGGGTTGCCGTTGGCGTTTTTGCTGGTAGTGAGGTCTGGACCCGCTTTTGCAACGGTTTTGGACCCGCTTTTGCAATTTCTAGAACATCTCACGCACGGCTGGGCGGTCCACCTTGCCGGGGCCCAACAGTGGCAGTGCCGGCACAGGTTTGAGGTCCTTCGGGATCTGCCAGCGGGGAAGTCGGCCGGTGGCGCTGAGCTCGTCGAGGTGATCCAGGATGTCCGCCACACTGGCGGAACCCGTATAGGCGGCGCAGATGCGCTGGCCAAGCCGGTAGTCATCAGTACCGACAACGCACGCGCCGGTTACTCCCGGGATTGCCAGCAGGACGCGTTCAAGGACCTCCGGGTGCAGCTTCAACCCGCCGGAATCGATCACGTTGTCAATGCGGCCGTGTATGCTCAGCACGCCGTTTTCCAACGTGCCCGCGTCGGACGTGCGAAACCACCCGCCCTGGAGGTCGGAGGCGGCATCCGGCGACGCCCCTCGGTAGCCACGCGACACCATCGGCCCACCAAGGCACACGCGTCCGTCCTCCACGCGGATGCGCGCGCCGGGGAGGGGGCGCCCGTCGTAGACACAGCCGCCGGAGGTTTCGCTGGAGCCATAGGTGGTGACCACGTTGATTCGCAGCTTGCGCGCAGATTCGAGAAGTTGTGGGTTGGTGGCGGCGCCGCCGATGAGGACGGCGTTGAAGCGTCGTAAAGCATCAATGCCCTGCAAAGTGGAAGTGGCCTTGGCCAGCTGCATCGGGGTCAGCGCGGTGTAGGTGCGCTCGCCGGTGTCGGCCAGCTCGTGGGTGCGAGCGGCGAACTCGGAGATGCTGAAACCGCCGGTCAGATCGATCGCGGCCGGCGTGACACCTGCGACCATGCTGCGCACCAACACCTGGATGCCCGCGATGTAGGCGGCCGGCATGGCAAGCAGCCACTGACCTTCGCCGCCCAGGGCCTGGTGGGTGGCATCCGCGCTGGAAATGAGGTTGGCGGCGGTGAGCATCGCACCCTTCGGAGTGCCCGTGGAGCCGGATGTGGCCACGACCAGGGCGATGTCATCGTCGATCGGCTGACCCACGCCCTGTGTGTTGCGCAGCAGGTTCGTGCGCGTCGGATCCTCGGCCGGAGTGGGCAACAGGGTGCGCTGGCCGGTCAGCGCCTCTTCGAGCGCCGGCATGAGCGTCAGTGGATCTGCCGGGTCAACAGGGAAAAGCTCAAGGATGTGCGTCACGTGGGATAAGGGTAGTTGGCTTAAATAAGTTCAGTGCGCCAGTTCTCAACTTCCAGGCCAGGCACTCGTTGGAATTCTCGTGTATTCGCAGTGACTAGCACGAGATCATTTGCTGAGGCTTGCGCAGCGATCCATAAGTCATTAGGTCCTATCGGCTGCCCGTTAGCCTCCAGTTGGGTACGAATCTCTGCGTACGCCGCTGCTTCGCGTTCATCAATACCAATCATGGTGTAGCTCTCTGCTAGAAGGCGTACTGCTTCAAGGGGTCGGTGTGATCGAGCCTTATTGGCTCCGACCAAAAGCTCCCCTAGGACGACGCTTGAAAGGCGGACATCATCGCAAGAGCATAGAGACATGCGGCGTATGACATTTTCGTCAGCGCTTCGAAGCACATCGATCCACACATTGGTATCCAACAGGTATGCCATGGTTAGTCCCATCCAGAAATAGGGTCCAGCGGCAATTCCTTTGGTTCTTCGAGGTCATCGGCCCAGTCCGGTGGGAACCCTGCCGTGATTTCGTTAACAACATCCATGGCGGACATTGGCCTCTCGGAAACGTAGAGGCGTTTCCCGATCTTCTTTAGCCAAACGGTATCCGAATCGAATCGAAACTCCTTGGGTATCCGTAAGGCTTGACTGTTTCCTGACATGAAGACCGTGGTTGGCACTGATGATGCCTGAGAGTTATCCGGCATAATCGCCTCCTTCGTATATACGCCAAAGTATATACGTGAAAGTGTGCACGCCCACTTCTTAAACCTTCCGTCGGCGACGCAGCCGCCGGAGTTGGCGACGACGAGGGCGACGACGAGGGCGATGGCACCCTCGCCAGACCCTAGGACACACCCCTAGTGCTGCCCCTTAGTGTGTGCGAGCTCACAACGGCGCTGGTCACGGAAATAGATATGACGTTATCGGTCACACAAGATCCCTTTCCTTGTGGTGTGGCACACAGTTTCCTATGGTGAGCAAAAACCGGCAGAAAGGACTGAGGCACCTTGAGTGACATCACCGTTTCCACACAGGGAGTATTCGCTCCCCTTCATTTCCCTGACTACCGGACGACGATTAAGCGCAACCCGGTCAATGACCTGGTTATGGTTACTCCGCGTCTGGGCGAGTTGACTGGCCCGGTTTTCGGCGGCTCCGAAATCGGCGAACTGAACAATGACCTCACCCTGGTCAACGGCGGCGAGGCGATTGGCCAGCGCATCCTGGTGCACGGCCGCGTGCTGGGCTGGGATGGCAAGCCGGTTCCCAACACCCTGGTTGAGGTTTGGCAGGCCAACGCTGCTGGCCGTTACCGCCACAAGAACGACAGCTGGCCAGCACCGCTGGACCCGCACTTTAACGGTGTCGGCCGCGTGCTCACGGATGAGAACGGCTACTACAGTTTCACCACGATCATGCCGGGTGCATATCCGTGGGGGAACCACCACAACGCGTGGCGCCCAGCCCACATCCACTTCTCCCTCTTCGGCCGCCAGTTCACTGAGCGCCTGGTTACCCAGATGTACTTCCCGGGCGATCCGATGTTCTTCCAGGACCCGATCTACAACGCGGTGCCGGAAGCCAGCCGTGAATCCATGATCGCAGTCTTTGACTATGACACGACCAGCCCGAACTGGGCTTTGGCCTACAAGTTCGACATCGTTCTGCGCGGTTCGATCCAGACCTACTTTGAAACGCCGCGCCACTAACGGCTGCGTAAAGCGAAGGAGACAGACATGATTGACACTGGAAAAACTGGTGAGTTCCGCTACCCGGTGCGCAGCACGTACCGCGATCAGGATGATGTTGAGTTTGGCCTGACCCCGTCGCAGACGGTTGGCCCGTACGTGCACATCGGCCTTGAGGTAGATGGCACGGAGCTGCTTGTAGATAAGGATGATCCGAACGCGGTTGAGGTCAGCTTCAGCGTGTTCGATGGCGACGGTGCTCCCGTTGCGGATGCAATGGTGGAGATCTGGCAGGCGGATCAGGACGGCAAGTTCAACACCGATTCGGTGGAAGGCTTCCGGGGCCTGGGCCGTGCGATGGCGGATGAGACCGGCACCGCGCGCTTTACCACCATCGTGCCGGGTGGCTACGAGGGCGAAGCGCCGCACCTGTTGGTTGGTGTGTTCGCCCGCGGCATTCTTGAGCGCCTGTACACGCGCCTCTACTTCCCGGAGGACACGGTAGCGTTGGAGGCAGATCCGGTGCTTTCGCAGCTGGATGCTTCCCGGCGCCCGCTGTTGATCGCCGAAGCTCGCGAAGGCGGCTACCACCTTGATATCCGCCTCCAGGACACTGACCCGGCGAAGGAAACGCCGTTCTTTTCCCTTTAACATGCAGGTAGACAGACACTCTCGCAATACCTACTCAGATCTCGCCTCGGGGTCACAGGGCTTTTTGCTTGACGACGCTTCATTGCTCACCGCCATCGTCACATTCGAGCGCGGCCTTGCGAATGCGGCCTTTTCCGTAGGCCGCATCTCTGAGGCGCAACGCGACGCTGCTGTTAACGCCATCGATGCCTATGAGCTTGATGTTTCCGAGGTTGCCCAGACATCTATCGGTGGCGCAAACCCGGCGATCCCGATCGTCGGGGCGTTGCGCGCGCTTGCCAAGGATGTGACCGGCGTGCACTACAAAGCAACAAGCCAAGACGCGATTGATAGCGCCTTGATGCTGCTGCTTCGCGGCGCAACTGGGCAGCTTAACGGCATCGCTGCCGAGTGCCGCGAGCTTCTGCGTGCCTTAGCAGAGCAGCACATTGCCACGCCGGTGATGGCGCGCACCCTTGGCCAGCAGGCGCTACCAACCACGTTTGGTGCGATCGCAGCAGGCTGGTTGGAGCAGTTCGTTGACGCTGCACAAGCAGTGCAGGCGTTGGCGTTTCCGCTGCAGTACGCCGGTCCGGTTGGCACCGTTTCTGGCGGGCTAGACACGCACGAGGCTCTGGCCAAGGAACTTGGCCTGGATCGCCAGCCGCTGGTCTGGCACACCAACCGCGCGCCGATGGTGGACATCGCGACCGCTATGGCGAAACTGTCCGGGGTGGTGGCGAAGATTACTGGTGACATTGTGCTGCACTCCGCCACCGAGGTAGCTGAACTTCGGGAGTCTGCGCCGGGCGGCTCCAGCTCTATGCCGCATAAGGCCAACCCCGCGGCCTCGATTGCCGCGCGCGGCTACGCCGCACGCATCCCAGGCCTGACCGCCACCATGCTCACTGCGCTTGATTGCCAGGCGCAGCGCGGCATTGGTTCGTGGCATTCGGAGTGGCAGACCATCCGAGAGATTGTTGCCGCAACCACAAGTTCAGTGCTTTTGCTGCGCCGCGCCCTTGACGGGCTGACCGTGGACACAGCAGCAATGGCGGCGAAGGTGCCCGAAAACGCAGATATTTCCGATGCGGAAACACTTGCGCGGCTTGTTTTAGACCGCGCGCTAGAAAGGACGAATCATGTCAGCTGATGACAACCTCTACGAGGAGGGCCGCAGGGCCGCCGCCGAGGTAGGGGACCGTAACCGCAGGGCTGTTCTTGGTAACGCCCACGTGGACCGTGCCGAAGCCAACAAGACCGAGGTGACCGAAAAGTTCCAGGACTTCATCACCCGCACCGCGTGGGGTGACATCTGGAACCGCGAGGGGCTCAACCACGAGGAGCGCCGCATGCTCACCATCGCGATTTTGACCGCGGTTGGCAACGACGGCGAGCTGGACATGCACATCCGTGCGGCCCTGCGCGCTGGCATTGATCCGGACCGCATCGGAGAGGTTCTGCTGCACACCGCCGTGTACGCAGGTGTGCCGAACAGTAATCACGGTTTCAAACTGCTGGCCAAGGCAGTTGCTGAGGAGGAGAACAAATAATGACCACCCGTCATGTTCCCGTTGCCATTATCGGTGCAGGCCCCGCTGGCTTGACCCTGTCACACCTTTTGCACCTTGATGGTGTGGAAAGCGTGGTGTTTGAAACCCGTACCCGCAAAGACGTGGAAGAAACCGTCCGCGCAGGCGTGCTTGAGCAGGGCACCCTGAACCTGATGCGCGCAACCGGCGTTGGTGAGCGCATGGAAAAGGAGGCGGATATTGATGAAGGTATTGAAATCTCCCTGGACGGGCACCGCACCCGCATTGGTCTGACTGAGCACACCGGCCACCACATGGCCGTGTACGCACAGCATGAGTACCTGAAGGACTTCATTGCCCGCAGGCTTGCAGACGGCGGCGAGATCCTCTTCGAAACCACCGTGGATTCCGTGATCGGTATCGACGGTGCTGCAGATGGTGACGTGTGCACCTTGCAGTACACCGACGCTGAGGGGACCCACACGCTGACCGCTGACTATGTGGTGGCCGTTGATGGTTCACGCTCCCAGTTCCGTGGCCTGATCCTGGAGCAGGAGGGTGCGATCCGTGCCCGCCACGACTACCCGTACGCATGGCTTGGCGTGCTGGTCCACGCACCGAAGACCAACCCGGAGCTGATCTACGCTACCCATGATGCTGGTTTTGCGCTGATTTCTACGCGTTCGGAAGGCGTGCAGCGCTACTACCTGCAGTGCAACCCGGAGGACACTGAGGAAGAGTGGCCGGATGAGCGCATCTGGGAAGAGCTGCACAAGCGTGTGGATTCCGAGGGTGTCACCGTGCAGGAAGGCGAGATCTTTGAAAAGTCGGTCCTGCGTTTCCGCTCCGCGGTGACCTCGCCGATGCAGCGTGGCCGTCTCTTCATCGCTGGCGACGCGGCCCACACCGTGCCGCCGACCGGCGCGAAGGGCCTCAACCTGGCAGTGGCGGACATTGCTGCGCTTGCACCAGGGCTTGTCCGTGCAGTGAAGGACAAGGACACCGAGCTGCTTGACCAATACTCCGACATCGCTCTGCCGCGTATCTGGAAGGCGCAGCACTTCTCCTACTGGATGTCCTCCATGCTGCACGCAATTCCTGGCGAGAGCCCGTTCGAGGCCGGCCGCCGCCGCGGCGAGCTGCGCTCCGTTCTGGAATCCGAAGCAGGCCGCAAGTACCTTGCCGAGCAGTACGTCGGCCGGGATCTGCCCACCTTTCCGGACAAGTAACACAACCCGTTTTTCACGCAGTTAATACATACCTAGTTAATAAGTAAGGAGGAGTGCCTGATGCGAACTAAAGGCGCAGTGGTCTTCCTATTGTGGTTGGCCGTTCTTCTGGACGGCTTCGATCTGGTCGTCCTTGGCGCCGCGATGCCGGCAATGTTGGACGACCCTAACTGGCACCTTGATCCAGCAGGAGCCACCCAGATTTCAACAGCCGGCCTGGTGGGCATGACGTTGGGTGCTCTGTTCATTGGCGCTGCGACGGACAAGCTGGGGCGTCGCAAAGTAATGATCTTCTCCGTGCTGGCGTTTTCAGTACTCACGCTGGCAATGGGCTTCACGTATAACTTCTGGGCATTTCTGACGCTGCGTTTCCTCGCAGGCTTCGGCCTGGGTGGCTGCCTGCCCACCGCCATTTCGATGGTCACTGAGTTCCGCGGCCGCGCCAAGGCTGGTTCCTCGACCACCACGGTGATGACCGGCTACCACGTCGGTGCTGTGCTCACGGCGTTCCTTGCTCTCTTCCTGATCAGCCCGTTCGGCTGGCACTCTATGTTCATCGTCGGTGCGATCCCGGGCCTCATCCTGGCTCCGGTGATGTACTTCCTGCTGCCGGAGTCGCCCGACTTCCTGCGCGTTACCGGCAGGGAAGAGGAGGCGCGCCGGGTTGCTTCCCAATACGGGTTGAGCTTGGAGGAGGCGTCTGCAGGCGTAGTTCCGCAGGTGGAGGAACAGGCTGGCGCCGCCGCACTTCTCCGACCGCCGTACCTGCGTAACTCCATCGCTGTGTGGGTGACGTCGTTCATGGGCCTGCTGCTTGTGTACGGCCTGAACACCTGGCTGCCGCAGATCATGCGTCAGGCGGACTACGACATGGGTAATGCCCTTGGCTTCCTCATGGTCCTCAACATCGGTGCAGTGGTTGGCCTGGTTATTGCTGGCCAGGTGTCGGACAAGCACTCCCCGCGCCGCTCTGGTCTGGTCTGGTTCGTGCTTTCCGCGCTTTTCTTGGCCATGCTTGCCATCCGTATGCCGATGCCGGTGCTGTACACGGTGGTGTTCCTCACCGGCGTGTTCGTGTTCTCCTCGCAGAACCTGGTCTACGCATTCGTTGGTGAGAACCACCCGTCCAACCTGCGCGCCACAGCAATGGGTATCTCCGCAGGCATTGGTCGACTCGGTGCGATTTCCGGCCCGATGCTCGGCGGTCTCCTTGTTCACCACAACCTTGCAAACCCTTGGGGCTTCTACTCGTTCGCCATCGTCGGGTTGGCTGGCGCGCTGTTCTTCAGCCTGACCAAGCCGCTGGCGGCTATTGACCGTGAGGGTGCCAAGGCTTAAGGAATTGATCGCAGGGCAGGCCCCAGGTCAGCCCTGCGGTGTACGCCGAGCTTCTTGTACACGCGGGTTAAGTGGTACTCAATAGTTTTTGTTGACAGGTTTAGCTGCCGGGCGATGCCACTGTTGGTTTCACCGCTGGCTGCCATATGAGCAATTTCTCTCTCATGCGCTGTCAGCAGCGTTGAGGCCGACTTTTCAGCAGTAGCAATCTGCTGTTCTGCTTGGCAGCGCCGCAGCATCGCCCAAGCCCCCATTGACCCGTAGAGTTCAGCCGCCAGATGCATAATCTCGGCGGCTTTATTCCTGCGCCCATACCTACGCGCCGCCAGCCCGTACTCGTACAAGCAACGGGCGTAATACGCGGGCATGCCGGCATACCGAAGCATCTCTACCGAATCTTCGAAGGTGGAAAATGCCGCGTCGGCGTGCTGGCGGCGAAGATCAATGCTTGCCATTGGGATGGAGTACTTCGCGCGCACGGAAAGCGACACTTCCCGGGAAGACTCGTCCAGTGCCGGGGCTAAAACCTGCTCGGCCTCATCGAGGTGCCCTGCGCGAATCAGGCTTGATGCGTAAACATCCTCCCACGGCCAAAACTCTGGCCGCGGGAAAATCCGCTTCGCGGTCCTAGCCAGGTTTTCCCCGGCCTGAAGCGCTGTAGGAATGTCGCTGAGCTGTGCGGCGATCACCATGTTGGCCATCAGCGATGGCAGCTGTTGGATGGTAAACGCGTCTGCGCCGGGATCGCTGCGTCGTAAGTAATGCTCCGCCAGCCGCTGTTTGCCTTCCAGGGCGGCGATCTGGGCGCCCGTCCATAAGAGCAGCGGCTCTACAAGGCGAGCTTCGTTGCTTTCAGCTAGGAGCAGGCCGTGTTCCACCGTGTGCTTGGCATCGGTCCAATGACCTGCTACAAACTGGGCGCGCGCGTACAGCGGCGCTTTCCACAGGCTGACGTCAACGCTTTCGCCGGGACGCGGCCTCAAGTGGTTGAGGGCTCGCGGAATATCGTCATTAGCCAGGTGCATAAACCCGGTGAGGAAGTCCGTCTCCGGAGCCACCGGCAACGTGATCAGGTGCTGGGAGAGAGAAGCACCGCTTGCCGCTTCGGCAAAATGCTGGACTATCTCAAGGACTGCGGGGTCAAGGTCGTCGCTGGTGGGGGAGGCAAACACCACCTGTCGCAGGCCCTCGATGTCCCAGTCAGCTACTGCAGTCATGACTGCAAGCTTCGTGCGCTTTTTGCCTATCGACGCCACGTCCAACCAATCACCCGCCACCCCAACAGACCCGCCGTACAGGGCCTTCTCTGCCTCCGCTAGCGGTTGCCTTTCACGCTGGGCTGGCTGTGCTGGCTGTGTTGGCTGTGCTGGCTGGGCTGGCTGGGGGAGGTCACTGAGTGTGACCTCCACAGACGCCAGATCGCGCGCCCATTCTTGCGTACCCGCAGCAATAAAGAAGGCATCAGTTGCCGGAAGAGAATCAACAAAACCCGTCAGTGTGTTGCGGTCGCATTGATCAATATCCCGGAGGAGGTACACAGTGCCTTGGGGTTGTGCAGCCACCGAACTGGGAAGCGGAATGGTGCTCGGCGTGATCACGCGAAGCACATCCGGCGGTATCTGCTCCCGCAATCGACGCATCACGGCATTGGTGTTTTCCGAGTCTTCGCGGATGAGAAGGACGAACCCACCGTGGTGGCTAAACAGGGTGCGAGCGAGTCGCTGTGAGTTGACGTCTACTTCAAGGGCCATGATGCTTCGATCTTAGGCCCACCCACTACCTAAACCCGCCGTCCGCAACGTAGCGGCCATCCGGCGCCACATAGCGCGCCTTATAGATGGCGGGGGCACCGGCTTGGAGCGACGCAGCGTCTAGAAGCAAGTGCCATGTGCCGCCGTCGTCGCAGGTGCCTTCGGTGATGTGCTCGATGAACCCGGCTTGGCCCGCGTGGCCGGGTGGCGTCGGTTCGAGCGTGCCGCGGCAGCCCAGCTCCGGGTAGAACACGTTCGGGTAGGTGATTTCTACGTTGAAGCTGTCGCCGCGCCAGTCGCGCTCGATCGAGTACTGGCGGAAGTTGCCGGCCAGCGGCTGCGCCAGGGGGTCGGTGTTAGCCAAGGTATCCAACGTATTCAGTGCGCTGGGCTCCGTGGTGGGCAGCCAGCTGAGCATGTTGAATTCATCCAGCGGGTTGCCAACAACCGTGTCTGTCGGTCCGCTCACCTGCTCCACACGCCCGCCGCGCAGCTCATACTGCGTGATCGTCGCGGTGGTCTCCCCGAAGCGGTACTCCTCCAGCCCCGGGTACATCCCGTTGGAAAACAGCAGGGTCCCCTCGCCGTCTGCAAGTGTGCTCGTGGCCTGCTCCCCGGTAGCTAGGGCTATTGCTATTCTGCGTTCACCGGTACCACCCTCACGCACCAGCAACTCCGGCACGGCGTCTCCATCCACGTCCAGCAACGCGTACTGGAAGGTGCCGTCATGCCCAGGCTGCGGCTCCGGGAAGAAGCGCGCCGGGTTAGCGATGGCATCTGCGTAAGTATCGCGCAGGCTTTGTTGCGGTGCTGGTGGTTGCGCAGGCGGTGCAGCGTCCTGCGTCGCCGTCACAGTCTCCCTCACGGTTTCAGTGGGTGCGGCCGAGTCCGCGATCTTGGTGGTCTCCGTGGCGGTGGCCGTTGCCTCCTGCGCGGGGTCCGCGGACTCCGACGTGCCGCATGAAGCGAGCGCCAGCACAGCAGCGGCGGCGCCGGCGGTGATGATCGTTCGGTTCAACATGCTGTGAGTCAACATGTGGTGAGGCCAGCGGTTGGGGCTGGGGGAACGCTGGGCGTCGATAAGCAAAAAGCTCCTAATAGTAGTAAGGGAACTCGTCCCAGTTCGGTGGGCGCTTCTGCAGGAAGGAGTCGCGGCCCTCCACGGCCTCATCGGTCATGTACGCCAGGCGAGTGGCCTCACCAGCGAATACTTGCTGGCCCATCAAGCCGTCATCAACCAGGTTGAACGCGAACTTCAGCATGCGCTGGGCGGTGGGGGACTTCATGTTGATCTCGCGCGCAACCTGGATCGCCTCGTTCTCCAACTCAGCGTGATCAGCCACGATGTTTACCGCACCCATCCGCTGCATCTCCTCCGCGGAGTAGGTGCGGCCCAGGAAGAAAATCTCACGCGCAAACTTCTGGCCCACCATCTTGGCCAAGTAGGCGGACCCGTAGCCGGCGTCGAAGGACCCGACGTCCGCGTCCGTCTGCTTAAAACGTGCCTCCTCCCTCGATGCGATGGTGAGGTCGCAAACGACGTGCAACGAGTGGCCGCCGCCAGCCGCCCAACCGTTAACCACCGCGATGACCACCTTCGGCATCGTGCGAATCAGACGCTGCACCTCAAGAATGTGCAGGCGGCCGCCCTCGGCTTTCACGCGGGCTTCATCGACGGTGTCCGCAGTGTCGCCACCTGCGTACTGATAACCGGAGCGGCCGCGAATGCGCTGGTCACCGCCAGAGCAAAACGCCCAGCCGCCGTCCTTCTCGGACGGACCGTTGCCGGTAAGCAGGATCGTTCCCACGGACGGGTCACGACGCGCATGATCCAGTGCGCGGTACAACTCATCCACAGTGTGGGGGCGAAACGCGTTGCGCACCTCCGGGCGGTCAAACGCGATGCGGACAATGCCGTCTTTACGCTCCGTGCCCACGTGGCGGTGATACGTAATGTCCGTGAACGCTTCTTCGGTTGCCGGCTTCCACTGGGAGGCGTCGAAGGGGTTGGCGGTGGAGTACTGGGGGTTCTGGCTCATAGGGGTGATGGTACGTGGGCCGCCGAACCTACCGCGTCAGCACCAACACCACCGCGCCCAGGCCCAGCAACGTGACGGCGAAAACCATCACCATAACGCGTGCGATGTTGGGGGAGAGGGATTCGTTTTGGATTCCGTGGACGTCCCGCAGATAATCCGCACGGTTGGAGGACACCACGTAAATGGCGCACACCACCAGCACGGTGATCAAAGCGAAAATGGCAGGACCGTACGCATCCGCCCAGCGCAGCAGCGTCAAAGACACCACTAGCATCGCCATCGCGGTTCGCGCCCAAGACATAGAGGTGCGCTCCGGCTGCAGGCCCGGGTCCTCGTGTGCCTGCAGCGGCGCTTGCGAAGGAAGCAACCTGCCTGAACGCGGCATTTACACCGCCACCATCACAGCGGTCACGGCCAATGCCACGAAGACGATGAAGGACAACACCGGGATAATCGCTGGTACGGGCAGGGGTCGGCCGGTGCGCATCGCACGCTCCACGTGTACCCAGCGCACCGCAGCACCGCCGGAGATGCACAGCCCGCCGAGGATCACCAGGACGGCGACCGCGGTTTGGTAATCCGGGTGCAGGCCGTCGATCTCGAAAGCGGCCAGTGCTACGCCACCTGCCAAAAACGCCAAGGAGGTACGCGTCCAGGCGAGGAACGTGCGCTCGTTGGCAAGGGTGAAGCGCGGGTCGGGCTCGGTGCCGTCAGGAAACAGTCGCTGTGCCAGCCGGCTGCGTTCAGGTGCGCTCATGGTCTCCCACGCTACGCTGGCGCGCATGGAACTGCCCGACGACGCCCTCAACATCGGACTCAACATCAAAGAAATACACGTCGATGACATCCTGCAGCGCTCCCACGTGGTGGCGTTGCCGATGCGGGTGAAGTTCCGCGGCATCACCACCCGTGAGGCGCTGCTGATTGACGGCCCGAAGGGCTGGGGCGAGTTCTCCCCGTTCACCGAGTACAAGCCGCAGGAGGCGAAGCATTGGCTGCGCGCCGGGCTGGAAGCTGCCTACCTGGGGCTGCCGGAAGCACACGGCGCGGTGCCAGTCAACGGCACGGTCCCGGCGGTTCAGCCGCAGGACGTCGAGGCTGTTCTTGAACGCTTTCCGGGCGTGCAGACTTTCAAGATCAAGGTCGCTGAATCCGGCCAGACGCTTCAGGACGATATTGAACGCGTCAACCAGGTCCGCCGCCTGCGTCCGGAGGCCGCGATTCGTGTAGACGCCAACGGCGGCTGGAGTGTTGCCCAGGCGATCGAAGCAGAGCGCGCGCTTACTGAACACGGCCCGCTCGAATACATTGAGCAGCCCTGCAAAACCGTCGAGGAGCTCGGCGCTGTCCAGAACCAGGTGCGCACGCCGATTGCTGCGGACGAGTCGATTCGCCGCGCCGAGGACCCGGCGAGGGTGGTTGGGGTGGTTCCCGTGGGCGTCGTCAAGCAGGCGCCCCTGGGTGGTGTCCGAAGGACGCTGCAGCTAGCCAAGGAGCTGAACCTGCAGCTCACCGTGGCAAGCGCGCTGGATACGGCGGTAGGCATCGATGCCGGGCTGGTTGCGGCGAAGCTCACTGGCTCGCGCGCGGCCGGGCTGGCCACCCAGCGGTTGTTTGTGGAAGATGTTGCGCCGGAGCGGCAGCTTTTCGACGGCACGTTGCACCTCACCCGCACCACCCCCGACCCGGAACGTCTCCACGGGCTGCGCGCGCCGGGGGCGACTCGTGACTGGTGGTTCCAGCGTGTGAGGGAGTGCATTACCCACCTACGGGTGTAGAACTTGTCACACTTCGGTAGTTTTGGCGGGTTGGGCTACATGTGGCGTTAAAGTGCTATGCGGAAATTGTCATTCCCGTTTTTCGGTGACGTCAAAGAGAGGAACTCGAGATGTCTACTCCCGTAGTTCATGAATCCACCGCCTTGTCAGACGGTGACCGCGCCCCCGGCCCAGAGGCGGGCGAGTGGCGCCGCCAACTCATCGGATTGCTCACAGGCATTGTCCTGGCAATCTTGGTGTACATCTTCTTCCCGGCAGGAGCGGCTGACACTGTCGCCCAGTCTTCCGGCGCGAAGGAGGGCGTGGAGTACTCCGCGCAGGCCATGCGCGTTGTCGCCGCAACGACTGTCTTGATGGCAGCGTGGTGGATGACGGAGGCGATCCCGCTTGCCGCAACCGCCTTGGTGCCGCTTGCGATCTTCCCGGTCATGGGGGTTGCGCCGTTTAAGAGCGTCTCTTCCCCGTACGCTTCCGCCACTATCTTCCTGTTCATGGGTGGCTTCCTGATGGCCCTTGGCCTGCAGCGTTGGAACCTGCACCGTCGCCTGGCGTTGGTCGTGGTGAAGTTGGTTGGTACCAGCCCGAAGCGCATCATCTTGGGCTTCATGCTGGCTACGGGCTTTATGTCCATGTGGGTGTCTAACACCGCAACCGCTGTGGTGATGCTGCCGATCGGTACCTCCGTGTTGGCATTGACCGCGGAGTCTGTGGGTGGCATGAAGAATCAGAAGCGTTTCGCCACCGCCCTGATGTTGGCAATTGCATATTCTGCGTCCATCGGTTCCCTGGGCACCCTGATTGGTACCCCGCCGAACGCCCTGCTGAAGGGTTACATGGAGGAAGCGCACGGCATCACCATCGGCTTCGGTGAGTGGATGCTTGTGGGCATGCCGGTTGCAATCGTGTTCACTTTTATTGCGTGGTGGATGCTCATCACCGTCTTCAAGCCTGAGGTTGACCAGATCCCGGGCGGTAAGGAACTGATTGACGCTGAGCTGAAGAAGCTTGGGTCGTGGACCTTCCCGCAGGTAGCCGTGGGTGTCATCTTCCTGCTTGCTGCGCTGACCTGGATTTTCATCCCGCTGGGCCGCAACCACTTCGGATGGGACTTCCCGTACGACGATGCAGTTGTGGGCATTATCGCCGGCCTGCTCATGTTCATTGTCCCGGCCAACAAGGACGGCAAGCGCATCTTGGACTGGAAGACCGCCAATGAGATGCCGTGGGACGTGCTGCTGCTCTTCGGTGGTGGCTTGAGCCTGTCCGCCATGTTCACCGCCACGGGCCTGTCCCTGTGGATTGGTGAGAAGGCCAAGGGCCTGTCGGTCTTGCCGGTGTTCCTGCTGTTGGCTGCGGTCGCGGCACTGGTGCTGTTCCTGACGGAGCTGACCTCCAACACGGCAACGGCTGCAACCTTCCTGCCAATCATGGGCGGTGTTGCAGTGGGTATTGGTTTGACCGAGTCCACCGAGATGAACGTCCTGATCCTGGCTATCCCGGTTGCGCTGGCCGCAACCTGTGCGTTCATGCTGCCGGTGGCAACCCCGCCGAACGCTATCGCGTACTCCTCGGGCCACGTCAAGATGGGCGAGATGATCAAGGGCGGTGTCGGGCTGAACCTGATCGGCCTGGTGCTGATCTCCCTGGCTAC
The DNA here is from genome assembly GCF_001806945.1 of Corynebacterium sp. HMSC30G07. NCBI lineage: Bacteria > Bacillati > Actinomycetota > Actinomycetes > Mycobacteriales > Corynebacteriaceae > Corynebacterium > Corynebacterium sp. HMSC30G07. Next base: position 13,102 of record NZ_KV786463.1, on the reverse strand, counting down.
CTACTTCATCGCAGTGCCGGTGTTTGGTTTGGTGCTCTAACACTCACGGCTCTAACACTTAGTGCCCTAGTGCGGTAACTTATGGCGCATGGATAACCAGACGCGCCAGTTCGGTGTGGGCGATTCGGGTGAACAACATCCGGGTCGCCCGCAGCAGTATTTTCCGGACCAGTCCAGCCAGTACGGGGGTGGCTACAGCGAGCCGTATTACGGCGGCCCGGATTACAACCAGCCGGACTACAACCAGCCGGATTACGGCGTTTCCAGCTACGACGCGCCCCAGAAGGGGACGAACACGGCCGCGTTGGCGCTTGGTTTGCTGGCTGCGATTTTGGCGGTTGCGGCCGTAGTGCTGTTCTTCCTGTGGCGTGCTTCGGCACAGGAGGCGAACAAACCGCCGGTGACGGTGACGGAAACGTCCACGGCCACAACCACGGTGACCACTACGCGCAAACCCTTTGATTTCGGTTTCGGGGAGCGTGACAACGCGAATCCGGATGAGGAGCCGGCTCCGGTAGTACCCACTGAGGTGCTGCCTACGGATGTCCCGCTGCCGGACATCAATTTTGAAGAGCTGTTCAACAAGCTTGATGAGTTGTCGAGGGGGTAGGCGTGGAGTCTTTCGCTCTTGCCTCGGCGGTGGCTGAGGAGTTGGCAGAACATGTCACTGATGTGGTGATGAGTCCGGGTTCGCGCAACTCGCCGCTGGCGTACGCGTTGCTTTCTCGTGGGGATATCCAGGTGCATATGCGTATCGACGAACGCTCGGCCGCCTTCACGGCCTTAGGGCTTGCCCGCGTGCAGAAACGCCACGTTGGTGTGGTTATGACGTCTGGTACGGCGGTTGCGAACGCGCTTCCAGCGGTAGTCGAGGCGCACATGTCGCACACCCCGCTCGCGGTGATCAGCGCGGATCGCCCGGAGCACCTGGTGGGCACCGGCGCGTCCCAGACCATCTGGCAGCAGGGCATCTTCGGCCGCTATGCCGAAACGCAGCAGGTGCAGTTGCTTGACCACGCTTACGGGATCTCCTTTAGCGCCCCCCAAGTCCATATCAATGTGGCGTTGGATGTGCCGTTGGTGCCGGAGAATGTGGCGTCGATAGGCAAGAAGCTCCGGAGGGTGGGACCGGGGTCCTTGACCAGGACCAATAGGTTTGTGGACCACGGCGTGGTGGATGTGGATCTCACGCGCGACACGCTGGTGATTGCTGGCGATGAGGCGTGGGAGGTGCCCGGGCTGGAGCACGTGCCGACGATTGCGGAGCCGACCGCGCCGACGCCGTTTCACCAGGTACATCCGCTGGCGGCGAGGTTTTTCGCGCAGTCTGAGGTGGCGATTTCCCACGATGGTGGCGATTTCGCGGCCTCCACGAAGCCGGAGCAGGTCATTGTGGTGGGCCACCCCACGCTGCACCGGGATGTGATGGCGTTGATGGCGGATCCGGCGATTGAGGTCATCGGGCTGTCGCGCAGTGAGATTTTCACGGGCAACCCGAGCGTGCGTGGTTCTTCCGTGCGTGTGACGGGCCAGCCGACGGACACGTGGCTGAAGATCTGCGAGGCTGCTGGTGACGTGGGCGCGGAGACCGTTCGCAGCGCGCTGGAGAGCGAGGAGTTTGGCTTTACCGGCCTGCATGTTGCGGCAGCCGTGTGCGACACCCTGGCGGTTGGGGACACGTTTGTGCTGGGCGCATCGAATCCGGTGCGTGATGCGTCCCTAGTCGGCATGCCCTTTGACGGTGTGGACACGTATGCACCGCGCGGGGCTGCAGGCATTGATGGCACCTTGTCCCAAGCGGTTGGCGTTGCCCTGGCTACGCAGGCGCTGCGGCCGGATGAGATCCGCGCCCCGCGCACGGTTGCGTTGGTGGGGGACCTGACATTCCTGCACGATGTGAATGGCTTGCTGATCGGCCCGGATGAGCCGCGGCCCGGCAACCTGACCATTGTGGTGGCCAACGACAACGGCGGCGGCATCTTTGAAACGCTGGAGGTGGGTGCGGATAGCGTGCGCGGGTACTTCGAGCGCGCCTTTGGCACCCCGCACGACGCGGACATCGAGGCCATTGCTGCAGGCTATGGTGCGCATTACCGCCGTGCGGAGAGCGTGGCGCAGTTGCAGCAGATCCTGGTTGACGTGGAAGCGCAGCCCGCGCCGATCACCATCGTGGAGGCCATAACCACGCGTGATACCCGGCGTGCGCTGGCGCAGCGGCTGCAAAAGTAGCGTGAAGTTGATAGTGAAAGTTCACGCGGACTTCACGTTGGGTTGCGCAAAAATTTCCTTAGTTGTGCCAGGGTGACTGAGTATGCGAGTGGGAATCGTTGCAGAATCGTTCTTGCCAAACATCAACGGCGTCACCAACTCCGTGCTGCGTGTGCTTGAGCATCTCAAAGCGGAAGGCCACGAGGCGATCGTGGTGGCCCCAGGTGCGCGCGACTTCCAGGAGGAGGTTCCGGACTACCTGGGTTTTGAAATTGTGCGCGTGCCCACGGTGCGTATCCCGATGGTGGATTCCTTGCCGGTTGGTGTGCCCACTACCAATGTCACGGCGGCGTTGGCGGGGTTCAAGCCGGACGTGATCCACTTGGCCAGCCCGTTTGTGCTTGGTGGTGCGGGCGCGTTTTCTGCATCCCAGCTGGGGATTCCGGCGGTGGCGCTGTATCAGACGGATGTTGCTGGCTTTGCCACGAAGTACCACGCGGCCATGGTTGCCTCCATTGCGTGGGAGTGGACGCGCACGGTGCACAACATGTGTGAGCTGACGCTGGCGCCGTCTTCTGAGGCGATTGCAGAGCTGGAGCGGCACGGCATTGAGAACGTGCACCACTGGGGGCGCGGGGTGGACGCGGAGCTGTTTCACCCGCGGCGTCGTTCAGAGATGCTGCGCCGTAAGTGGGATCCGAGCGGCACGAAGCGTGTCGTTGGGTTTGTTGGCCGTTTGGCCGCGGAGAAGTCCGTGCACCGCCTTGCGCCGCTGGCTCTAGACCCGTCGATTCAGCTGGTGATTGTTGGTGACGGCCCGGAGCGCGCCGCACTCGAAGCCACCCTTCCCGGCGCCGTGTTCACGGGTGCTTTGTCTGGTGAGCAGCTTGCCCGCGCCTACGCCAGCCTGGACCTATTCGTGCACACCGGTGAGTTTGAAACGTTCTGCCAGGCCATCCAGGAGGCGCAAGCTTGCGGTGTGCCCACCATTGGCCCGAAGGCGGGTGGCCCGATCGACCTGATTGCCAACCACGTCAACGGCATCTTGTTGGACGTGGACACCTTCGAGCAGGACCTGCCGGAGGCCGCCGCCTGGATTCTTGATCCTGCCCGATTGGATGAGCTCAAAGCCAACGCGCGTGCCTCGGTTGCGGATAAAACTTGGGACGCGTTGTGTACGCAGCTGGTTGGTTACTACGACGAGGCGATCGCCGGCTATAACCGCACAGTAGTGAACATTTTTGGCCGCGAAGTGCCGCTGCCAGGATGGGCGAAGATTCCGGGGAAAAGAAAACGGGCATAGGGGCCCCTTTTCGCGCCAGGTAAGGCTAAACTTACATGAGTAACCCTTACCTAATTCTTTTGAGTTCAAAGGACGCGGCGCATGGCACAGGAGCTTTTGCTTATCGACGTTCCGGTGGGCACCCAAACCACCATCACCACCACCAACGCTGACGCGGCACTTGACCGTCGGCTGCACGAGCTGGGCCTGCGCCACGGCGCCGAGGTGACCGTGGTGCAAAAGACCGCTGGTGGCGGGCGTGTGGTGCGCACCAACAGCACCCGCTACGCGCTTGATGCACAGGCGCTGCGCAGCATTCACGTCCAGCACACGGAGGCGGCACTGTGAGTACCCCAGCTACTTCCGCCTGTTCCCACTGCGGCGCTACCCCGGACGAGGTCGCACACGGCCAGCCCACCATCGCGCTGGTCGGAGCACCCAACGCTGGCAAATCCACGCTCTTCAACGCGCTGACCGGCGCGGGCGTGACCATGGCCAACTACCCGGGAACCACCGTGGAGGTTTCCCGCGGCGTGTGGCACACCCACAAGGGTTCGCGCCGGGTGCACGAGCGCAGTGAGAAGCACGGTGGGGACTACAACGTCATCGACTTTCCCGGTGCCTATTCGCTGGACCCGATTAGCCCCGATGAGGCGCTGACGCGCGAGCTGCTGTTGGATAACCCCGGCAGACTGGGGGAGGGCCGGCCTGATCTGGTCATGGTTGCGGTGGATACCGCCAACATTTCGCGCGGGCTCTATTTGGCGGCGCAGGTTGCGGAGCTGCCGTATCGCATGGTGATCGTGCTGACCAAGGGCGATGTCGCCCAGCGCCAGGGCCTTGAGGTGGATGCGGACGTCTTGTCGGCGAAGTTGGGAGTGCCGGTGGTGGCGCTTGACCCGAGGCGTAGAGAAGTTGCTGGTCTTGCTGAGGTGGTGCACGAAGAGCTGCACAAGCCGGTGGTCACGCACCGCCCGCACACCCCCGAGGATGACGGATTCGAGGCCGCCGATGCCCGCTTCACCTGGATCGATGATGCGGTCGCGGCCGCCACCCTGCGTGATGAAAGCCGCGCCACCACCTCCGAAACCATCGACCGTTTCGTGCTGCACCCAGTCCTTGGCCCGCTGATCTTCCTGGCGGCCATGTTCGTGGTCTTCGAGATCACCACCACCGTCGCCGCGCCCTTCCAAGACTGGATGGAAGGCTTCTTCACCGGCCCGTTGTCTGACTGGGCGGCAGCCGGACTTGTTGCGGTTGGCTTAGACTTCCCGTTTGTGCATGGCCTGCTTATCGACGGCCTTATCAACGGCGTCGGTATGGTCCTAACGTTTGTTCCTTTGATGGCGTTGATGTTTTTCTGCCTCGCGGTGTTGGAGGATTCCGGATACATGGCGCGCGCGGCCGTGGTGGCGGACCGCGTTATGCGGGCGATCGGCCTGCCAGGCAAGGCGTTCATCCCGCTGATTGTGGGCTTTGGATGTAATGTGCCGGCGATTTCGGCGACGCGCGTTCTAGCGTCGCCAATCCAGCGGCGCTTGACGGCCATGCTGGTGCCGTTTACCTCGTGTTCAGCCCGGTTGACGGTGTACGTGATGATGGCCAACGTCTTCTTTCCCGACCATGCGGGACTTGTGGTGTTTGCCATGTACGTGATCTCCATTGTGTTGGTGGTGCTCTCCGGCTTGGTGTTGAAGAACCTGCTGTGGCGCACCCTCGGCGCAGACCCTTTGGTGATTGACCTGCCGGTCTACCAGCTACCCACGGCGCGCCTGACGGCGTCGGTGACCTGGGCGCGTCTGAAGGGCTTTTTACAAACGGCGGGCGGCATCATCGTCGCAACCGTGGTCGCCATCTGGTTCTTGCAGTCCACCCCGGCCGTTGCTGGCTACTCCTGGGGCGATGAGGAGCTGCACCCGCAGGACTCCGTCTACGGCGTGGTCTCTGAGGCAATCGCGCCGGTCTTTGAGCCGGCTGGCTTCAACTCTTGGTCACTCACCGGCCCGCTGATCACCGGATTTTTGGCCAAGGAGGCACTGATCTCCACTTGGGCGCAAACCTATGCGGTGGCTGATCCTCTGGAGGATGACGCCGGCCCCGAAGAGCAGGGTGACTCGGACCTGGCTAGGGCGGTGCGCGCGGACTTTGAGCAGTCCTCGGGCGGACACGCAACCGCCGCCGCCTGGGCGTACATGATCTTCCTGCTGGCCTACACGCCGTGTGTAGCAACGCTTGCCGCGCAGCGGCGCGAGATCGGCTGGAAGTGGACCATGATCACCATGGTGGGCCAGATCGGCGTGGCGTGGCTTTTGGCCGTGTTGACATTCCAGGTGCTGCGGGTGTTCATGTGATGTTTCGCAGAAAAGCTACCGCTGCCAAGACGCTGGACATGCCACCAATGGAGGCCGTCACTACCGCCATGCGCGAAGGCGCACGTAGCCGCGCGGAGATCTGTCGGCGCACCGGCTTGTCCACCTCCACAGTGGATGCGATCATCCACCACTTGGAGCGCACGGACCTGCTGAAGCTGGAACCGCTGGGCTCCGCGTGCTGCGCTGGCGGCTGCCGCTCCTGCAGCGCGTCGAAGTCGTGCACAGGGGAGCGCACCGCCAGCGGGCCGGTGGCGCTGGTGTTGATGACTCGGCCGGGTGCTGCTGGCAAGTAGCGCCGCAAGTAGAGTGGCCGATATGTCAGTCGGCGATCTTTCCCCCAGCACCCAGAACTATCTCAAGGGCATCTGGGCGCTGTCGGAATGGTCGGATCAGCCGGTCACGTCTACCTCGTTAGCCAAACACCTTGACCTACGTAAATCCACCGTCTCTGAGGCGGTTCGCAAGCTGGGGGAGCAAGGCTTGGTTGCACACCAGCCCTATGGAGCCGTCGAGCTCACAGAGACCGGCCACCGTTACGCGGTAGCGATGATCCGTCGCCACCGACTCATTGAAACCTTCTTGGTGGAAGCGCTTGGTTACACCTGGGATCAAGTACACGACGAGGCCGAGAACCTCGAGCATTCCGTGAGTGATTTCATGGTTGAGCGCATCGACGCGTTCCTGGACCACCCCACCCGCGACCCACACGGGGATCCCATCCCTTCTGCCAGCGGGCGCATCGACGCACCCGAGGCCGTCCCGCTCACCGGCGTTGAGCCGGGACAGACGGCCACGATTGAGCGGATTGCTGACGATGACCCGAAGCTGCTCCAATTCTTGGACAGCCACGGGCTTGTTGTCGGCGCCACCCTGGAGGTGGGCCAGGGGGCGCCTTACTCCGGTGCGCTTGAGGTGCGGCTGGCCGGCGCCAGCGCAGCGGTCCCGCTTGGTCAGGAAGCCACAGACTCCGTCTTTGTGCGCTTGGAGGCGTAACGGCGCTCCCGGGTCACCCCGTGCGGGCCGAACAGGTACACCACGGCAAACACCACACCCTGCGCCAGCACGATCATCCCGCCAGAAGCCGTGTCTAGGTAGTAGGAGCAGTACAGGCCAATGATGGCGCATGCCGCGGACATGGCCGGCGCAATGATCAGCATGGTGCCGAACTTGTTGGTGAGCAGATACGCGGTAGCGCCCGGGATGATCAGCATGGCCACCACCAGGATCACGCCGACGGCCTGCAGCGCCACCACCGAAGTCAGCGCCAACAGCGCCAGCAATGCCGCACCCAGCAAACGTGGGTTAAGCCCAATGGCATGCGCGTGGATCGGGTCGAAGGCGTAGAGCGTAAAGTCGCGGCGTTTGAGCACCAGCACGCTAAAGACAATTGCGCCCAGGATGGCCACCTGCAGCAAGTCATCGCGGGAGACACCAAGCAGGTTGCCAAAGATGATGTGGTTTAGATCCGTATGCGAGGGCGTGACCGAGATCAGTACCAGCCCCAGCGCGAACATGGTGGTGAACACGATGCCAATGGCCGCGTCTTCCTTCACCCGGGAGGTATCACGCACCAGCCCGATCAGCGCCACTGCGATGAAGCCGAAGACCACCGCACCCAGGGCAAACGGCACGCCCACGATGTAGGCCAGCACCACGCCGGGAAGCACCGCGTGGCTGACCGCATCACCCATCAAGGACCAGCCCACTAGCACCAGCCAGCAGGACAACACCGCGCACACAACCGACGCCACCAGGGATGTGGCAAGTGCGCGCACCATGAAGTCATACGCAAACGGTTGCGTCAAGATATCGATCATGTTGCTGATCATGATGCGACCCCCATCCCGAAGCCCTGCACGAGATTGTCGGGCTCTAACACCACGTCAGTTGGGCCGTGCATGAGCACCCGACGATTCAACAGAACCGTCTCCGGCGCGAGCTGTGGCAGCGCCACCAAATCGTGTGTGACCACAAAGATCGTCGTCCCTTCTGAAGCTAGCTCCTTGAGCAGGGCGGTAATGGTGGCCTCGGAGTGTTTGTCTACGCCGGCAAAGGGCTCGTCTAAAAGCATGATGCTCGCGCCTTGCGCAATGCCCCGGGCGATAAACGCGCGCTTTTTCTGTCCGCCGGACAGCTGCCCGATCTGGCGATTCGCAAACTCGGTGAGGTGGGTGCGCGCAAGGGCACTATTAACCGCCGCGATGTCATCGGCATGCGGGCGGCGGGTAAACCCCATGTGTCCGTAGCGGCCCATCATCACCACGTCGCGCACGGTGACCGGGAACTGCCAGTCCACCTCCTCGCTTTGCGGGACGTAGCCCAACACCTGTGTTTTGCGGGCGCGAAGCGGGTCCATGCCGTTGATGCGCACTTCGCCGCAGTCTGGCTTCGCCAACCCCATGATCGCCTTGAGCAACGTGGATTTGCCAGCGCCATTCATGCCGATCAGGCCGCAAATGCGGCCCGGCTCCACGGTCAGCGTTGCGCCGTCGAGCGCAAGCACATCGCCGTATCGCACCACGACGTTGTCAACCGCTATCGCCGGTGTCACTTCGTCCTCCCGGTCAGGCCCTCGATGATGGTGTTGGTGTCATGGCGGATCAGATCCAGGTAGGTCGGCACCGGACCGTTTTCTTCAGACAGGGAGTCCACGTACAGCGTGCCGCCGAACTGAGCGCCGGTGGCCTCAACCACCTGCATCATCGGGGCGTTGGAGACCGTGGACTCACAGAACACGGCAGGGACGTCGTTTTCCTTCACAAACTCAATGGCACCCGCGATCTGCTGCGGGGTGGCCTCCTGCTCCGCGTTGACTGGCCAGATGTAGCGCTCCGTCAGTTTTGCGTCGCGCGCCAGGTAGGAAAACGCACCCTCACACGTCACCAGCGCACGCTGGTTGTCGGGTACTTCTGCCAGCTTGGTTTCCAGCTCATCCTGGACGCCCTGGAGTTCGTTTTTGTATTTCTCGCCGTTGGCCTTGAAGTCCTCGGCGTGCTCTGGGGCGAGCTCACTGAACGCCTTCACAATGTTGTCCACGTACTTCTGCACGTTTACCGGGCTCATCCAGGCGTGCGGGTTGGGCTTGCCGGCATACGCGTCCTCGGCGATGTCGATCGGATCCACGCCCTCGCTGACCACGGCGTGCGGCACATCCAGATCAGCAACAAACTGCGCGAACCAGTTCTCCAGGTTCATGCCGTTATCCAAAATCAGGTCCGCATCCGCAGCGCGTGCGATGTCGCCTGGGGTGGGCTCGTAGCCGTGGATCTCCGCGCCGGGTTTGGTGATGGATTCCACCTTCAGGTGCTCGCCAGCCACGTTGGCGGCAATGTCTTGGATCACTGTGAACGTGGTCAGCACTACCGGCAGGTCCTTGTCGCTTGCAGTGGTGGAGGTTGTTTCCTGCGAGCTTTCCGCAGAGCAGCCCACCAGGCCAATGGAGAGGGCAGCGGTGAATGCAAGGGCAAGTGCCTTGGTTTTTATCATGTGGTTCCTTACTTTATGCGTTGGGAAGTGGCTTTTAGAGGTATGGAAGCGGCGGCGGGCCGACGCGGTGGGACGTGGCGATGAAACGGTCTAGTTTCTGCGCAGACTCATCACGCAGGTACACGGCAAGCAGCCGCATGAGGTTGAGCGTGACTTTTTCGGGATCGGCGCTTGAGTGCACGAGGCGTGCTGAGGCCACGTGGTCGCCGTCGCGAGCAGTCTCAAACAGCGTGATGGCTTCAAGCCACGCGCCCATGTTGGCTTCGTCATGTCCCATGGTGGTGAATAGTAAAGTTCGGCTACCCGAACTTGCAAGTGGAGGGAGGGTGAACAGCCTTCTTTTGTGGGTGGCGAAGTAGACTTGCGCAGCATGGCCAAGGCGGATCTGGAGAAAAAACCCTTCGACGTTGCCGGGATGTTCGACGACGTGGGCAAGAATTACGACAAAACCAACACAGTTTTGTCGTTCGGGCTGGATAAATACTGGCGATGCCGCACGCGCGAACGCCTCCAACTCAAACCTGGAGAGAAGGTCCTCGACCTAGCTGCCGGCACCGCTGTGTCCACCGTGGAGCTAGCCAAGTCCGGCGCATGGGTGGTTGCGTGCGACTTCTCCCAGGGCATGCTGGCCGCCGGCAAGGATCGCGACGTGCCCAAGGTTGTGGGCGACGCCATGTACCTGCCATTTGCGGACAACACCTTTGACGCCGTGACTATCTCCTACGGCCTGCGCAACGTGCACGACTTCGAAGCCGGCCTGCGTGAGATGGCACGCGTGACCAAACCAGGCGGGCGCCTGGCGGTCAACGAGTTCTCCACCCCCGTCATCCCCGGTTTCCGCACCCTGTACAAGGAATACCTACCGCTGGCCCTGCCGCCGATTGCCAAGGTGTTTTCCTCCAACCCGGAGGCCTACGAATACCTGGCGGAATCCATCCGCGCCTGGCCTGACCAGGAGGCGCTTGCGCGCGCGATTAACGCCAACGGTTGGTCCGATGCGGGCTGGCAGAACTTGAGCGGTGGCATCGTTGCCATCCACAGCGCGGTCAAGGAAGGCTAGCGCGCTAAAAAGCTAACGCTGCACGTCCCACAGAGGGGCGTTTCGTGGCGCAAGCTTGGACACGGCGCGCCACGCCCTGGCGATCACATCGCGGTCGTTTTCGCTGACCAAATTGCCCATCAAGCGCGCCGCCGCCGGCATGAGGAAGCGCCCACCTACACCGCGCATGGCCAGTGGGCCTGCGGCGGGCAAGAACTGCGGGTAGGTGAGCAGGCGCGCAGCCGTGCGCGCCAAGGCGAAAGCGTCACCGTAGGCCTCACGCAGCGCGAACGGCCACGCAAGTGTTAGGTCCATCGTGCGGCCGGCGTGTGAAGCGTCCGCAATCATGTCGATCGCCATCACGGCGGTCTCCATGCCGTAGTCAATGCCCTCGCCGTTTAGGGGGTTGACGCAGGCTGCAGCATCACCAATCAGCGCCCAGTTCGGTCCCGCCACGTTGGATACCGCGCCACCCATCGGCAAAAGCGCTGAAGCGACGTCCTCCACAGGTCCCAACTGCCAGTCATCTGCCTGCTGCTCGGCGTAGGTGCGCAGCAGCTTCTTCGTGTTCACCTTCGCCGGTCGGGCGTTGGTAGACAGGGCGCCGCAGCCGAGGTTCACATAACCGTTACCAAGCGGGAAGATCCACCCGTAGCCTGGCTGCACCGCCGTTTCATCGCGCAGCTCAACATGGGAATGCATCCACGGGTCCTCGCTGCGAGGCGACGCGCAATAGGACCTCGCCGCAATCCCATACACCTCACCCTTATGCCAGGTGCGACCCAACTGCTTGCCAAAGGGGGAGCGCACGCCGTCCGCAACAATGACCCACTTGGCGCGCACATCACCCTTTTGGGTGTGCACGGTGTGGATCGCGCCATCACGAAACGTCACGGACTCCGCAGCACACGACTGCCACACCGTGGCACCTCGTGCCTCAGCCTCAGCAACCAACGCCGCATCAAACGCTGCGCGCGGGCTGGCGGAACCAACCGCCGGATACTGGCCATCAGGCCACGGCGCCGTTACGTCCCCGCCGTAGCCATGCAGCTTCAGCCCCTTGTTGCGATACGCAGGCAACACATGCTCCAAGCCAAGCGCTTGCAGCGTTGCCATAGCCCGAGGAGTGAGGCCGTCGCCGCAGGTTTTGTCGCGGGAGGGTGGCGCAGCGTCGATAAGCAAACAGCCCAAGCCGCGCTCCTGGGCGGCAATCGCCGCCGTCGCCCCAGCCGGACCTGCACCCACAACCACGACATCGAACATCACGTGCTCATTGTGCCAGCCCGGCCCTGCTGCAATCCCACAGGCATTGCGTGGACTACGGTTGTCACTGTCATATGCCCGTTTTCAACCTGCAAGGACATCATCGATGACCAACGGCATCCAGCCGTCACCACGCGGCGCGTTTCCCGTAGATCTTGGTAACGACGCGCTCAATGCACGCGTGACCAACGGCATGGCAAAGGTGGAAGCACTGCTAGCGGAGCGTCTATCCAACGGAGAGCCGTTTATCACCGAAAAGGTCAACCACCTTGCCTTTGCTGGCGGCAAGCGTTTCCGACCCCTGATGACGCTGCTGTGCTCCGAATTCGGGCCGAACCCGGATGCTGAGAACGTGACCAAAGGTGCCGTGCTGACCGAGATGGTGCACCTGGCCACCCTCTATCACGACGATGTGATGGATGAAGCCGAGCGCCGCCGCGGCGTGGAATCCGCCAACGCACGCTGGGGTAATTCCGTGGCCATCCTCGCCGGCGACGTGCTGCTTGCGCACACCTCGCGCCTGATGGCGGAGATTGACACCGAAACGGTTGCCCACTTCGCCGACACCTTCCAAACGCTGGTCACCGGCCAGATGCGCGAAACCATCGGCGCGGGCGATCAGGACCCGGTGGAGCACTACCTGAAGGTGATTGAGGAGAAAACCGGCGTGCTCATCGCGTCCGCCGCCTACCTCGGCGCACTGTTTGCCGGCGCCCCGCGTCAGACCGTTGAAAGCTGCCAGCGCCTCGGTGCCGCGGTTGGCCTCATCTTCCAGATTGTGGATGACATCATCGACATTTTCTCCGACCCCGAACAGTCCGGAAAAACCCCAGGCACCGACCTGCGCGAGGGCGTGTTCACCCTGCCGGTCCTCTACGCCATGGAGGAAGACTCAGAGGCCGGCCAGCAGCTGCGTGACATGCTCACGGGGCCCCTGCCTGACGACGCTCACGTGAACTACGCCCTCAACCTCATCTCCCAAACCCGCGGCCGGGAACGCGCCCTGGAGAAGGTTCACGAGTACCTCGCTGTGGTGGAGAGGGAGCTTTCTTTGCTTCCGGACGTCCCCGCCAAGCAAGCCCTTGCCAACCTTTCCACCCTGACCGTGGACCGTGTTGGATAGCGTTTGGCTGGAGTTTGTGTGGGTTCTAGCTGGCGATTTGCAAACTTGCGCATCCGGTGATGTAGAGTAATCCACGCGCTTACAGCGCACGCCAGGTTGCCCGAGCGGCCAAAGGGAGCGGACTGTAAATCCGCCGGCATTGCCTTCAGAAGTTCGAATCTTCTACCTGGCACCAAAGTAGAAAAACCCGTCCACGCAGATTGTTGCGGAGGGCGGGTTTTCGCCGTTCCCGGGTGTAGCCGCTTGTCTCCGGGCCGTTCCCGCTCGGAGTCGAATGCAGTAATTCCGGGAGATGGTGGGTTAAGCGACAAAATGTGTGCTTTTCTCGG
>NZ_KV786462.1:1419-94739 GCF_001806945.1 Corynebacterium sp. HMSC30G07 | reverse complement strand
GAACTTCCGCACTAAATTGGCCTAAGTCAGGTTTTAGCAACAGAAACCTAGCAGGAAAACCAGGTATGTTACAGATTTCTGTTACTTAATCGCGTGCTAGGCCTGGACAGCCGCAGCAACCGCCTCCGCGCTCAGAGCAACCGTCACCTGGGAGTGGTCCGCGAGGTTCTTCACGGTAACCTCGCCGGCCTCCAGCTCGCGATCCCCCAGCACGAGTGCAAACTTGGCGCCAGCGCGGTCAGCGCCCTTCATAGCGCCCTTGAGCCCGCGGCCGCCGTAAGCCATGTCAGTGGAGATACCAGCAGCGCGCAGCTCATTGATCAGCAGCGCCATCCGCTCTTGGGCCTTTTCGCCAATGCCAACGCCAAAGACGTCCACGCGACGCTCAACGCCCTCAAGCGTTACGCCCTCAGCTTCAAGCGCAAGCACCGTACGATCCACGCCAAGACCAAAGCCGATACCGGAGAGGTCCTGGCCGCCGATCTGAGCCATGAGACCGTCGTAACGGCCACCGCCACCGATGCCGGACTGCGCGCCCAGCCCGTCGTGGACGAACTCGAAAGTGGTCTTGGTGTAGTAATCCAGACCGCGAACCATGCGTGGGTTGATCACGTATTCCGCGCCCATGTTGTCGAGCATTCCGGTGACGGCCTCGAAGTGGGTGCGACAGCCCTCACACAGGTGGTCCAGCATCAGGGGCGCATCCGCCATCATCGCGCGGACGTCTTCACGCTTGTCATCCAGCACGCGCAGCGGGTTGATCTCCGCACGGTGGCGGGTCTCCTCATCCAACGGCAGTGCGAACAGGAAGCTCTGCAGCTTCTCGCGGTAGGCCGGGCGACACTCACGGCATCCCAAGCTGGTCAGCTCCAAACGGAAGCCGGTGAGCCCAACGGCACGGTAGCACCGATCTGCAAGCGCGATAACCTCAGCATCCAAGTACGGGTCATCCACGCCGATGGCCTCTACACCCACCTGCTGCAGCTGACGGTAGCGGCCAGCTTGCGGGCGCTCATAGCGGAAAAACGGACCGTAGTAATTCAGCTTTACTGGCAGGTAGCCACGGTCCAAGTTGTGCTCGATCACCGCACGCATGACACCTGCGGTGCCTTCCGGGCGCAGCGTCACGGAGCGGTCCCCGCGGTCAGCAAAGGTGTACATCTCCTTGCTCACCACGTCCGTGGATTCGCCCACGCCGCGTGCAAACAGGGTCGTGTCCTCAAACACCGGCAGCTCAATGTGCTGGTAGCCGGCCTGGCGCGCCTGATGCGCAAACTCATCGCGCACACGAATGAACGTGGCGGATGCCGGGGGTACGTAGTCGGGTACGCCCTTGGGGGCAGACAGGGCCTTAAAAGAGTTCTGCTCAGTCACGGTTTTTGAGCTTAGCGCCCCGCATTCGCCCGCAGGATAAATGGGTTGGTTGCCCGCTCGTGCGCCATGGTGGTCACCGGCCCGTGCCCCGGCAGCAATGTGAGTGCATCATCAAGCTCCCAGACACACCCGCGTAACGACGCCACCATGTCCCCCTCATCCGAATAATCCAAATCAGTACGCCCCACTGAGCCCCGAAACACCACGTCACCACTAAAAGCGAACTCCTCGCCCACCACCAAAACGCTTCCCGGCGAGTGGCCAGGAGCGTGACGTACGTGAAACGTCTCCCCTGCAACGGTGATTGCTTCCCCGTCTTCCAGGTGGTGGATGGTGTCTGGGAGGGGGAGCGTGTGGGCGTCGAAAAGCAGCCGCGACTGCTGCGGGATACCTTCACTGAGCATGAACTCATCCGCCGGGTGAATGTAGACGGGTGCACCTAGCTCGGCGGCATCACGGATGTGATCAATGTGGCCGTGGGTCAACACGACTGCCTCAAGCTCAGAGTTGTTCTCCTCCAGCATCTTGCGCACAACTGGCGCAGCTCCCATACCTGGGTCTACAACAAACCCGCGGCGGGTTTCCTCATCAATGCAGACGTAGCAGTTGGTGCCGTACGGACCGGCGGCGAAACCCTGGATACGCAAAGTGCTCATGCGTACGAATCCTAGGGGTTGTCGCGCGAGCTGTTAGGATTTGAGCGAACTTTTACCCTTTTTAAGAAACGAGGCGATGGTGGCAAGCAACGAAGAGCGCGGCAAGCAGGCGCTGCAGAACCTGGAGAAGGAACTGGCAGCGCGCGACCGCAAACAGGCACGCAGCCCGTGGATCACCGCAGCTGCATCGCTGGCTGTAATCGCAGCGTTGGGCGGCGGCATCTACTTCATGGCCAACCAGGACAGCAGCGATGACGTGGATAATACTGCGTCCGAATCAGAGACGACCACGCAGGAAGCTGAGGAGTTTGACGCAACTTCCTACGAGGCGGTTGCTACCGCTCGCGCAACTGCCCTGCCGGCGACGGTGGACTGCGTCTACACCGAGGACGGCCGCGATGAATACTTCAAGGGACTGCCGCAGACCGAAGGCGTGTCCACTGAGGGCACCGTCATGATCAACCTGGATACTTCCGCTGGTCCGATTGGCATGACGCTGGATCGCTCCGTGTCGCCGTGCACGGTCAACGCTATTGAGTACTTGGCGGAGGACGGCTACTTCAATGACACCGTCTGCCACCGCCTGACTACTTCTGATGGCTTGAAGGTGCTGCAGTGTGGTGACCCGTCTGGCACGGGCGCTGGTGGCCCGGGTTTCCAGTTCCCCAACGAGTTCCCCACCGATGAGGCGCTTGAAGGCGTTGACCTGACGCAGATGGGCATTCCGGAGGACGCAAGCGATGAGGAAAAGCGCCAGTACGCCTCGATGATGCTGCAGGATCCGCAGCGCTATGACCGTGGCACGATCGCCATGGCACACGCTGGCATTGACACGAATGGTTCCCAGTTCTTCTTGAACTACGGCCCGTCCGTGCTGCCGCCGCTGTACACCTACTTCGGCCAGATTGATGACGCTGGCTTGGAAACACTTGACGCTATCGCCGAAGCGGGCGTTGAAGGCGGTGCCCCGGACGGTGCGCCTGCTAAGGAAGTGAAGATTAACAGCGCAACCGTTGAAAAGTAGATCTATTGCTAACGGTTGAATCCCTGTTACTATACTTCCCGTCACAATAGATATCCGTCACAGATTGGATTTTCGCATGCAGTTCCGTAAGGGCATCATCGCTGCCGCCACCGCCGCCGCTGTTCTGACCTCTGGTGTTTCCGTCGCCGCCGCTGAGGATGGCAAGACCGGCACCACTTCGCCGACCATCAACGATGGCAAGACGAAGAAGCCGACGGAGCCGAACCAGGCTTCTCCGGCAAAGAAGGACAGCTCCTCCAACGACAGCTCCTCCAAGGAGGGCGGCTCTTCTGTAAAAGACATGGGCCCGACTGAGATCAAGGACTGGATCGCCGTGATCACCGCAGTCATCAGCCTGCTGGGCACCCTGTTCGCTTTCGGCCAGAAGTTCATGAAGCCGTAAGACAGCCCTGCTGCATTCATCACCGCCTCGCCCGTTCGGGTGAGGCGGTTGTGGTTTTTCTGACCTGTCGAGAAGCGCCTGCAGCGGGCCTTTGACCAGCAAGTTAACCCGACACCTCCCGTGACATTTCAAAGCGGAATGCTACCCTCTTTGTTGACACATCACTAAAAGAAGGGGTATCCAATGAAAGCTTTCGGTTTCTTGAGCTTCGGGCATTATGCCGTCGGCGGCCAGCGCGGGCCGTCTGCGGAGAAGATCGCCAAGATCCACCTGGAGATCGCCCAGGCTGCGGACGAGATCGGCGTGAACAATGCCTCCTTCCGCGTCCACCACTTCGTGCCACAGGCGTCCGCGCCGATGCCACTGCTTGGTGCGGTTGCCGCCACCACCAAGCAAATCGAGGTGGGCACCGGCGTGATTGACATGCGCTACGAAAATCCGCTCTACCTCGCCGAGGAGGCCGCATCTCTGTATCAGCTCTCCGGCGGACGTGTGGCCTTGGGAGTCTCCCGCGGCGCGCCCGAGGTTGCTGAGCGCGGCTGGGAGGCCTTCGGCTACAAGGGCGAGGCCCCCAACGGTGCTGACGTGGCGCGCGCCCATCTTGAGACCTTCATGGCTGCTGTCGACGGCACCGGGTTCGCCACCGCCGCACCGCTGGAGCGTCAGTACCCCAACATGTTCCAGCCCGGCTCGGCCCTGCCCGTCTTCCCCATGGTGCCCGAGTTGCGTAAGCACATTTTCTACGGCTCCGGCACCCATGCTTCTGCCGAGCAAACCGCCAAGGACGGGCTCAACCTGATGTCCTCCACCCTGGTCTCCGAGACCACCGCCGAGACTCTGGGCGAAATCCAGGCGGATCAGATCAGCCGCTACCGTGCCGCGTGGAAGAAGGCGGGCCACGATTGGACGCCGCGCGTGTCGGTGTCCCGCTCCATATTCCCCATCGTCGACGGTGCGGATATGCAGATGTTCGGCATGCACGCCTCCGGTTCCGATCAGGTGGGCGCTCTGCCCGACGTTGGCCCCACTACCTTCGGCCGCACCTACGCCGCCGAGCCGGACAAGCTCATTGAGCAGCTCAAGGCCGACCCTGCGGTCATGGCCGCCGACACGCTGCTCATTACCATCCCCACCGGAATGGGCGTGGACGTCAACGTGAAGATCTTGGAAAACTTCGCCACCCACGTCGCTCCCGCGCTGGGCTGGCAGTCGAATACCGAAGGCCCAGTCACCGGCTATCCCATCGACTAAGTCCTTCCGGTCGCCCATTGTCGCGTTGGCGCGCAATGCGTAAACCGCCGCCTCATGGCGAGGCGGCGGTCAGGCTCTCTGGCGTAGCACTAACGCAGTACTAGCGGGTTAGCCCAGGTAAGCCAGCGGGCCGAGGATCTGGTGGATTGGGAATGCGAACGCCAACGCCAGCAGGCCAAGGACGCCTACCAGGATGCCTACGATCGGGCCAGCGCCCAGGCTGGAGCCTTCAGGCTGCTCAGGTGCAGCCGGACGCTCCACACCATCAACAATGTTCTGCGGGACCGTGATTTCGGTACCTGCATCGGTGGTAATCACCAGCGGCTCGTCCTTGTAGGTGTCTGCCGGCAGGTCAATGGTCACGGTCGCGCGGCCCTGTTCACCCAGGCCCTTGTCTGCCTCAGTAACAGTGTTATCAACCTCGGCGGTTACCTCGGTCTTGCCAACCTTCACGGTGACGGTCTTCGCCTGGGGCTCACCCTCGGACGAGTAGCTGAGCGAGGACAGCACGATGGTGTTCTTCTGGCCGGCTTTCAGGCCGCCCTCCGGAAGCACCACGCCGACATCCTTCTGACCCGCGCGGACCTTTGCCTCGCCAGACTTCAGGTAGTCCACGAAGGCTGCGAGATCGTTGTAGCCAACGGTCAGCTGGTTCTCAACCCGCTTCGGGTCAATGAAGTCGTCGCCGCCGTCGAAAAGGAAGGATGAACCTGCGACACGGTACTTCTTGTCCAGCTCCATCGGCTTGCCGTCGATAGTGACGTGGGTGATCTTCTCACCGCGCGGAGCCTGGGGGTTGTAGGTGTAGGAGACGTTATCGGAAAGACCCATATCCAGGCGGGGACGGCCGGACTTCTGTGCCTGCTCATCGGTCTGCCACTGGTTCTCCAGGGCTTCCTTGATCGCAGCGCCGGAAAGGGTTGCAACGTCGATGCTGTTGCCAAACGGCTGGACACTAAAGGCCTGCTTGTATGTCACATCACCCTGCGCCAGATCATCACGGACGCCACCGGCGTTCATGATGCCAAAGTCAATGTCTTCACCCAGGAACTTCTCAAGGGCTACCAGTGCGGACTCAGCGATCATGTTGTTTGCCGTGGACTCGGTGCCGCGGTTGGTACCAGGTGCGGCGCCCGGGTTGGAGCCGCGCTTGAAGTCTGCACCAACGGTCGCAACGACCTGCTCACCGAGCTTGTCAGATTCCTTCTTGGCTTCAGCGACGATGGAAGCAACGTCCTCATCCGGAGTGATGTTCAGCGCCGCCAGATCTGCGTACTCGTACTGCTTCACGTCCAGCTCAACGATCTTCTTCGTGGCTTTGTCAAAGGTGAAGTCAAGATCCGTCACTACCTTGCCGTACTCGTATGATTGCGCGTACTTTACCTCCGCACCGAGCCCAAGATCCTTAATGTGGGAGTCACCACCAAAGACGAAGTCAACGTACTTCGCGTCCAGCTTTTCGGATGCCTCCTTGGCGGGGTCGTGGATCAGGGCGATGACAACATCCGCTTCGCCAGCGTCCTTAATCTTCTTTGCTTCCTCATTGACCTGCAGTGCCGAGTCCTTGATCTCAAGACCCTTGACATTTGCCGGGTTCGACTTGGAAACAGTCAGGTTGGAGGTGGTGCCCACGAGTGCAACCTTGACGCCGTCGCGCTCCACGATGGTGTACGGCTTCACCTCACGGGTGCCGTCCTCCTTGAAAATGTTGGCACCCAGCTGCTTGTCGTTGGTCCCCGGAATGATGCGCTCGATCAGGTCCTTGTAGCCCTTATCAAACTCGTGGTTACCAACTGCAATGCCGTCGGTGCCGATCGCGTTGACAAAGTCCATCGTGTACTTGTCATCCGAAATTGCAGAGATGAACGCCGAGCCGCCCTGGTTGTCGCCCGAGTTGGTCACGATTGTGTTCGGGTTTTGGGAGCGAATGTAGTTGATGATGCCGGCCACGTTGGCGGCACCCATCTCCCCGTTGCGAGCATTCGCTTCCAAGCGGCCGTGGAAGTCGGTGATGTTGGCAACGCGGATCTTGACCTGATCAGCCTCAGCGGCGCCTGCGAACGGCGCGACGGTGATGACAAGTGCGGTGGTTGTGGTGGCAGCGATCAGCTGGCCGGCACGACGAAGGGAAAACATGCATGAGCTCCTTGAGAAAACATGAGGAAAGTTCAGCCATGTTTGTAACCCGTTGCCATGGTTTACGCAGGGTTAGCAGAGAGCTCAAATGTGTGCGAGCTGGGCTTTACACCCGAGCTTCGCCAAAAGTTCATGTTGTGGTAACCCACGTGCCGCCTGCACGCAACCGGCTACGCGGTGACACGGTAGATGTCGAAGACACCCTCAACGTTGCGGATCTGGTTCATGATCGCGCCGAGCTGCTTCGTGTCCGAAACCTCGACGGTGAGCCTGACGTTGGCAATCCGATCGTCGCTGACATGCGATGACAACGCGCTAATAGGCAGCTTTTGCTCCGCCAATACACCGGTGAGCTCAGTGAGTAGGCCGTTGCGGTCCAAGGCTTCCACCTGGAACGTAGCAATGGATGCACTTCCGCTGCCGGTGGTGTTGGACCACGCTACGTCGATAAGCCTCTCAGGCTCATCTTTCAACTTGGTGGCATTGGTGCAATCAGCACGGTGGACCGAGACTCCCCCACCGCGGGTGACAAAGCCAAAGATCTCATCGCCCGGTACCGGCTGGCAGCACTTCGCCAACTTGGCCATCACATCCGGCTGGCCCTGGACCAGGATGCCGGGGCCGTCCGCACGCGATGCGCGCGAGATGATCTCCGCGATCGGCGCGCGCGACGCCAACGCATCCACCGCGTCGTCCTCGCTGCCATACATGGCAACCAACGCCTTCGACACATGCTGCGCCGAAACGTTGCCCGCACCAATGGCGGTATACAGCGCGTCCACATCCGCGTAGTGGAGCTGTGTTGCTACACGACGCATCCCCTCTGCCGTAAACAGCTTGTGCATCGGCAGGCCACCACGCTGCACCTCAGCAGCCAACGCATCGCGGCCGGCCTCAAGGTGTTCTTCGCGGCGCTCCTTGGCAAACCACTGGCGGATCTTCGCCTTCGCGCGTGGCGAGACCACAAAGTTTTGCCAATCGCGGGAAGGCCCAGCGTTTTGGTCCTTCGAGGTGAAGATCTCAACCCTGTCGCCAGACTTGAGCTCACTTTCCAGCGCCACCAACTTGCCATTGACCTTGGCGCCAATGCAGCGGTGGCCCACTTCCGTGTGCACGGTGTAGGCGAAATCCACCGGCGTGGATCCTGCAGGGAGGTTCACCACATCGCCCTTCGGCGTGAACGCGAAGATCTGCTGGCTGGTCAGGTCATAGCGCAGTGAGTCTAAGAACTCGTTTGGATCAGCGGCTTCCTTCTGCCAATCCAGAAGCTGGCGCATCCACGCCATCTGGTCAACTTCTTCTTGGTTGCCCTTGTGGGAGCCCTTCGTCTCCTTGTAGCGCCAGTGTGCTGCCACGCCGAATTCCGCGTTGTAATGCATCTCGTGCGTACGCACCTGCACCTCAAGCGGGCGGCCGGTGTCCGTCATCACCGTGGTGTGCAGGGACTGATAGACACCGAAGCGCGGGTTGGAAATGTAGTCCTTGAAACGCCCCGGCATCGGGGAATAGAGAGCATGCACAACACCAATCGCCGCGTAACAGTCATGCACCGAATCAACCAAAACGCGGATGCCAACAAGGTCAAAGATCTCGTTGAACTCGTGACCGCGGACCACCATCTTTTGGTAGATCGACCAATAGTGTTTCGGCCTGCCCATCACTTCGGCTTCAATGCCGTTTGCACGCAACTCGGCCTGCAATACCCGAGTAATCTCGCCGAGCGCTCTGTCTCGCGACGGCGCGCGGTCCGCCACTAGGCGCACAATCTCCTCGTACTTCTTCGGGTACAAGATGGCAAAAGCCAGGTCTTCCAGCTCCCACTTCACGCTGGCCATGCCCAAACGGTGCGCCAAAGGTGCAATAACGTCCAGAGTTTCGCGGGCCTTCTTCGCCTGCTTCTCCGGAGGCAGGAATCGCATGGTCCGCATGTTGTGCAGGCGGTCGCCGACCTTGATCACAAGCACACGCGGGTCTTCCGCCATGGCCACGATCATCTTGCGGATGGTCTCTGCCTCCGCAGCGGCACCTAAGGCCACCTTGTCCAGTTTGGTTACGCCATTGACTAGGCGGGCTACCTCTGGACCGAAATCGTTGGAAAGCTCCTCCAGGCTGTAGTCCGTATCCTCCACCGTGTCGTGCAACAGTGCGGCGACAATGGTTGTGGTGTCCATGCCCAACTCACCACAGATCGTGGCCACAGCCAGGGGGTGGGTAATGTACGGGTCTCCTGATTTGCGGTAGACGCCTTCGTGGAGACGCTCCGCGGTCTCATACGCACGGTTCAGCAGCTCAACGTCAGCCCTCGGGTGGTAGCGGCGATGGATGGACAAAAGCGGATCCAACACCGGGTTAATCTTCGGTCTACCACCACCGGTCAGCGACCGAGCAAGGCGAGCTGACATGCTACGCACACTCGGCGTCTGCCGCTTCACTGGTTTCTCATGCGTCACCGGCGCAACCTCCGATCAGGACCTCTATCGAGACCACTAGCCTAGGACGACTAGCTCAGCGTCACCGAGCTTTTCACGTCCGCCAAGGCCTGCAACCTCAAGCAGTACCACGTAGCCGACAACCTCGGCCCCAACTTGTTCAAGCAGATCGCGCGCGGCTACCAGCGTCCCGCCGGTAGCAAGCACATCATCTACAAGCACAACCTTCTTGCCTGCAAGGTCAACGCCATCGGCCGGGATTTCCAGCGCTGCCGTGGAGTATTCAGTGGTGTATTCCTGCGTCACCACCGGAGGTGGCAGCTTGCCCTTCTTGCGGATAGCCAAAATACCCAGGCCCATCTCATAGGCAACGGCAGAGCCGAGCAGGAATCCACGGGCATCAAGACCACCAATCAGGTCCGCGCCAAGGTCTTTGCTTGCTTGGACAAGGTCGTTGACCACAGCGCGCAGCGCGTCGGCGTCAGCCAGCACCGGCGTGAGATCTTCAAACAAGACCCCTTCTTCAGGAAAATCGGGCACACGTCGGATCTTGTCCGCAAGCGCCTCTTTAGCTGACTGGTAGCAAGTGTCAGAAGATTTCACAGTAGACATCTCAGTATTCGTGTCCTTTTAAGAATGAGAGGGACCATGCTGCCATCGGTTCATGTTCCAACCAATGCCAGACAGTCCCGTGTACGGCACTACGTTACCCACGTTGCGGTCAATAGCGAACGTCACGGGCTGTGCAGTGAGTGGAAGAGACGGCAAAGCGTTCCACAAGAACCCTTCCTGTGCGCGAAGCACACTTAGGTTCTCAGGCCTGTTCAGCGCTGCCGGGTATGCCGACATGGGGTCTACGGCAAACAGCAAAGCATCGGCTTGGCCTTCAAGTTCAACACGCTCCGCTGCCTCGTTGATATAAATACGTGGAAGATCTGCAAGCGTCTTGCCTTCGCCTGTCACATCAACAATTCGCACTCCAGCCGGCTCACACGTTTTAGCCATTGAGGCAATCATTGCCGCGTAGCGTTCGCTCGGATATGGAGCGGCCACGCGCAACTCCATCCCGGAAGCCTCACGTGCAGCGTCAATGTCCACGTTCAAATACGGCTGGGCAACGTCTTCCACACGGGAGGCCAACGGGTCGTCGTTATTCAGCACATGCAACGGCGCTAGCGACACCGGGCTGCCTACAGCGTCAGACGCTGCCTTGGCCACTGAACGCGGATCGATACAGCGCGAAACAGCACGACGCTTCGCTTCATCACTCCACGGACCGATCTCAGGAAACGCAAGCATATCCGTCAATTCGCCGGAAACCGTTGACACTACAAGCCGGTTACCCTCGGCATTCGGGTCGTGCCAGGTCGGTGTCGCATCCCTCAGCTCGCCAACAAGCAACGTGCCGTCAAGCGCCAACTGCTCTGAGTCGTAGGAACCCGGGTAGACCGTCAGCTCGGTTTCTACAGGCGCATCGCCGTAGAAGAACTCATTAGCAACCAGATCCACTTCGCCGTGCTCACCTACGCCAGCGATCTTGTAGGGTCCAAACGACACCTGCAGCTGCGGATCAAACGCATCGAGGTTGAAGCCGCGCCGCCACACGTCTGCAATCGGGCGAAGCACCGCCGGATCTTCGGCGCGCAAACTCTGGTTCAGCTGCTCTAGGTTCATCCCCAGCTTGGCGGCAACCGCGTGCGCAGGCAACACGGTGCCAGCTTCGAAAAGCCCACGCCAGCGCGCACCTCTGCCCTCTTTGAACACCACCGCGAACTCCTTGGAGCCGGGCGTGCACTGAAGGTCCGCGGTGTCGTCGAAAAGCGGCATGCTCGAGCCGAACACCTTTGGGTTGATCCCGGCGGTGAACGCCAACAAGTAATCAGAACACGTCACCGGAGTGCCGTCAGAAAACACGGCCTCCTGGGACAGTGTGTACTTCACTCGACGCTCCGGACCGGGAATCTCCTGGGTTTTCACCAGATCCGTGTTCGGAATCATCTGGCCGTTAGGGCCTGGGACGTAGACCCCCGGATACAGCCTGCCGGAGAGCACCTGCGCCTGTAGCGAACGTCCCTCCAACGAGCCGGCGTTGGTGGTACGTAGGTCAGAGGCAACCTGGTAGCCAAAGCGCTCGCCTGCATCACCGTCCTCACCGGAAGCGCAGGCAACTGCGCCGAGCATGCTGACACACGCTGCCAACACCCCCACCATGCGCTTGATGCGCCGCATGCGTAAAGCCTCCTTCAACCAACTGCGCGTCTAGCGCACGTTGGGTCTCCACGTGGTGGAACCACTGCCGGTTTCACCTGGATGAACAGCCTCTGTTTCTGCCTTGTGCGCAACCGGTGCGGTGACCGTACGCTTAGGCGCGAAACTAACCTCATCTACCTCGTCGGTCTCGCCACTGCGATAGCGGGCAACCTCCTCATTGTGGTCGCGGTAGCGCTTCTGGCGCTCTACAAGCGAAACCAACAGCGGAGTTGCCAAGAACAGCGAGGAGAAGATGCCTTCGATCACACCAATAAGCTGGATTAACGCGAGATCCTTCAACGTACCCACGCCCAGCATCCACACGGCAACCACCATCAAAGCCACAATCGGCAGGGCCGAAATCACCGAGGTAGAGATAGAGCGCATCACCGTCTGGTTCAGCGCCAGGTTTGCTTCCTCGGCGTAGGTAGAACGACGCGAGCCCAGAACACCGGCAGTATTCTCCTTCACCTTGTCAAACACGATGACCGTGTCATAGATGGAGAAGGTCAGCACAGTCAAAAGACCGATGATCATCGCAGGGGTGACCTCAAGGCCGAACAGGGCGTAGATACCCATGATCACGATGCCGTCCACAATCAACGCCAACATCGCTGCAAGAGCCATCTCGCGCTGCAGGCGCAACGCCACGTAGACCGCCGCAGCAATCAAGAACACGCCCATTGCCAGCAGCATGCGCTTGGTAATCGTGTCGCCCCAAGACTCAGACACCGTCGAATCACCAATAGCATCGGCGGATGCCACACCCTCAGCGTCCTTCGGCTGGTGCACTTCGTAGATAGCCTGACGTGCAGCGTCGATCTGATCCTGCGTCAAGTGCTGAGAGTTGATCTCCAGGGTACGGGCATCGCCTGCACCCACGATCTGGGTCAGCTCCGGGGTCACACCGGTTGCCTCAATAAAGGTCTCTTCCACCTGCTCAGCAACCAAGTCACCCGCAGGCATGGCGATCTTCGTGCCGCCTTCAAAGTCAATACCCAAGTTGAAGCCGCGGCCAAGCATGGCAACCACAGAGATTGCAAGGAACGCAAGCGTAAACGCGTACCAAATCTTGCGACGGCCTACGAAGTCAATCGCACCCTCACGGGTGTAAATGCGCTCAAAACGCCCGCCGACATTTTCCGTTGTTTCCACGGTAGCGGTATTGGACATCTCTATGCCTCCTCGGATTCTACGTGGGCAACAGGGCGGGGATCATGGGCAGCAGCCTCAGCCGCTGCAGCGTCTGCCCCCGTCTTGGAAACAGCTCGGTTGTGCTCTCCCACTGCAAACGCCTTGCTCATACCGTTTACTGCAGGCTTGGACCAGAAGGAACTACGCGACGCCAAAATCAACAGCGGTGCCGTAATCAGGAAGGTGACCAACAGGTCGAACACGGTAGTCAGGCCCATGGTGAAGGCGAAGCCCTTCACATCGCCAACAGCCAGCATGTAAATAATCACCGCACCGATCAGGGTCACCATGTTGCCGGTAACAATGGTTTCCTTCGCACGCTCCCAACCAGATGCGGTAGCAGAGCGGAAGGTCTTGCCCTTGCGCACCTCATCCTTAATCCTCTCGTAGATCACCACGAAGGAGTCTGCGGTGGTACCGATACCAATGACCAGACCAGCAATGCCAGACAGATCTAGGGAGTAGCCGATCCAGCGGCCAAGCAGTACCAGCGCGCCGTAGACCAGCACACCTGCCGCTGCAAGGGTGAACAGGGAGATCAAACCAAACAGGCGGTAGTAAGCGAACACAAACAGCGCCACCAGCAAAATACCAACCAGGCCTGCGTAAATACCTGCCTGCAAGGAGGCCAAGCCCAGTGACGGCGGCACCGTCATGGCGGTACCACCTGGCTCGCCATTCTCACCTGCAAATGACAGCGGGAGTGCGCCGTAACGCAGGTTGTTTGCCAGGCTGTCCGCCTCTTCCTGGGTGAACTGGCCGGTAATAGACGTTGCCGAGCCCACCGGGGTGGAGCCCTGGATCACGGGAGCGGAGATGATCTGGGAGTCCAGGGTGATGGCGATCTGCTGGCCGATCATGGCGCTAGTCAGCTGCGCCCAGGTCTGGGAGCCGTTGAACTGGCCCTCCTGGCTAAACGCGAAGTTGATCTCCATCTGACCGGTCTGAATGTTCGGACCACCCGTGATCTGGCGGCCAGTATCAATCTGCTCACCAGTCAAACGCGGTCCATCCGGGCCGGTGACGCCGGCGAGCAGCGGCACCTCGTCCAAAAGCAATACCTGCCCACGCGAAGGGTCACACGCAACAAGCGGCAAGGTCTCATCATCAGAGCCTGCCAGCGGGTCAACGGTCTGCAGCAGGCAGCTGCCCTGCATCAGTGCCATCGCGGCGAACTGCTGCGTGGGATCAGTGGACTGGCGGGTAGCACGCAACGCCTCAGCAACTTCCTGCCTGCGCTCGGATGCCTCAACCGGACCGTTCGGCTCCGGCAGCGGGGTTGCTTCAAGCTGTGGTGCTTCAGCGGCTTCCTCTTCACCCTCAGTCTGTGGGGCAAACACCTGGTTGATCGCCAGCTGTGCCTGCTCCTTAGGCATCACGCCGAGCTCAACCCACGTTGTAGCCGTATCAAGCAACGTCTGTTCAACACTGGCCGGATCCGCGGTTGGATTCTCCAGTACCGGGCGGAACAGCAGCTGAGAAGTCTGGCCGATGTTACGCACCTGAGACGTGTCATCACCCGCTGCGGTAATGACCAGAGTATTGCCGTCCACCACAACACTGGCGCCAGAAACACCCATACCGTTGACGCGGTTTTCAAGAATATTGCGGGCATCTTCAAGCTGCTCACGCGTCGGCTCAGCCCCTTGCGGGACCAAGGTGACGCGCGTGCCGCCCTGTAGGTCAATGCCCAATTTTGGCGATGCAGTCTTATCACCGGTGAAAAACACCAGCGAATAGACGCCAATAACTACGAGCGCGAACAGCGCAATGGCACGCATTGGCCATCGCCGCGTCGAGTCATGAGATCGCCGAGCGCTGCTAGACACGTGGAATTCTCCTCTTGTTACAAAGTCTAAGGTTCGCTAACCGCTAACGAGACACCGGAACATGCTACGGCATGACCTCTGCGTCTTTCTTCATCACTCCGGCCAGCTCCATGGTGACCACTACACCCGGTGCGATCTCCACATCAATTGCGCCCTGCTCCTGGCCCTGCTCGCCCACGGCCACCACAGTGCCGTGAACACCTGCCACGCTTACAATGCGATCCCCCGGAACCAGCGAAGCACGCATGGCTTCTACTTCACGTGCCCTCCTGCGCTGGGAGCGCATCATGAGCAGCGAAGGCAGAAGAAAAAGGCCGAGAATAAGAAGAAGTGGCAAGAGTTCCATGCCGCTTATCTTCGTTGCTCGGCCTAGACAAAATCAAACTACGCCAAATCAAACTAATACAGCTCAAGCTGGCCCGGAGCCTCCGGCGGCGGAGTCATGCCAAGGTGGTGCCACGCACTTGCCGTTGCCACACGTCCGCGTCCGGTACGCGCCATGAGGCCAGCGCGCACAAGGTAAGGCTCACAGACTTCTTCAACCGTGCCTGGCTCCTCACCCACGGCAATCGCCAGTGTGTTCACGCCGACAGGCCCACCGCCATGGCCACGGATCAATGAATCCAACACCGCCCGGTCAAGGCGATCAAGCCCGCGTTCATCAACATCAAAGACATTGAGCGCCGCACGGGCAGCATCCAGATCTACATGCCCGTTGCCGTTAACATCTGCCCAGTCGCGCACACGGCGCAGCAGGCGGTTTGCAATACGCGGCGTGCCACGGGAGCGCGAGGCAATCTCCACCGCGGCATCCTTATCAATGCTGACGCCCAGAATTGTTGCCGCACGCGTAACCACCCTGGTCAAATCTTCAACGTCGTAGAACTCCATCTGCGCTGTAAACCCGAAGCGGTCGCGCAAAGGTCCAGTCAGCATGCCGGCGCGTGTGGTTGCACCAACCAATGTAAACGGCGGAATCTCCAACGGAATAGAAGTTGCACCCGGGCCTTTGCCCACAATCACGTCAATACGGAAATCCTCCATGGCCATGTAGAGCATTTCTTCGGCAGGGCGCGCGATGCGGTGGATCTCATCAATAAACAGCACGTCGCCCTCCATGAGGTTCGACAGCATCGCCGCAAGATCTCCCGCACGCTCAAGTGCTGGACCAGAGGTCATACGAAGCGAGGTTCCCAGCTCCTGAGCAATAATCATCGCCATCGTCGTCTTACCCAGACCCGGCGGGCCAGAAAGCAGAATATGATCCGGTGTCACACCACGACGCTTCGCACCAGCAAGCACCAGATTCAGCTGCTCACGGACCTTCGGCTGGCCAATGAATTCATCCAGTGACTTTGGGCGTAGCGTCTTTTCAACGTCATGCTCTTCCGGCTGCGCCTTCGATGTCACCGGAGAATCCTGCGATCGCCCCGCACCTGTTCGGCGGGCAAGGTTATCCGGCAGCTGGAACTCAGTCTTTTCTATATCTGACACTGCCCTACTTCTTTCCAAGCTGCGTCAACGCCGCGCGAAGAAGCGCACTTTGGGCAATCTCCGGCTGCTCCGCCTGCAACGCCTCGACCACTGGGCGCGCGGACTTCTCTGCAAAGCCCAAACCGACAAGTGCCTCAACAACCTGCTCAGAGGCAAACGATGCCCCGCCCGCACCACTAGCCGCGCTAGGCGCCTGATCTTGTGCTGGGGCTACGGCAAAGCCCTCTAGCTTGTCCTTGAGTTCCAAGACCATGCGATCAGCCATCTTCTTGCCCACGCCTGGGATGGTTTGCAACGCCTTGGCATCACCAGCCGCGATGTGGCTCGCCAACTCTCCTGGCTGGAACACAGCAAGCGCGGCAAGCGCCAGCTTCGGGCCCAACCCGGTCACGGTTTGCAGCTTGTGAAAAATCGTACGCGCATCGGCATCGGCAAAACCGTAGAGCGTCATGCCATCATCTTTAACCACCATTGACGTCAGCACACGGCGCTTCTCCCCGCGCTGGAGCCCCCCAAGCGTTGGAGGCGTCGCAAGAAACCGGTAGCCAACCCCAGAGCACTCAATTACCGCGTGGTCAAGCCCAATCGCAATAACCTCACCATTGAGGGAATCAATCATGCCGTAGACATCCTTTCAATAAGCGGCGCACGCCAGCAGTGGCATACGGCAATCGCAAGCGCATCCGCTGCATCCGCAGGCTTCGGGGCTTCACTCAATCCCAAGATACGGGTAATCATGTTGGTCATCTGCTTCTTGTCCGCACGGCCGTTGCCAGAAACAGCCTTCTTCACCTCTGAAGGCGTGTACTGATGCACTGGGATCCCCCGCTCCGCAGCTGCCAACACCAGCACACCCACCGCGTGAGCAGTGTGCATCACAGTAGAGACATTGCCGCGTTCAAAAACCCGTTCCATGGCAACAACATCCGGACTGTAATCATCCATCCATTCCCCCACCGCACGGGACAAGCGAAGCAAGCGCTCCGCCAACTCCGCGTCCGAAGGCGTACGTGCAACTCCCACAGCGACAGGAAGTATCTGACGCCCGCGCCCGGCCTGGACCACGGACAGACCACATCGGGTCAGCCCGGGGTCAATGCCCATTACACGAAGCCCTTCAAGATTCACCACACGTACGTTCTACCACATGTGGTTTAGACGTAGTCGATGTACGTAAACCCGTCCAGATCGTGTCGACCGTGCTGGAAGACCTCTTCATCGGCTTTGCCCGAGAAGTCTCCTACCCAGTCACCGTCAACCCAGCGCATGCCAATCCGGCCAATCAACAGTTCGTCTTCACGTTCAAGTTGGTCAGGCTCAAAGAAGATAGCCAACTCAACCTGCACGAAGTCTTTCTCACACTGCAGAATCTTGTACGCCACCGGCGCAGGCATGGTGAGGAAACGCGAAGTTGCGTACTGCTCAGGGTTTTCATGCCCGCCCTCTTCACGCAGCTGCTTTGCCAACGCTGAAGACTTAGCCAGCTGCTCATACGATTCTGCAGCTACCTCATCACCACTATTTGGGTGGAACGTTGCCGTGTTCATCGCTGCAACGAGGGCACCTGCGGGCGAATGTGCATAACCGCGAGGCACCGCGCGTACCGCCTTAGTGGGGCCAGCTTGGTCGTTGACCACCATGTAGCGGGCGTTGACGTACTGCTGCTGGGTTTGCCCCTCAAGACCCTTGAACGCGTCGCAGGATCCGTCCTTCAGACCAGCATCTCCTGGAAAATCGCCGTCGTGGCCAATTGGGGTATGCGCAGGGCGTCCCAAAAAGACGTCTGGATTCACCGTCCCTGGTTCCGCATGCACGGAGTCATCCACTCCACCCGGCCAGCTGCGTTGCTGGTTACCAACCAAGGCGCCAGCGTCAACCGGGGGTGAAACAGGACCAGGTTCTTGGCGCGGCTCTAAGGCGTCAGAGTCGGGTTCAGGTCCCGCAATGCTTGTAAACACCGGACTTTCGGGTACGGGCAGCGCCTGTTGGCTGCCCACTGCACTACAGCCCGCGGGCAGCAGCGCACCCGCGGCCAAAGCACATGCCGAGAGTGCGACAGTCAGCCGCTTGTTCACACTAATCCTCCAGTTGCTCAGCAACCTCGTCCGAGATGTTCATGTTGGTGTAGACGTTTTGCACATCATCCGACTCTTCAAGCGCGTCGATGAGTTTCATCATCTTCTTTGCGCCTTCAAGATCCAGATCAACCTCAACGTCCGCGCGGAACTCCTGCTCGGAATCTTCCACCTCAATGTTTTCGGCTGCTAGTGCCTCACGTACGGCCGGAAGGTCGGTCGGCTGGCAGGTGATCTCAAAGAGCTCACCCAGGTCATTGACTTCCTCAGCACCAGCGTCCAGGACGGCCATCAGCACATCGTCCTCAGTCAGCTCGCCCTTTTGGATGGTGACAATGCCGGTGCGTTCAAACATGTAGCCAACAGAACCGGACTCACCCAGGTTGCCGCCATTCTTCGTCATGGCGGTGCGGACCTCAGTTGCCGCGCGGTTGCGGTTATCCGTCAGACACTCAATCAGCACTGCGACACCGTTGGTGCCGTAGCCCTCATACATCACGGTCTCATAGTTAGAGCCGCCAGCAATCTCACCAGAGCCACGCTTACGTGCGCGCTCAATGTTGTCGTTGGGTACGGAGGCCTTCTTGGCCTTGCGGATCATGTCATCCAGCGTCGGGTTCGCAGCTGGGTCGCCACCGCCCGTACGGGCCGCAACCTCAATGTCTTTAATCAGCTTCGCCCACAGCTTGGAACGCTTCGCGTCATTTGCTGCCTTCTTGTGCTTGGTAGTAGCCCACTTTGAATGGCCTGCCATCTCGCACCCCTTTTCGCTCGGAAGTTTTGTTTTCGGCATGCCAGTATACGCTGCAGCCAATTCTGGCTAACCACGCATCACCGGCACTGATCACTAGCACCGATCATTTACCGCGCATCGGCACCTGGGTCGCGCCTTCGCGAAGGTTGCGTGCAAGCCCCTCCTGGACAATCACCGCAACGAGGTTGCCGGCAGCATCAAAAATTTTGCCCTGGGTCAGCGCCCGCCCACTGCCTGCCGATGGCGACGACTGCCTGTACAGCAACCAATCATCGACCCGCACCGGGCGCAAGAACCACATGTTGTGGTCCAACGACGCCAACTGAACCTTCGCCTCCGGGTGCGCCTGCAACGAGGTGTAGAGCAGCGTCATGTCCGTCAGATACGTCAGCGCCTGGGCATGAAAGACATCCGTGTCAGGCAGCTGGTGGCGGTAGCGAAACCACAGGCTCCGTCCGCTGACCGTGGTCGCGTCTTGTGCATTGCTTTCGATAGGTACGTCGCGGATGTCCCACTCGTGGAACTCCTTTTCCGCATCCGGCACACCGCTCGGAATCTTCCCTCCAGGGGCAATTGCCTCCGGTCGTGGGACATCCGGCATTTGCTCGGCGTGCTCCGGTCCCTCGTCCAGGTTGTGGTGGAAACTCGCGCTCAACACAAAGCACAACTTCTCGCCTTGGTAAGCCTGCACGGTGCGTAGGGCGTAGCTGCGGCCGTCGCGAAGCGGGAGCACCTCGTAGCGCACGGGCAAGTCAGCCTCAGCAGGCCGCAGGAAGTAACTGTGCAAAGAATGCACGTATTTGCCGTCTTCAATGGTTGCGCTTGCCGCTGCCAGCGCCTGGGCTGCAAGGTGACCGCCAAACATGCGGACAAACACCAGGGCCTTCATCGCAGGGCCCTCAAACGTGGTTGGGCCAACCTGCTTGAGTGTTAAGACTCGCTCTAACTCACGGATGCTTTCCATGACAGGCAAGCCTACAACGCATCACAGCTGGATCTACAGCGGCAGCGCAGCGTATTCCGGAAGCGCAGCTGTGCCGCCAAGCCGCAGCGTACGCACCACAGGTCGAAGGCGAAGCGCGCGCGTATCAGCTACGGCATCGTTGTAAAAGCGCAGCGCAAGCAGTACGCGTGTGTCAGCATCCTGCAGCTCTGCCCCCTCACAACCTGCCGCGCGCGGACGTAGCGCTGACTCAGCGTCCAGCCTGTCGGTGAGATTGCCAGCGCTCATCCGAATCTCTTCAACAGCATGGGCATCGGCTGCTAGCTCTGGGCACGTCACGGCAAGTACGGCACAGCGTCTATCCAGGGCTGCTTGCAATGCCGCAAGCGAGCGATCCAAGCGAATGTGCAGCCGGTCCAGGCGGCGCGCAGTGAAATACGCCCATGCAGCAAACAGCGTGAGCAAGATCGCCACCACAACCCAGATCACCGTGGTGCTCACTTGGCCACCGTCACAATCTGTCCTGTGGCAACCGTTTCGTACACGGCCAGCACTTGGCTCGCCACTCGCTCCCAGTCGTAGAGCGCTGCGCGGCGCTTACCTGCGGTGATGAGGGTGTTGCGGGTGCGTGGATCGTCGATAAGCAACTGCACCTGCCTAGCTAAACCATCAGCATCACCGACAGGAAACAGCAGGCCAGCAGGCGTGTCACTCTGTGCATCAACCACTGCGGCAAACGCTTCCAAGTCACTTGCCACCACCGCACACCCTGCCGCCATGGCCTCAACCAGCACAATGCCGAAGGACTCCCCACCCGTGTTCGGCGCCACGTAAATGTCGGCTCGCCCCAGCACGCGGGCTTTCTCTTCCTCGGTGACACGCCCCATAAACTCCACCCCCGGGTGCGAGCGCTCAGCCCCACCCCCCATCACCGTCACCCGCAGTGATCCCTCGGGGCTTTTCAGCTTATCGACGCCCGCGAGCAACACCTCCAGCCCCTTCCTCGGCTCATCCAACCTGCCGAGAAAGACGATCTCAACCTCACGCGAATCGTTCGGTTCACCGCAGTGCGCGGCAAAGCGCGAGGTATCCACGCCGTTGGGAATCACAACCGGGTCTGTGCCTACCTGTTCCACCTGCCAACGCCGAGCTATTTCGGAGACCGCAATACCGCCGCTGATCTTCTCCAAGTTGGCGCGAAGGATCGGCAGTGCGGCTTTCAGCGCCACCGAAGAAGCTGCAGACGCGTGGTAGGTAGCCACGATTGGGCCATCAGCGTAACGCAGTGCCGCCAACGAGAAGCTTGTCGCATTCGGCTCGTGGACATGCAAGACGTCAAACTCGCCCTGTGCAATGAACTGTCGGGTTACACGCCGCATATGTGGGCCGAGCGAAAGCCTGGCAACGGAACCGTTATACGGCACGGCAACAGCGGGCCCGCCGCGGGTGACAAAGTCGGGCAGATCCGTGTCCTCGGAGGCTGGACCGAGTACCCGCACCTCGTGGCCGCGGGCAATCAGGGTCTGCGCCAGATCCAACACGTGCGCCTGCACGCCACCGGGCTCATCAAAGGAGTAGGGACACACCATGCCAATGCGCATGTCTAGCTCCCCTCCTGTTTCCGCCTGCGGTCTTTATCCGCAGGCCACAGCGGCTGCAGCATGTGCCAATCTGCCGGGTGGGCGGCGATGTTGGCAGCGAAGTGGTCAGCGACGCGCTGGGTTGTCTTTTCAAGCGTGTCCACGGCAATCGGCGGGTCCACCTTCAACCCCCATCCGCCCTGACCACGCACACCGTCAGTGAACCAGGAGTGGGCAACCAGAAGTTCAGCGCCCGTATCCATCGCCAGCTTTGCAGGCCCTACCGGAAACGTCGTCTCCTCACCGAAGAACGTCACCGGAACGCCACGACCAGAAAAGTCGCGCTCCCCCATCAGACACACGATGCCGCCGGCTTCCAGAACCTCTTTCAGGCGCATAAATGGAGCGACCGGCCCGCCTGTCAGTGGCACCACCTCGAAACCTAAAGACTCCCGGTAGTCCACGAAGGCATCAAACAAGACCTCAGGCTTGACACGCTCAGCGACGGTGGTGAAACTGCCGTAGTTGCGAGTAAGGAACAGGCCGGCAAAGTCCCAGTTGCCGGAGTGCGGCAGGGTGAGCACAACGCCCTTGCCCTTAGCCAGTGCCGCTTCGAGATGCTCCAACCCCTCGACGCCCGCACTGTAGCGGTTGAGCAGCGCATCATCGGTGGCAATACGTGGCAGGCGAAAGGCCTCCATCCAGTAGCGAGCGTAGGAACGCATGGCATCGCGCACAAGTCGGCGTGTGACATGCCCAGGGCCCACCACGCGGGCCAGATTTCTGCGGAGCTGCTCCATGCCGCGGCCGTAATCGCTGACTTGGTCAGCGCCGAAGCGAAAGAGCGGCCAGGTCACGCGCCTTGGCAGTGCACCGACAAGGCGCCACCCTGCCAAGTAGCCGTAAGCAACGAGATTTTCAGCCCTCATCTACGCCTCACGCTCCAGGCGGCGGTGCTAGTGGAGCCGTCGCTCGCGGATCACGCGCAGCAATCATCAAGCGTTGCACCACTGTGAACACGGATCCCACCAGCAGCAACCACACGGCAACTTCTACCGAGTGCGGCACCCCAAAGCCTTCAAGGCCCAAGCCCACCAGCGCCACAATCAGGCGCTCTGGTCGCTCCACCAGCCCACCGACAATTTTGATGCCGCCGGCCTCAGCACGCGCCTTGATGTAGCTGATGGTTTGGCTGAGCACCAGCACAGCCAAACACGCTGCAACGTGTGCCGGGTGTGCGTGGTCTACGTAGATCAGCCACATGGCGATAGCGCCAAATAGCGCTCCGTCTGTAATACGGTCACAACTTGCATCCAGCGTGGCGCCATAGGCCGTTCCCCCGCCGCTAAGGCGCGCCATCGTGCCGTCAACCATGTCAAACGCCGAAAACAGCCCAATGGCAATGGCCGCTGCCACCAAGTAGTCGGCCGGAATGAGCACCGCAGACAACGTCACTGCGACAACGGTGCCAACCACCGTGGTTATGTTCGCACTCACACCGGCATTCAGCAGGGCTTTGGCTACCGGTTCCACGAAACGGCGTGCCGGTTTGCGCCCATGCACACTAAGCATTGTCTGTCTCCGATTCGGGTGTGTTCGATCGCGTCGGTGAAGTCTGCGGGGTCGATGCCACTTCTGCCCAGCCATCTGCAAGCAGCTGCCTCGTATCACGCAGCAGCTGCGGCAATACCTTCGTGCCGCCAACGACAGTCATAAAGTTACTGTCTCCGGACCACCGCGGCACAACGTGTAGATGCAGGTGGTCTCCCACTGACCCACCTGAGGCTTTGCCAAGGTTGAGCCCCACGTTGATCGCTTCGGGCCGTGACACATGTTTCAAGGTCCGCACTGCAAGCTTGGCAAACTCGCCGAGCTCTGCGGTCTCCTCATCGGTAAGGTTTTCCAGCTCAGCAACCTTGCGGTACGGCACCACCATCATGTGTCCAGAGTTGTACGGGTACAGGTTGAGCACCGCGTACACGTGCTTGCCGCGCGCAACAATCAGCCCATCCTCATCGTCCATCTTCGGGATGTCTAGGAAAGGATCGGAGCTTTTCTTGCTTGCCGACGCATGACGTGCAATATACGCCGACCTATACGGTGCCCAGAGGCGCACAAGGCGATCCTCGTCGCCTGCGCCCTGGTCAACGTAAGGCGGGTTATTAGCCGCGTCGCGCTGCAATTGCGGCCTCGTTCGGCTGATCGTTGATCTTCTCGCCAACCCAAGCGGCGATCAATTCCACAGCCTCATCAACGGGCACGCCGTTGATCTGGCTGCCGTCGAGGAAGCGGAAGCTCACCGCGTTCGCATCCACGTCACGCTCACCCGCGAGCAGCATGAACGGCACCTTGCCGGTGGTGTGGGTGCGGATCTTCTTCTGCATGCGGTCATCCGAGTGGTCCACCTCAGCGCGCAGGCCACGAGCACGTAGCTGGCCAACAACGCCCTCAAGGTGATCCGCAAACGCGTCCGCCACCGGAATGCCAACCACCTGGTGCGGGGCCAGCCATGCCGGGAAGGCGCCAGCGTAGTGCTCCAACAGCACGCCGAAGAAACGCTCAATGGAGCCAAACAGTGCACGGTGGATCATTACCGGGCGCTTCTTGGAGCCATC
Source organism: Corynebacterium sp. HMSC30G07 (assembly GCF_001806945.1). Taxonomy (NCBI): domain Bacteria; kingdom Bacillati; phylum Actinomycetota; class Actinomycetes; order Mycobacteriales; family Corynebacteriaceae; genus Corynebacterium; species Corynebacterium sp. HMSC30G07. The sequence goes on along the minus strand of NZ_KV786462.1, from coordinate 70,732 downwards.
CGAGGAGGTGTACTGCAGGTCAAAACGCTCCGGAAGGTTGAAGTCCAGCTGCACCGTAGACATCTGCCACGTACGACCAATGGCGTCGCGGGCCTGCACCGAAATCTTCGGACCGTAGAACGCCGCACCGGCAGGATCCGGTACCAGCTCCAGGCCGGACTTCTCAGCCACAGACTGCAAGATGTTGGTGGAGCGCTCCCAGATTGCATCATCACCGATGTACTTCTCCGGGTCCTTCGTAGAAAGCTCCAGGTAGAAGTCATCCAGGCCGTAGTCCTGCAACAGCGAGATAATGAACTCCAGCACGCTGGTCAGCTCTTCTTCCAGCTGCTCCTCGGTGCAGTAAATGTGCGCGTCATCCTGGGTAAAGCCACGCGCGCGGGTGAGGCCATGCACCACACCGGACTTCTCGTAGCGGTACACGGTACCGAACTCAAACAGGCGCAGCGGCAGCTCACGGTAGGAACGCCCGCGGGAGTCAAAGATCAGGTTGTGCATCGGGCAGTTCATCGGCTTGACGTAGTAGTCAACCGGCTGCTTGGTCACATTGCCTTCATCATCTACCTCGCCGTCCAGCTTCATCGGCGGGAACATGCCCTCGGCGTACCAATCCAGGTGACCCGACTTCTTAAACAGGTCACCCTTGGTCACGTGCGGGGTGTTTACAAAGGAGTAGCCAGCAGCCACGTGACGCTCACGGGAGTGCTGCTCCATCACCATGCGCACAATGCCGCCATCCGGGTGGAACACCGGCAGGCCAGAACCAACCTCATCCGGGAAGGAGAACAAGTCCATCTCATTGCCCAGGCGGCGGTGGTCACGCTTCTCCGCCTCGGCCAGCATGGTCAGGTACTCATCCAGCTTCTCGGTGGACTCCCACGCCGTGCCGTAGATGCGCTGCAAACCAGCGTTGTCCTGGTCACCACGCCAGTAGGCCGCCGAGGAACGGGTCAGCGAAAACGCCGGGATGTACTTGGTGGTGGGAATATGCGGGCCACGGCACAGGTCAGACCACTCAACCTCACCCGTGCGTGGGTTCAGGTTGTCGTAGTAGGTCAGCTCGCCAGCACCTACCTCGGTCGCCTCATCCGAGTCCGGGTCCACGTTGCCCTTGTCCTGGATCAGCTCAAGCTTGTAGGGCTCGTCTGCCAAACGCTCTGCGGCTTCTTCCTGGGAGGCGAACACGCCGCGAGCGAACTTCTGCCCCTGTTTGATGATCTTCTTCATCCGACGCTCAAGCGTCTTCAAGTCCTCAGGAGTAAACGGCTCGGCAACGTCAAAGTCGTAATAGAAGCCGTCATTAATCGCCGGGCCAATGCCCAGCTTGGTGCCGGGGAACTCGGCCTGGACGGCCTGGGCAAGCACGTGTGCGCAGGAGTGGCGGATCACGGAGCGGCCCAACTCAGTATTGGCCGGAACCGGCGTAAACGTCGCGGTTTCCTCCGGCACGTGCGACAGGTCCTTCAGGTTGCCCTCTACATCCTGGACAACCACGATGGCCTGCTCACCCTTGTTCGGCAGGTTGAGCTCCCGCATTGCGGCACCAACAGGTGTGCCGGCGGGAACCTCAAACGGCTCAAACTCCAAAATCTGCCTTGCTGTTGCTTCTGCCATAGCCAGGTGCGCTCCTTTGCGCCTCAAGGGGAACGTCATACCTGGACGCGCCCCGTTTACAATGCGGTTTGCAATCCTACCCCGGATGCTATGACAAAACCGACTGACCCCAGTAGGCCCGGTCTGCAGATTCCGGGTCCGTCCCCGGCGCAATCCAGTACACGGCGGAACCAATCGCCGTGGTCCACTCGTTGAGCCGGTCGATCTCGTCCAGCCGCTGCTGCACCGGTGTGAACTGTACGTCCGGGTCTTTCTGGAAGGCCACAAAGATCAGGCCGGCCTCGGGCGGTAGGTAGTAGTTGTACGGGCGGCGCTTGAACTTCTGCTCCGGATGGTCCGCAGGTGCCGCTGCGCGCGCCATGTGGGAGTTCGGGTCAATCACACGCAGGCCAAAGTCATCGATCTTGTCAAAGTCGGCTGGGGTGAATTCGTCGCCACCGGAAAGCGGCGCACCGTCATCAAGCGTGCGGCCCACTGACTCCTCCCTGGAGACGCGGTCGAGCTTCTCCCAGTCATCCAGGTCCATCTCAATGCGGCGGATCACCATGGAGGTGGAGCCATCATCGGCAAACACCTGCTCGGCGTATTCCTCTTCCGAGTAAGGGTTGACCGTGCCGTCGATCTGGCCGAAGAGGTTGCGCGGGGTCTGGCCCTTCGGAATGGCCCCGTACGCATTGGCAAAGCCTTGCTGCACCCAGCCAATGTCCACGTAATCCACGCTGGCACGCACCATATGGCGCATCGCCCAGGCACACATCACCGGGTCATCAGCGCAGATCTGCAGAACAAGATCGGTTTGTCCCCATTCCTCACGCAGCTGATCGTGCTGCATGTCCGGAATCGGGTGCAACCAGCTCGGCTTCTTCTCAGGCGCGGCGATATCGAAAACCCGCTCACCAAAGCCCACAGTGAACGTCAGGTTTGCCGGCCACTCCAGCATCTCGGGCTCCAGGCTGCCCAAGGGGTTACGGCCGGCGGCCATCTCACGAGCATCCTCAGTCCACAGCCGCATAAGGTTGCGGATCCCTTTCGCCTCCACCCCCTCGCGCAGGTTGAAGCCAATCATGTTCAGCGAAGCCTGCGTCGGCGTCGAAATACCCGCCTGGTGTGGCCCATCGAATGCAACCGTGGATTTCTTCAGCGGCTGATCGTTCGGCTCAGAGTTACTGGGAACACCTACGGGTGCATCAGTATCACCGCAGGCAGTAGCCATGCTTGCCGACGCCACGACAACCCCACCCGCGAGAAACCCCCTCCTAGAAACCGCCACTTTTACTGCCCCTGTCCTTTACGAAGTTTTCCAAGAGCCGCTACCGCAGCACCTGCAACAACGAGCAAGCCGACAATCGCCAAAACGAGGCGCATGCTGGAGTTACCTTCATCGGCGGCTATCTCGGTCGCTGTGTCCGGTGTGGATTCAGCCGCTTCGGCCAGCGGCTCACCGGTCGGGTTGAACGTAAACGTGGTCATACCCTTCGTTGCGTGCCCGTCGGAAGAAATGATCTGGAAGCCAATGCGGTAATTGCCCGGCTCAACGTCCAAGCCATCGGGCAAATCGAGGCGAACGAAGTTCTGTTCAATCGTAGGCTCGCCGCTAAAAAGCACTTCCGGCTTACCGTCTACGTCTCGCGACAATGCGATGGTGCTAAAGCCCTCTTTAGGAAAACCGGAGAACTCCAGCTCAAGGGTGGTAGGAAATGCGGTAACCACCTCTTTATCAGCGGGTGAACCGCCGATAACTGCGTCATGCGCCAATGCCGCAGGGGCGCTGGCGGCTAGCGCACCAGCTACAACAGCTGCAGCTGCGAACTTGGAAACACGGCTTACACCCCGGCCTGAGCTCATGTGGTGGCTCATGTTGCGACTCATGTTGCGGTGAAATCCTTCCGGTCACTGAATCGTTTTCGCTTGCTACTCACCATAGTGCCCGGGGGTAGACACTTAGTACACCCCTATTGCGGGGTAGATCACCAGCAACGGCACCAAGATACGCATCGGGAAACGGAAAAGCTCCGGCAGAACACTGTCTGCCGGAGCTTTTCCATCTGGTGGTCCTAGCTGGGATCGAACCAGCGACCTTTCCGGTGTGAACGGAACGCTCTTCCACTGAGCCATAGGACCGAACAGATGGGTATGTTACACCGCAACGCCACTGCAGCCGAATCGCCAGCTCAGTAACCCAAACCCCGCCCAAACCCCGCCTCATACCCTGCCTCAACAACCTGCGACTAGCGCCGAGAAATGACACCGGTGTGATGCATTGGCTGCAAACAGCCCATCTTCACACCGAATCCCGCAACACAAACCCCGCCTAACCTGGCGATTTGTCTATTGGCAGCCAAAGGGGTTAATGTTCTATCTCGCACAACGCAGTCACCCAAACGGTGAAGCCGAAACGGTACAGCACAGTGCAATGCGGATGTAGCGCAGTTGGTAGCGCATCACCTTGCCAAGGTGAGGGTCGCGAGTTCGAGTCTCGTCATCCGCTCCAAGTCCCCTAGTGGGACTTTTCCCGCGCGATTAGCTCAGCGGGAGAGCGCTTCCCTGACACGGAAGAGGTCACTGGTTCAATCCCAGTATCGCGCACGCGGATGTAGCGCAGTTGGTAGCGCATCACCTTGCCAAGGTGAGGGTCGCGAGTTCGAGTCTCGTCATCCGCTCCACGGTGGATTGGTCGAGTGGTTAGGCAACGGTCTGCAAAACCGTGTACACGGGTTCGATTCCCGTATCCACCTCCAATCACACAGCCTCGGTAAAGCGAAAGTTTTACCGAGGTTATTCTTTTTCCATGCCCGCTTCCCCACACATGGCCCAGCTAATCGGCCCCACGCAAGCACCAGGCGAGCCAGAGCTACGCGCGGTGGCAATCAACACGCTGTTCGGCGCCTTTGCCCGCAAGGGCATATCCGGCGAGTTGGGCAACGTGACAGACTCCAAACTGCTTGCAGCGCTTCGACAGTGGTCAGACTGTGTCCTGGTTGGCGCCGGCACAGTTGCCGCCGAGCAGTACGGTCCCTCTGCTACCCCCATTGCGGTGGTTACGCGCTCACTGGAGCTCGACCCCTCGCTTCCCATCTTTGGCACCGAGCGCCTCATCATTCTCACCCCAGCGCGTTCGCTTGCCGACGCCACCCGTACCTCCACCATCCGCACCCTCGAGAATCTCGGCGCAACGATTGTGAGTTCTGGCGACGGATCGGCGTCCAGCATCGTGCGGGCGCTACGGGATCTCGGATTTGCCCGCATTCTTTGTGAGGGCGGACCACACCTCTACGCACAGATGCTGGACGCGAATTTGATCGATGTGTTGCATGTGACGGTTGACGTAAGCGTCGGCAGTCAGGATGGCCCCTGGGGCCTTGAGCTTGACCGGAACCGTAACTACGTGCGGCGCTTTGAGGTGGAAGATGCCACCGTGGACCAGCGCGCCATGATCTTTACCCGGCTGCGGCGGGTACGGTAATGCGAGTGAAAGCAGCAAACGCCTTTGCCTGGCCCATCGCACTTTGCCTCATCCTGCACAGGCTCATTGTGCTTGCACGAACCGGGTCGGTGACAGACGATTTCACCACCGTATGGTCGGCCGCCCGCCGCTTCGTGGAGCGTGTGCCGGTGTACAACGAGATCTACCACCACGTTAACCCCCATTACCTGTACAACCCGGGCGCTACCTTGCTGCTCTCGCCGCTGGGGCTGATCACCAGTGTGGATGCGGCGAGACCCTGGTTTATCCTGGCCAACGCAATTGCCATCATTGCTGCCCTTGCTTGGCTTACTCGTCTCAGCGGCTATGAGCTGAAACACCCGATGTTTCCCATCGCATTGGCGTTGGCCTTTGCCACGGAGGCCGTGACCAACACCCTTGTGTTTTCAAATATCAACGGCATCCTGCTGCTCGCACTGACGGCATTTCTTGCGCTGACGATGGCGCGCCGTGACATCGCTGCTGGTGTGGTCTTAGGTCTGGCGATCTTGGTCAAGCCAATGTTTCTGCCCCTTGTGGCGCTGCCGTTTTTCCTGTTCCGCTGGCGCAGCGTGATTGCCGCGGTGATTGTCCCTGTAGTGATGAACGCAATTGCCTGGCCGCTTACCCCCGGAGCAAACGATTACGTAACCAAACTCGTGCCGTACTTGGGCATTACGCGCGATTATGCCAACTCTTCCCTTGCCGGCTTTGCCGTCTACTTTGGCATGCCAGACTGGATGCACCGCGTGCTGTTCCTCTTCTTTGCGGCCGCTGTGGCTATTGCCGTGCTGGCCTTGTTGCGCTGGCGAAACGTTGATCAGTGGCTCTGGCTCACAGTGAGCTCTGCCGTGCTCCTTGCAGGTGTGTGCCTGTTGTCCTCGTTGGGGCAGGCCTACTACTCCATGATGCTCTTCCCCGCGTTGTTTACCGTGGTGCGTACGCATTCCCCCATGCACCTGTGGACTGCGTGGCTGGGAGCGTTCCTGTGCCTTTCCCCCTTAAACTGGTGGAGTCCCCACCACCCAGCGCTTGGGGGCTGGCTCAACACCTTCCTCCCTACTGCAGGGTGGGCGATCTTCATCCTTGCTGTCACAACCTGGGCTGTGGTGACTACGCTTCAACACCATGACGGATTACAAAAACTGGACCGAAGCGCAGTGGCGCGAGAAGCTCACGCCTGAGGAGTTCTACGTACTTCGCGAGGCTGGCACTGAGCCCCCAGGGGTTGGCGAATACACGAACACCACCACAGAAGGCGTGTACCACTGCCGGGCGTGTGGCGAGGAGTTGTTCCGCTCTACCGAAAAGTTTGAATCTCACTGCGGCTGGCCGTCATTCTTCTCCCCCGCCGACAGCGATAAGGTCATCGAGCGCGAAGACCGCTCCCACGGCATGGTCCGCACAGAAGTGCTCTGCGCCACGTGTGGCTCCCACCTCGGCCACGTGTTTGCCGGTGAGGGCTATAACACCCCCACCGACATGCGCTACTGCATCAACTCCATCTCAATGACGCTAGAGCCAAAGCAGTAGTTCGCAGCCCAGTCTGTAACTACGGCAGAATCTCAATGATCTCTGCAATGTCGCCAACACGACGGCCCGTCTGGAACGGGATCTCTTCACGCACGTGGCGGCGTGCCTCGGTGTGGCGCATCTTGTGCATCAGCCCCTCGATGCGCAGCAGGGTCGGCGCTTCGAATGCGAGCATCCATTCGTAGTCACCCAAGGTAAACGCCTCAACGGTGTTGGCGCGCACGTCTGCAAAGTCACGCGCTGCCATGCCGTGCTCCGCTAGGATGCGGCGGCGCTCCTGCGGGTCCAGCAGGTACCACTCGTAGGAACGCACGAACGGGTAGACCGTAATCCAGTCGCCCGGCTCCTCACCCATGATGAAGCTTGGCAGATGGGACTTGTTGAACTCTGCCGGGCGGTGGACACCGTTGCCAATCCAGCTGACCTCAACAAGCTGACCCAACGTCGTCGTACGACGGAAATCTGCCAGCGCCTTCTGCAACTGGGAGAACTCTTCTGCGTGCCACCAGATCATGAAGTCAGCGTCTGCGCGGATTCCGGTGTTGTCATAGATACCGCGAACGGTCACAACACCCTCGTTCTCAAGGTTGGTGAAGAAAGCCTGAGCCTCTTCAATAACCTTGCTGCGGTCCTGCCCCAGTGCGCCGGGGATTGCGCGGAATACCGCAAACTGGAGGTAACGCTGCACAGCGTTCAGGGCATCAAAATCGAGCTTGGCCATGGGCACCCTTTCTCTAGGGATCAATCGAAAGTTCTACTTCACCCTACTACCGTACTACCCCTCAAGCGGCGCGCCTCCACGGATAGCCGCCCGCGCACCGATAGCTTTGATTGCTGTGAAGCACTCGGACACCTCCTCTGCCCCGGTTTCAATCAGCGCCGCGCTCAGCGGGGCGACATCTGACTCCACCCCGGCGGCGACACCCGCGGAGTTCTCTGCGGCTGTTGAGTCAATGCATGCGGCTCGCCTGCGCCCAGAGATCACTCTTGGCACCATCCGCCCGCCACAACGCCCAGCGCCGTATTCGCACGCCATTGGCCTTGAGGTTGATCGCGGTGAGGATGTCACTGATTCCATGGATTCGGATGGCGATGCATTCGGCCGCCTTATCCTGCTGCACTCCCCTGACGCCGAGGAAGCGTGGGAGGGCTCGATGCGCCTTGTCGCCTACATTCAGGCGGACATGGATGATGCCGTGGCGTCGGATCCTTTGCTTCCCGACGTTGCGTGGCAGTGGCTCAACGAGTCATTAGCACAGCGCGGCGCTGGTTTTACCAACCTTGGCGGCACAGTAACTTCCACAGCATCGGTTCGCTTCGGTGAGATTGGAGGCCCGCCACGGGCATACCAGTTGGAGATGCGCGCCTCTTGGACTGCCGACAGCTTGGACCTCGCACCCCACGTGGAGGCATTTTCGCAGGTACTGGCACATGTGGCCGGGTTGCCTCCAGAAGGTGTGACAGAGCTGGGACAAAGGTAAACGTACGCTGTAAAATAGTCCTTCGTGACACTAAGACCAGAGTATGAATATGTGGATAGCCCAGAGGGCTTCCACCGCGTTGCCAGGGCACTTGCCCAAGGCCGAGGCCCGTTTGCAATAGATACGGAGCGCGCATCTGCCTATCGTTTTGATGACCGGGCATTCTTGGTCCAAATCTACCGTCGAGGCGCCGGCGCCTTCCTGCTTGCACCGGAGGGCCACCGCAAACACTTCACCGCCGCCCTTGCGCCCGTAATCAACGGCGAAGAATGGATCATCCACGCCGCCGGTGAAGATTTGCAGGCCCTAGCCATGATGCAGCTACACCCCGGCACGCTGTTTGATACTGAGCTCGCCGCACGTTTTGCGGGCTTTACGCGACCCAACCTCGGCGCGATGGTGAAGCACTTCACCGGCGTGCACCTAGACAAGAGTCATGGCCGCGAAAACTGGTCAAAAACTCCGCTGCCAAAGGCCTGGTTGGATTACGCGGCACTTGACGTGCTGTATCTCCATGACCTCGCGGAAGCACTTGCAGAGGTTCTAGACACCGCAGGGGTGCTCCCATTTGCGGAAGCAGAGTTCGAGCACCTGATTGATACCCGCAGCCTCGAATCCCCCGTGGAGCGAAACTGGCTTGATTTGAAGGGGATATCCACGGTGCGTACCGCCCGTGGACTGCAGTTAGTCCGCGAGTTGTTCTCAATCCGTGAACGCCGCGCGTTTGGGTCTGACGTATCGCCGTCCATGATCATGCCGAACCAAGTGCTGATTGCTATTGGACGGGCTGAGCCCACCACCGAAGTTCAGCTTTCCCGCGTGCGGGGTTTTCCATCCCACGACGATGCGATCACTCGTACGTGGATGAGTTACGTTGAACGCGCGTTGAGTGATGAGGAGGTCACGTGGCCGTCCCCAAGGGAACGGAGAGCGAAAGTGGCTCCCTCCCCTGTGAAGTGGAAGCGCGAATGCCCTGAGAGCTGGGCCAGGGTGCAGCTGGCCAAAGAGTACATTGAGGAAGCCGCAACGGAGCTTGGAATCCCCGGAGTTAACCTGTTGTCCTCCTCCACGCTGCGCGGGGCACTGTGGAATCAATGGGAAGCATCAGGTGGGCAGATACAAGGATTAGACACACACGCCCTGATCCCAATACTCGTTGACGCGGGTGCGCGCCAGTGGCAGGCAGAAGCCGCGGCGCCGCTAGTAGCAGCCGCACTGCACGAGCCGATCGAGATCCCGCAGGCCTAGCACCGCAGGCCTAACAGTCCTCCAGGCCGGCCACCCACTCGCGCAGCTGCTGTGCGGCGGAGACTGGATCAAGTCCGTACTGGGCCAGCAGCTCACCACGTGAGGCATGTTCTGGGAAAATATCCGGAAATGCCAGGTGGCGCACTGGTGTGGTTACCGATGCCGCGGCCAGGGCTTCCCCAATTGCAGAGCCCACACCGCCGCGCACGATGCCGTCCTCGTAGACCACCACCATGTCGTGGTCCACGGCCAGAGATACGATGTCGGGCGAAACCGGAACCACCCAGCGCGGGTCTACAACGGTGACACGGATCCCGTCGGCGGCAAGGTCGTGGGCCACCTGCATGGCGTACTCCGCAAACGTACCAACAGCGACCAGCAGCACGTCCACGTTGTCATCGCGGTCTTCATCTACCTCACCTGCGGGTACATGCAGCACATCGACGCCGCTATCCAAACGCTGAACGGCATCAATGTTGTCCGCCACCGTGCCCTTCGGGAAGCGCACAAGCGTCGGCCCGTCCTCCACCGCAATCGCCTCGCGGAACGTTTCGCGCAAACGCTCCGGATCACGTGGCGCAGCGATTCGAATGCCAGGCACGATCGAGGTCAGCGCCATATCCCAAACGCCGTTGTGGCTCGCGCCGTCAGTACCCGTTACACCTGCGCGGTCTAAGACAAGGGTAACGGGTTGGTTGAGCAACGCAACGTCCATAAGCAACTGATCAAATGCCCTGTTCAGGAACGTGGAGTACACCGCAACCACAGGGTGCATGCCGCCAAGCGCAAGACCGGCTGCAGATGCCACGGCATGTTGCTCCGCAATGCCAACGTCAAAGAAGCGGTCTGGGAACTCTTCTGCAAACGGCGCAAGGCCGGTCGGCCCCGCCATCGCCGCAGTAATTGCGACGATGTCATCGCGCTCACGGCCAGCCTTCAACAGCTCCTGGGTAAACACCGACGTCCAACCGGGGGCCGATTTGGACAGCGACTTCCCTGTCACCGGGTCAATCACACCCGTAGAGTGCATTTGGTCTGCCTCATTGTTCACCGCAGGGGCAAAGCCGTGTCCCTTTTCCGTCAGCACATGGATAATCAGCGGGCCGCGGTAGGTGCTGGCGTAATTAAACACGTTCAGCAAAGACTTCAAATCGTGCCCATCCACAGGGCCGACGTATTTCATGCCCAGTTCAGAGAACATCTCCGTGGGCACCACCTGGTGCTTCACGCCAGCTTTGAGTGCCTGGAGTGCGCCAAAGGTCCGCTCGCCTACCCAGCCCATAGACTTCAGGGTCTTCTTGCCGGACTCCATCACCTCGTCATAGCCAGGCTGGATCCGAATCTGCGCAAACTGATCACGCAGCCGCGCCAGGTTCGCCGCAAAACCACCGATGGTCGGCGAATAGGAGCGCCCATTGTCATTGACCACAATGACCACGTTGCGGTCCCCATCCGCAATATTGTTCAACGCCTCCCAGCACATACCGCCAGTCAACGCGCCATCTCCCACCACAGCAATCACGTGGTCATCTTCTTCACCGCGCAGCTGCTTCGCCTTTGCCAACCCATCCGCGTAAGACAAGGATGCAGACGCGTGAGAAGACTCCGTCCAGTCATGCTCTGATTCCGCGCGTGAGGTGTAGCCAGACAGGCCGCCGCGCTGGCGCAACGTATCAAACTGTCCCGCACGCCCAGTCAGGATCTTGTGCACATACGACTGATGCGACGTGTCAAAAATGAACGGATCCTGCGGTGAGTTAAACACTCGGTGCAGAGCAATCGTCAACTCAACCACGCCCAGGTTTGGGCCCAGGTGACCACCAGTAGCGGACACCTTTTCAATCAAAAGTTGGCGAATCTCATCCGCAAGCTGGCTCAACTCTTCCTGCGACAGCCCCTTAAGGTCTGCCGGCGAAGCGATTGTCTCGAGCAGTCTCACGGTTGATGTGCACTCCTATCGGTTACTAACTTCCCCGCAATCTTACACGCGGCGGCTAAGGCAAAGAATCGTTTGGGCTTAGCGCGGTTCAAGTACTGCGATCGTTTCAAAGTGGTGCGTATTCGGAAACGCATCGATCAAGCCGAGCCGCTTGACTTCGTAGCCGCCTTCGCGCCACGCTGCAACGTCACGAGCAAAGGTCGCCGGGTCACACCCAATGTGAATGACCCGCTCCGGAGCCTTCGCCGCGATCGCAGCCACCACCTGTGCGCCCGCACCGGTTCGCGGCGGGTCAAGCACTACAAGCCCTGGGGCTTCAAGCTTATCGACGCCCCGCTCAACCCTCTCAGCCACAACCCGCACATCAATGCCGTCTAGTGCCGGCTGCGTACGCGATGTTGCTGCTGGTGAGTAATCCACCGAAATTACGCTCGCACCGCCAGTCGCCGCATGGATAGCAGGTACAAACGCGCCGACACCGCCGTAGAGATCCCACGCCACGTCCGACTTGTAGGTGCCTTTGCCCCACTGCTCGATGACTCTGGCGTAAGCGTTCGGCGCAGCTGTGTGCGCTTGCCAGAAGGCAGTTGCAGGAAACTGAAAGGTCGAAGAGCCGTAGCCTGCCTCAATGCGCTGCGTGACCTCACCGGATCCCTCGACCACGGTGTTAATGTGTTCCACCCTTTTGCCCCGCATAGCGCGAGTGGTCTGCACAATATGCCGCGTACCGGTGCTGTCCATAACAGCAACAACCTCGCTACCCGGGCTAAAACTCGGCAACGAATCCATAAGCCCCACAACCGGCTGCGTACACGTAGCGGAGGTAACAACCTCAGTCGAGCGGGCCTTGCGCACCCCGGCGCGGCCGTGGTCGTCCACGCCCAAGCGCACTCGGGTGCGCCAATGCGTCGACGGCGGAAGGCTCACTGCCTCAATCGGCAGTTCCTCTGCGTTTGCCGTTTGCGCGAGTGCGCGCATCTGACCACGCAAAATCTCTGTTTTTAGCCCGAGCTGCGCTTCTGGGGCAATGTGGCTGAAGTCGCAACAGCCAGCACCAGCAGCGGCTGCCGGGCACGTGTGCGCCACGCGCATCTCAGACGGCGTGCGTACCTCCACCCGTTCTGCGCGCGCCCAGCGCTTCTTGGACTTCGTAATACGAGCCTCAACGGTGTCGCCGGGGATGGTGCCGGCGATGAAGACCACGCGACCGTCGTCAAGCTGGGCGATGCCCTCGCCACCATGGGCCATACGTGTCACCGTGACGGTGACGTGTTGCGCTTCAGCCACCACTAGTCGTTCTTGCGGCTAGCTTCGCTCTGCTCCAGAATCTGGCGCAGCGCATCCGACAAAGCGTTCGGGCTCGGGGTTGCCGGAGCATCACCCGTAGTACCCGCAGCCTGGCCCTGCGCCTGAGCGGCACGAGCCTGAACTGCCTGCTGTACCTGGGCTGCCAACTGCTGCGGCAAAGTCACCGGAAGCGAGTTGCCGGAAAGGATTGCGTCCTGGCCACGGTAGATAAAGGAACGCGCGACAACCTCGCGGCCAAGTTGTGCGAGCTGCTCCTCGCGGCCAGTTGGCGCAGCAAGCGTCACACGGTAGAGCCAACGTGGGCCTTCCACACCAATAATGCGGATCAGGCCGTTGGTGCCCTCCCCAACAACCTCACGCCCCCACGGGCCCTCTTCAAAGTGCATAGGCATGCCCTCAGAACGCATACCCTCACCGATCTCTTCGGAGGATTCCTCCCACAGACCACCGGTGCGCGGGGCTGCAAACGCCACTGGAGTCAGACGGCCAAACTCAGTAACAATGTGGACCATCTTCGGGCCCTGCTCCCCCATCTCAACCTGGACCTGAGAGCCCTTCGGCATCGGGATACGGACAGAACCAAGGTTCAGCGTTACATCCGAGAAATCAGTGAAGTCAAAGTCTTCGATCTCAACCGAATCACCGTCAAACGGGCCGGTGGAGCCACCAACTGGGTCGTAGTTTTCAATCTTGGTGGTGCCAGGAGCCTGAGCAACCGCCGCACCGGTGGCTGCCGGCGTCTCAGCCTCCGGCTGGGCTGCAGCCGACGAGACGTCTGTGTCCTCAGAGGTTGCTACAGCAGCATCTTCAGTCGTGGTCTCCTTGATCGACTGCTGCGCCTCTTGCTCCTGCTTTGCCTTCTTTTTCTTACCAAACGGCCAAAATGCCATGGCTTTTCATTCTCCTTAACGTGTTGCTTCTCAGCTGACTTTAGTGGGTGCCGGTAGAACCGTAACCGCCCGCACCGCGCTCTGTGTCATCCAGTTCATCCACTTCAACAAAATCAACCAGCTCCACTTTCTGCACCACCAACTGGGCAATGCGCATCCCGCGGGTGATCTCAATCGGGGTGGTTGTATCCGTATTCAGCAAGCACACCTTCAGCTCACCACGGTACTGCGCATCCACAGTGCCGGGGGCGTTCACAATGGTCAGTCCCTGTTTTGCCGCAAGTCCAGAACGGGGATGGATCAACCCAACGGTGCCCATTGGCAACGCAACAGCAATGCCTGTGGAAACCAGCGCACGCTGCCCTGGCTGCAACGTAATGTCTTCAGTGGAGTGAAGGTCTGCGCCGGCATCGCCAGCATGCGCACGAAACGGCATTGGGATGTCCGGGTCGAGGCGCTTCACGCGCAAGGGGGGAAGGTCAGTCAGTACTAATTCGCTCACCCAGCCAACCCTACTAAGGTTTGATGGGTGACCGACAACAACGTTTCCCCGAACGCTTCCCCGCAAGTGCTCTACACGGAGCGCCAGTGGGTCCCTTGGTACTGGTGGGCCACCGGCTTAGGGTTGACGCTGCTGCTGGCGGGCCAATTTGGACTCAACCGCAATATCTGGTGGTTCATCATCCCGCTCATCCTCATCGGGGCGATGGTGCTGTGGTTCCTCATTTGGCTGTCAAAGACAGTGGTCCAAGTAGAAATGGACGCAGATGGCACACGCTGGCTCATCGTCGAAGACGCGAACCTGCCAGCAAACGTAGTAACGCGTTCAACCGTGGTGCCGGCATCTGCGCGCCAGAACGCACTTGGCCGTCAGCTTGACCCGGCCGCGTTCCTGGTGTCCCACACCTGGGTTCCGGAACACGTCCTACTCGTGCTCGATGATCCAGAAGATCCCACCCCGTACTGGATGATTGCCACCCGCAACCCGGAACGAGTACTGGAAACGTTCCTGCCCGAACAGGCAGCGGCCGCCCACCCCTAGCGGCCAGACCGCGTAATTAGCCGCAGTCAGTTCTACTCACAGTCCAGGCAGATCATGGCGCCGTTCGGCTCCTCGTATGCAAGGCGCTTGCGCTTTTGCACTAAGAAGCAGGACGAGCACGTGAACTCGTCATCCTGACGCGGCTTGACCTCAACGTTGAGCTCCTCACCGGAAATCTCCTGTGCGGGCAGTTCAAACGCTTCGACGATTTCACCGTCATCATCCATGCTGCTGCCAGCAACTTCCGCGGCTTTCAGGCCTTCGAGAGAGTCGGTCTCGATGTCGTCGTCCATCCGGCGGCGCGGCGCATCGTAGTCGGTAGCCATGGTGTGATTCCTCCAGCTGTGTTACGTGTTTACGGGCCTCCGAGAGGGCCCGGTATCAGCGGAATACTAAAACACACAAGCATTTCTGTCATCAAAGCTGGTAAATAGGGGTAACGGGGGTAATTTATTATCCCTCCATTGGTTGTGTAGCACCGCTGGATTCCAGGAGGTCTACAAAGCTATCCCACACACGCGGCGCAGCGGCAATCACCGGTGCCCCAATCGCCCCTTGATCCTCCAGGCCAGGGTGCTGGATTGTTGCTCCTGCTTCAGCCGCGATCACAGCTCCTGCAGCGTAGTCCCATGGATGTGTGCCGTGCTCGTAGTAGGCATCCACCCTCCCCTCTGCAAGATGGCATAGGTCCAATGCGGCGGAGCCGAAACGGCGAATGTCGCGCACGCGCGGCAAGATCCGCTGCAACAACACTGCCTGCTTTGCACGCCAAGCAGAGTCGTAGGCAAAGCCGGTAGCTACAAGCGAGGTCGCCGTGTCATCCGCACGGGAAGCTCGAAGCTGCACCGTCTCGCCCTCACGCTCAACCCACGCCCCTGCCCCGGCTGCTGCGAAGTAGCAATCGCCGTTGGCAACGTTTACTACGCATCCGGCGACAAACTGGCCGTTAATCGCCGCCCCCACTGACACGGCATAGGCAGGAAGGCCGTAGAGGAAGTTCACGGTGCCGTCGATAGGGTCGACGACCCAACTCACGCCCGTGCTTCCCGCAACGTTTGCACCTTCCTCACCAACAATCCCATCGTCTGGCCGAAGCTGCCGAAGCTGGCGCACAATCTGGGCTTCGGATGCCTTATCCACTGCCGTAACTGGGTCTACTGCGGAAGATTTGGTTGAGGTGACCTGCGCGATCGAGCCGTGGTGCGAGAGAAAGTCACGCTGGTGGGCAACGAGCGCGGCCGCCTCACGAGCAAGCTGCACACAGAGGTCTTTGAGTTCTTCGGGGCTTGGGGTCCTGCTAGGGGTCTTAGGCATGACCCCATCGTGCCAGAGGTGCAAGCAGCGCCGCGGTGGCGATAGACTCGCCGGTATGACAACTTCCAACTTAGGCGTGGGTATTGACGTCGGCGGTTCCGGTATCAAAGGTGCAATTGTTGATTTGGATACGGGTGAGTTCGTATCTGAGCGCGTGAAAATTGCCACCCCGAAACCGGCCACGCCCCAGGCAGTTGGTGAAGTGGTTGCAGAGGTCGTGCGCCAGCTCGAGTGGGACGGCCCAGTTGGCGTTGCGTTGCCAAGCGTGATCAAAAATCAGGTTGCGGTGACTGCTGCCAATATCGATAAAGCGTGGATTGGTACCAATTGCCATGACCTTTTGGCCACACACTTGCCTGGCCGGGAGCTCTCCATTCTTAATGACGCAGATGCGGCCGGCCTTGCCGAAGTCGCTTTTGGCGAGGAGCAGGCCAAGCAAAACGGTGCCATCTTCCTCACGTTTGGCACTGGCATCGGCTCCGCATTTTTCGCGGACGGCAAGCTGTTTCCAAATACCGAATTGGGCCATCTGCTTATCGACGGAGTGGAGGCCGAACACCTCGCGTCCTCCGCAGTCAAAGACAACGAGGACCTGAGTTTCAAGGACTGGGCTAAACGCGTAGATACGGTACTGCACGAGTTTGACCGCCTGTTCAACCCGAGCGCGTTCATTGTTGGCGGGGGTATTTCCCGCAAGGCTGACAAGTGGGTGCCGCGTCTGACGGTGGATGTGCCGGTCATTCCGGCGAAGCTTCGCAACCGTGCAGGTATTGTGGGCGCCGCGATGGCGGCGTATGAACACGTCAAGCCATAACATGATTTGACGCTCTGCGCGGCGGGTCGGTGGAATATTATTTCTCGTCCGCTGTTACTATGGGCGTTCTGAATAGCGGGACCGTATTTGTTCAATAGGCGAAAGGGCGTACGTGGTAGCCAGGAAAGCTTCGGGCACTAATTCCGTCAATGACGCGGATGTGACTGCCTCCGGCGGCGACTCTGACAGCGCGGCTGGTAAGGCAGCAGCTAAGCCCGCCCGGAAAACTGCCAAGAAGACGGCGAAAAAGACGGCCAAGAAGACCGCGAAGAAAACCGCCAAAAAGGCTGTGAAGAAGACCGCCAAGAAGACGGCGAAGAAAACGGTCAAGAAGACTGCGAAGAAGGCGGTAAAGAAGACCACGCGTAAGGCGGCGGTAAAAGCTGCAGTTGATGAGGCACTTGAGTCAACTGATACCGAGCTGAACCTTGACAATGACGAGGTTGATGCGGAGGACGACGGCCGCGATATTGACTACGATCCTGATCTTCTTGATGAAGACGATGAGGATGACTTTGGCGAAGGTCTCGATGAAGACGACGTAGACGAAGACGACGTCGATGAAGATGATGTCGAACGCGATGAGGACGAAGAGGACGAAGAGGACGAGGAAGAAGACTCGGGCGCCTCTGTCTGGGACATCGAGGAGTCCGCTGCGCTGCGCCAGGCGCGCAAGGACGCACAGCTGACCGCTTCCGCTGACTCTGTTCGCGCATACCTCAAGCAAATTGGCAAGGTTGCTCTGCTGGACGCTGAGCAGGAGGTGTCTCTGGCTAAGCGCATTGAGGCAGGTCTTTATGCCCAGTACCGCTTGGATGAGATGACCCGTGCGGCGGAAGAGGGAGATGCAGAGGCAAAGCTCACCCCCACCGTGAAGCGCGATCTGCGTGCTGTTGCTCGTGATGGACGCAAGGCAAAGAATCACCTCCTTGAGGCGAACCTTCGCTTGGTTGTGTCCCTTGCTAAGCGCTACACCGGCCGCGGTATGGCTTTCCTTGACTTGATCCAGGAAGGCAACCTGGGCTTGATTCGCGCTGTGGAGAAGTTCGACTACTCCAAGGGCTACAAGTTCTCCACCTACGCAACGTGGTGGATCCGCCAGGCCATTACCCGTGCCATGGCCGATCAGGCACGCACCATCCGTATTCCGGTGCACATGGTCGAGGTAATTAACAAGCTTGGCCGCATCCAGCGTGAACTGCTGCAGGATCTTGGCCGTGAACCGACGCCGCTTGAACTGGCGAAGGAAATGGACATCACCGAAGAAAAGGTCCTTGAGATCCAGCAGTATGCTCGTGAGCCGATCTCGCTTGACCAGACGATTGGTGATGAGGGCGATAGCCAGCTCGGTGACTTCATCGAGGACTCCGAGGCGGTTGTCGCGGTGGACGCGGTGTCCTTTACTCTGCTCCAGGATCAGCTGCAGGATGTGCTGCACACCCTGTCCGAGCGTGAGGCCGGCGTGGTTCGTTTGCGCTTCGGTCTTACCGACGGCATGCCGCGCACCCTCGACGAAATCGGCCAAGTCTACGGTGTTACTCGTGAGCGTATCCGCCAGATCGAGTCCAAGACGATGTCGAAGCTGCGCCACCCGTCGCGCTCCCAGGTGCTGCGCGACTACCTGGACTAAGGACAAAGGACAAAGGACTAGGTAGGACCGCACTGGCGCAAAGCTAAAGCCCGAGCAATTGCTCGGGCTTTAGCTTTGTCGCTTTAGTGCCTGCGAAACTGTGGCAGCTAGTTACTGCGTCAGGTTAGTTGCTCTCAAACTTTTCAAGCAGGCGCTCTTCAACACACTTCTCAAGTGCCGCAGGGTCATCCATGTACTGCTCACAGCCTTGCACCTGGTTCCAGATCCAAAAACCGAAAATAAGCAGCGCTGCGCCAACCAGGAGCGAAATGATACCGGTGACAAGGCCACCAATGGCCATTCCCTTGCGGGTCTGCACCGGGTACCCGCCAGCAGCCGCCTGAATCTCCTTGGCCTTGCGCTGGCCCATCACGCCCAACACGATTGCGGCAATACCGCCAGGGACAGCAATCCACGGAAAGAGCAGGAGCAGTAGCAGGGAGACGATGCCAACGATCAACGCCGCAAGCGCGAGGTTGTTCGCAGGTGCAGGGGCACCAGTGCTGTAGGCCGGCTGAGCGTACTGCTGGTTGTAGCCGTTGGCGTTATATTGCTGGCCGTAAGCAGAGTCATAGTTCTGCTGCCCATAGCCACCCTCGCCGTAACCGTTTTCGCCGTAGCCATTAGCGCCGTAGTTATTGGCGCCGTAGTTATTATCGCCGTAACTATTTTCACCGTAGCTGGTGTAGCCCTCTGGATGGTTGAAGCCGTCATTGTTCGGATTGTTGGTCATGATTTTCCTCACTTACGTTAGAGATTTGTATGAAGAAACTGTACCAGCCAGAAATTACTAGCCGCAGAGGTAGCTGATTCGCACACCGAGATTGTGAACAGTGGATGAGGTCTTGTGGTGGCCGGTCGTGCTCGTTGGCGCTGGGCGGTCTGGTTTCAACAAATATGCAGGGGAAGATATGCAGGTCCCCAGGTCACGAGAATTTTTCATTAACGGCGTCTTATTGAAAAAACGCTCTGACCATTACTCCTGCATATCTTGTCCTGCATATCTGTGTTTCGACGCTGTCCGCCGGCCGCTTATTCTGGCGCCGCCCCCCATTCTGGCGGAAGGAGGGGCGCCGGTGCCGTTCGGCGAAAATGCAGGGCTCCGATTCTGCGGAAACTACCAGCCGCGGAGGTAATTAATTCGCTCGCGCAGCTGCTCGGCGTTGCACAGCGCCGTCGGCGGTCCCCCGCAGGCCTTACGGGCCTCGGTATGAATCGCACCGTGCGGCCGGCCGGTCTTGCCGGCAACAATGGCCACTCGGGCGTTGAGTTCCTTACGCAGCTGCGGGATTTCGTCCGCAGCAACGCCAGCGGCGCTCTCCTCGCTCGCACCAGAATGCTCGGGCTCTGGCTGTTTGACGGGCTCGCCGTAGATTTTCGCGCGCTCAATCTCAGCACGCTCGGCAGCCTTGCGTGCCTTCTCCTCCGCCTCACGCGCGTCCAACTGATCGCTTTGGCGCTTGCGCAGCAGGGCTTTGACCTGCTCCGGGTCAAGCAGTCCCGGCAGCCCCAAGAAGTCTTGCTCCTCCGCGGAGCCGGCAAGGGTTGGGGTGCCGTACGTGGAGCCGTCGAAAATCAGCGAATCTAGCTCCGCCGAAGCACCGATGGCCTCGTAGTTGGACTCTTCGTCCGGTTCAGTTTGCGTCCGGTTCGCTTGTTCCAGAAGCTCATCGGACCACCCGGATTCGCGGTGTGGTTTGCCCAGAACATGGTCACGGGACACTTCCATCTCCTCGGCCAACTGCAACAGCACCGGCACAGAGGGCAAGAACACGGACGCGGACTCCCCCGGCAGGCGGGAGCGCACGAAACGCCCGATCGCCTGCGCGAAAAACAATGGCGTCGAGGCGGAGGTTGCGTAGACGCCTACCGCCAGGCGCGGCACGTCCACGCCTTCAGACACCATGCGGACAGCCACCATCCATTCGTCGGTGGAGGCCGAGAATTCGTCGATACGCGCGGAAGCCCCCGGCTCATCTGACAAGACGACAGTGACTGGGGTGGAGCTGATCTTCTCCAAAATGCGAGCGTAGGCGCGCGCGGTGGTCTTGTTGGTAGCAATGACCAGGCCGCCGGCATCGGGCATGTTCACGCGCAGCTTCAACAAACGTGTGTGAGCCGCACTCAGCACAGCCGCAATCCAGTCGCCTTTCGGATCAAGTGCCGTACGCCACGCCTTTGCGGTCTGCTCCGCATTCAATGGCTCACCGAGGCGTGCCGAATACTCCTCCCCCGCGGAATCTTTCCACTGCGCCTCACCCGAATAGGCAAGGAAGACAACGGGGCGCACAACGCCGTCACGCAGCGCCTCGGCGTAGCCGTAGGTGTAATCCGACTCCGAGATCAGGTGGCCCTCGCCGTCCTCGACGTAGCGGACAAACGGGATCTGCGAGTCGTCGGAACGAAACGGCGTACCCGTCAGCGCCAAGCGGTGCTCAACATCGTTATAGGCCTCATACACACCATCTCCCCAGCTGCGGGCGTCACCAGCATGGTGGATCTCGTCCAAAATCACCATGGTTTTGCGCGCGGACGCCACCGCATGGTGCTTAAACGGGTGCATACCCACCTGGGCATAGGTCACCACAATGCCGTGATAGGAAGCATTGACGGCAGACGAGTTGGTGAAATTCGGATCCAGCGAAAGCCCAAAACGTTTCGCCGATTCCGCCCACTGGTGCTTCAGGTGCTCCGTTGGCACCACCACGATGATGCGCTGCACGGACTTCGCCTCATGGAGGCGAGACGCCAGCGTCAACGCAAAGGTGGTTTTACCCGCACCTGGGGTAGCCACAGCCAGAAAATCGCGTGGCATGGTGCGCATGAACTGGTCAAGCGCCTCCTGCTGCCACGCGCGCAGGTTGGAAGCGGTCACTTCCTGCGCAACCCCTTAAAAATCCGCTCGCAGTCCGGGCACACCGGGGACCCCGGCTTGGCCTGCTTTTTCACAGGGAAGGTCTCCCCGCAAAGTGCAACCACCATCTTGCCGGAGACAGCGGAATCAATGATCTGGTCCTTCTTTACGTAGTGGAAGAACTTTGGGGTTCCGTCGTCGGTGGTCGACGATGTGTCTTCTCGTATGTCTGTGCGCTCGAGCGTCTTCGTCGTCGTATTCACGCCAACCATCATGCCCCACGGACCCCACATTCGGACAACGGGCTGGGTGTAGCAATGCGTTAGAGTGAAAAGCCTATGGGCGCTACGGATAACCACTTCCACGATCAACAGCCGACGGTTGATGTGGATGTTGAGGATGTTGAGGCATCGTCGACAAAGCGGCGTGTGCGCAGGCGGCGTCGTGTGTTGATTACAGATGCGCAGCGTTCCCCTGAGCTCAATCGCCGTTCGCGCGAGAAGCAGTACATGATTTTGCAGGGCATCCGTATGCCGTTACTGGCGCTGTCGATGGTTTCTGCGTTTGCGTGGAACAATTGGTGGCTCGCCTCGATCCTGTTTGTGGTTTCTATTCCCCTGCCGTGGTTGTCAGTGATGGTGGCTAATGGCCAGGGTGAGAAGCGTGATGCACGTCAGCGCAATGTGTATAAGCCTGCGGTGATTCGTGAGGAGCAGCGCTTGGAGGCGGCGCGGCGCGCCGAGTTGGAAGCTGGTTCCTCGGGCAGTGATGACAGCACGGGGGCGCTCAGTATCATCGAGCACGAAGAAAAGCCTGAGTAGCTACCCTCAGGCAGATAACCGCGTAAAGGAACTTGTGTGGTGAATTCCCCTATCCCCGATGCTTCGTTGTTGCGTGAGCTTGCAGATGTTTTGTCAGCCGCCTCGTTTACTGCCGACGGCATCGCGGCGCATTTGGGTCCGGATGCTACGGATGCCCTGTACCGCGGTGAGCCGGGTGTGGTGTTGCACGCCACGCGCGGTGGTTCGCAGTTGGATCAGTTGATTAGGTTTTTCCTGTTGCGCCGCCCGTTTCCGCCAGAGCAGATAACACAGATGCTTGGTCGTGACCTTGGACTTTTGCTTATCGACGCCTCGTTGACCACCCCAACCCCCTCCGGCGAGATCACCATCGCTTTTGACATTCGCCCACATGTGATTGCGGGACATGAGCGGCTGGTGGTGTCTGATTGTGATGCTTCGGTGACTGACGTTGTGCCCGGCCGTGATCACGTGTTGGGTGTGGGCGCCGCGTCGCTGTCACTGCTGTCTGCAACCCCCGTAACGCCGGTGGATCGGGTGCTGGACTTAGGTACTGGCTCTGGCGTTCAGGCGCTTGCGCAGGCTGGCGTTGCGCGCAAGGTGGTTGCTACTGACATTCACCAGCGCGCGCTGGACCTCGCCGAGGTTACCTTGGCCGCGAACAGGGTGGATAACGTCGAGCTGCGCCAAGGTGCGTGGTTTGCTCCTGTTGAAGGTGAACGGTTCGATCGCATCGTGGCAAACCCGCCGTTTGTAGTCGGGTTGCCTGAGGTTGGCCACGTATATCGGGATTCGGGTTTGTCCCTGGACGGCGCAACGGAACTTGTGGTCCGTGAGACTCCTGACCACCTGGCTGAAGATGGCACCGCATGCATCTTGGGCGCTTGGGTCCACACTGTTGATGAGTCGTGGCAGTCGCGCGTTGCGTCGTGGCTTCCATCGGAGGGCGTCAGTGCCTGGGTACTGCAGCGTGATGTGGTGGATCCGGGCATGTACGTGTCTACCTGGCTGAAAGATGAGTCGCTTGACCCACGCTCGCCCGAAGCCATCGAACGCACCCAAGCCTGGCTTGCCCATTTCGATGACAACAACGTTCACGCGATTGGGTTCGGTTGGGTATTTTTGCGAGACATTGGCGATCACCCCAGCGAAATCACCGCTGAGGAACTCAGCCATCCGTTTACCGATCCCCTAGGTCCTGAGGTAGAGGAGTATTTCCTCCGCGCCGCCTGGCTGCGCGACAAAGATGCAGACGATGTACTGGATTCGAGGTTTCTGGTGCGCCCAGGTGTGGCGATTGAAGAGGTCTCGGTTGCAGATACGGAAACCGGCATGGGCTTCACAGAAGAGGTAGTACGCGTCACCCGCACAGACGGCCCACGTTTCTCCCACGAAATCAACGCCGATCTGCGCACGGTGCTTGCCGGCCTACACCCGAATGGGTTAGTACTGCGAAATGTGGTGGGGATCTTCGCATCATCACGCGGGATAGAGGGCGATCAGGACGTTGCCGCGCTTGAACAAAGCGCCGTGGCCGCGATTACAGATTTGGTGCGCCACGGTGTTGTTGTCCCCGCTGATATCACTGAAATCGACGACGGGATCTAAGAAGGAGCGAAGTCAAATGAAGGCAGTGCTAACGCGTGTGTCCAGCGCCTCTGTAACTGTGGACGGCGAGGTAGTTGGAGTAATCGACTGCCCTGAAACCGGAGGGATCCTCGCGCTTGTAGGCGTAGGCGTAAACGATGCAGCGGATGCGTGGGAAACAGTTGCACGCAAGATCGCTGAGCTGCGGATCCTCGACGGTGAGCTCAGTGTCACCGACGCTGCTGCCCCAGTGTTGTTGGTCAGCCAGTTCACGCTGATGGGTCGCACCGCAAAGGGGCGTCGCCCATCATGGTCAGGCGCAGCCCCAGGTGATGTTGCCAAACCCGTGATGGACAAGATTGCAACAGCATTGCGCGAAAGAAATATTCATGTTGAAGAGGGCATTTTCGGCGCTGACATGCAGGTTGCAAGCGTGAACCAGGGTCCGTTTACCGTCATTGTTGAGGCCTGATCCCGAAACGATAGACAACCCCTAGACCGCGTGGTAAAAATCACATAACGCGTGATCGGATCCCATGTTCATTCCATTGGACACCGGTCAACCCATAAGCCAGACTGTACATATTCTGCACGGATGCTGTGTGTCTGGAACTGCGGGAACATTTTCGCCTTTGGCGGCGTTAGCAAGATGGACTCAAAAAATTAAAGGGATCGAGGAGGCAGCACTTGACTCAGCCGGATCATGCCCCGGATCACGCCAATGCCGCAGAAACCCAAGAGGTTGACCGTGGCAGCCGCAGGAACCAGACCAACGATAACCCGTCGGCAGATCTTGTCCGCGTTTACTTGAACGGCATCGGCAAGACCGCACTCCTCAACGCGGAAGAAGAAGTTGAGCTAGCCCAGCAGATTGAGGTTGGTCTTTACGCCCAGCATCTGTTGGATGACCCTGAGGTCAAACTCACCCGCGCTAAGAAGCGTGATCTGAAGATCCTGGCCAAGCAGGGCCGCAAAGCACGCGCACACCTGCTTGAGGCAAACCTCCGCCTCGTTGTTTCCTTGGCCAAGCGGTACACTGGCCGCGGCATGCCGCTGCTTGATCTGATTCAGGAAGGCAACCTGGGCCTTATTCGCGCTATGGAGAAGTTTGACTACTCCAAGGGCTTTAAGTTCTCCACGTACGCAACCTGGTGGATCCGTCAGGCCATTACCCGGGGCATGGCTGATCAGTCCCGCACGATACGCCTTCCAGTCCACTTGGTAGAGCAAGTAAACAAGCTTTCACGCATTCGTCGTGAGATGTACCAGTCCTTGGGACGTGAGCCGACGAATGAGGAGCTCTCGGAAGAATCCGGCATTCCGGAGTCCAAGATTGAAATGCTGCTGCGCCAGTCCCGTGACCCGGTAAGCCTTGACATGCCGGTTGGTGCGGATGAAGAGGCACCGCTGGGAGACTTCATCGAGGATGCCGAGGCAACCGACGCTGAGGACGCTGTGGTTTCCGCCCTGCGCCATGATGACATCCAGGACATCATCAACGGTCTTGAACAGCGCGAGCAGGACGTTATCCGGCTGCGATACGGCTTAACGGACGGTGTGCCGCGCACACTTGATCAGATTGGCCGCCAGTACGGGTTGTCGCGGGAACGTGTCCGCCAGATTGAGCGTGAGGTTATGGCGAAGCTACGCGTGGGTGAGCGCGCAGATCGCCTGCGTGATTACGCTCTGTAGCTGAGCATGGGCCCGTCGATAGTCCGATGGGTCCTTTCATATGTGCCGAGCGTTTGGCTGATTGGCTAAAGTATTTTCGTATCTACTGCGTTTGTTTTGAGAGGCAAAGATTATGCGTGATCTCGTAGACACCACGGAAATGTATCTGCGTACCGTGTACGAGCTTGAAGAGGAGGGCATCACTCCCCTGCGTGCGCGCATCGCTGAGCGCCTGGAGCAATCCGGGCCGACGGTGTCTCAGACCGTTGCCCGCATGGAGCGAGACGGACTCATTGTGGTTGAGCGGGACCGCTCCCTATCGCTCACGCCTGAAGGGCGGAAGCTTGCCACCGCTGTGATGCGCAAGCACCGTCTCGCAGAGCGCCTGCTGACCGACGTGCTTGGCTTGGACATTGCCAAGGTGCACGACGAGGCGTGTCGCTGGGAGCACGTCATGAGTGATGAGGTTGAACGTCGCGTCGTTGCGGTGCTGGAGGACCCTACTCGCTCACCGTTTGGCAACCCGATTCCGTCCCTGGAAGATGTTGGCGCAGCCTCCACAACTGATGCCCAGAACGGGACCCGCGCAGTTGACCTACGTCTGGATGAACCGGCAACCGTCAAGGTTGTCCAGATCAGCGAGATCCTGCAGCAAGGCACTGAGGTGCAAAATCCAGTGATCTCCCTTGGGGCTCTCGTTGGGCAGACGGTGACGCTTACCCCATTGGAAAACGGTGGCGTAACGCTGACTACCCAAGATGATGAGACTGTAGAGCTCGCGCCTGAATTCGCCCACGCACTTCGCGTAGAGCTGACTAAGTAGGAGTACCCCCTTTGAAACTGGTAGTAACCGGCGGCGCTGGCTATGTCGGCAGCGTTTGTACCGCAACTTTGCTTGAAGCGGGCCATGACGTTGTAGTTGTAGATGACTTGAGTACAGGCAACCGTGACGCGGTGCCCGCCGGCGCAACGTTTGTAGAGGGCCGTATCGAAGACGTCATTGATCACGTGCTTAGTGCTGGTGATGTTGACGGCGTGCTGCATTTTGCGGCCCGCTCCCTTGTAGGTGAGTCCATGACGGAACCTGCAACCTACTGGCACGACAACCTTGGCGTTTCTCTCCAGCTGCTAGACTCCATGCGCACCCATGGGGTGAACTCGCTGGTCTTCTCCTCCACCGCCGCAACCTACGGCGAGCCGGAGGAAGTGCCGATTGTAGAGACTGCGCCAACGCGCCCGACAAACCCCTACGGTGCGACCAAGCTATCCATTGATTACGCCATTACCTCCTACTGCCAGGCGTACGGGATGGCGGCAACCAGCCTGCGCTACTTCAACGTGGCAGGCGCCTACGGCTCAATCGGTGAAAACCACAAGACTGAAACGCACCTGATTCCGCTTGTGCTCCAAGTGGCAATGGGTTACCGCGACAAGATCATGGTTTTTGGCGATGACTGGCCGACCAAGGACGGCACCTGTGTGCGTGACTACATCCACATTCGAGATCTAGCGGATGCGCACCTGCTTGCCCTGGAGGCTAACACGGCTGGCGAGCACAAGATTTACAACCTCGGCTCCGGTGACGGCTACTCGGTGCTTGAGGTTATCCAGGCCTGCCGGGAAGTCACCGGGCATGAGATCCCAGCGGAGGTTGCGCCCCGCCGCGCTGGTGATCCTGCGGTGCTGGTTGCGTCCTCGGAGAAGATCCAGGCGGAGCTTGGGTGGAACCCCACCCGTACGGAGCTTGGCCGGATCGTGCGTGACGCATGGGCGTTTACCCAGGAGTTGGGTGACGCCTCCCATAGCGCACGCTGATCCTCGTGCACTTGCCTTAGTATTCACGGGTTTCAGGCTCTAGGTCTGCCAGCTCTTCCCACATCTCATCGCAGCCAAAAGCTGCGGTTTCCAGCATGTTTTCGTGTTGCCCAGCGCGCAAGAGCTGTTTGAGGATGTAGGACAGCGAGTGATTGGGCAGTGCGTCTTCGGCGCTTTCTAAGGCTGCGGTTGCCCAGTTTGAGAGCTTGAGTTTCACGGCAATGACGGCCCAGATACTCAACGCATTGGCTCGGATGGCGCCGCTGTAGGCGCGGGCGATGGTGAGCATTGCTACTCCGGTTTCCAGCGGGTGTTCGAGTGCGACATTGAAAAGGCAATCGCGCAGTTTGGATTTGGTCAGCGTTGTAGCGATGAGTTCGGCGTTTTCTGTGGTGCCGAAGACCTCCTCGATTGTTTGGCGGCAGGTTTGACCGATGAGTGGCTGCGGGGTTACGTCTTTGAGGATTTCGCAGGCTCGCTCCATTTCGGTGCGGACTTTCTCTGGGTAGAGCGCGATGTGGGCGACAAGGCGTGCACCGCGGCGTCGCAATTGTGTGCATTGTGCACTTGTGGCTTCCCACTGCCCTGCTTCGGGTTCGAAGTATGCGCGGGTGTCTTCCCTGTCTAGTTCGGGAAGTGCGCCTTG
This sequence comes from Corynebacterium sp. HMSC30G07, assembly GCF_001806945.1. NCBI lineage: Bacteria > Bacillati > Actinomycetota > Actinomycetes > Mycobacteriales > Corynebacteriaceae > Corynebacterium > Corynebacterium sp. HMSC30G07. The sequence goes on along the minus strand of NZ_KV786462.1, from coordinate 43,083 downwards.
TGCGATGAGTGCTTGCATGGTGGGTTGCGCCATGACGGAGCCAACAGTGCCTGATACCCAGCTGTCGGGTACTCCTGCACGGATGAGCTGGTCCATGGGTGGTCCGAAGATGAGGCTGTATGGGGTGTAGTTGGCTATTTCGGAGGCGTGCCAGCAGGCGTCGACAAGCGGGAGCCCACTTGGGTCGGTGAGTTCGAGCAGGGTGTTGATGGCTGCGCGGGCTGTTTTTGAGTTGGGGATGCGGGTAACCAGGATGGCGAAGTGGCCGACGGCTTCCATGATGTCTTCGGCTGGCACGTTGTCGAGTACGTCTTGGAGACGGTCGGCCAGGCTCAGGTCGACGCGGAAGACGGGTCCGTACAATGCCTCGCTGCTTCCTGGCTCGGCGTAGGCAGTGACGATAATGACGGACTCTTGGGGGTAGTAGCCCAAGACTCCGGGGATTGAGGCGATGAAGTTGCCTGGGTGGGTAATTGCGGTATCTGAATTCATAAAGTGTGTCATGCATATTCAGACCGCGTGTTGATAGCTTTGGTTCCCCACGGCTGCAAGATTTTTCCTTACCTCCTTTGCACCTTGGTGCCAGTGCTGGCGTTATGCGTTCACTGGGCAGCCGAGTGTGTTGGAATGGAGGCAATGCCCATGGCGTTGTAGGGAGCAGTTGTTAGGCAGCGATTGTGAAGGAGGCTGACCATGTCGGATGAACGCCGCATGTATGAACTTGAGTATCCCGCGCCCGCTGTCGGCGGGGATAGCCCGGCGGGGCCTACCCTGATCGTTGCGCTGCAGGGCTATGCGGATGCTGGCCACGCGGTGGAGAGCTCGGCTGATCACATTAAGGCTGCGCTGGAGTCGCGTACCGTAGCCACATTTAATAACGATGAGCTGATTGATTACCGTTCGCGCCGCCCGCTGGTGACGTTGCGCCACCATGAGATCGCTAACGTGGAGCCGCTGGAGTTGGATATGCGTGTGGTCAAGGACAACGCTGGCACACCGTTTTTGCTGCTGTCTGGGCCGGAGCCGGATCTTCGCTGGCAGGCGTTTTCGGAGGCTGTGGCGGATTTGGCGGAGCGGTTCGATGTTTCGGAGACCATCTGCCTGTATTCCGCACCTATGGCTACGCCGCATACGCGTCCGCTTGTAGTTTCGGCGCATGGTAATGACCGGGATTTGGTTGGTTCCATGTTTACGTTTGATGGCATGGTGACTGTGCCTGGGGCTGCGGCGATCATGATTGAGCGTGAGCTGCATAAGCGTGGGCGCAAGGTTGCTGGTTTTACGGCGCACGTGCCGCATTATGTAGCCGCCTCCCCGTATCCGCATGCCATGTACCAGCTGCTGCAGTCTTTGGAGGATTCGGTGAATCTGAAGCTGCCGCTGCGCTCCATTGAGCGGGATATGGCAAAAGTGTCGCGTCAGCTGGCGGAGCAGACGGCGCAGTCGGATGAGATTGCGCATGTGGTGCAGGCGTTGGAGAAGAACTATGACTCTGAGATGGCTGATTACCGTGAGCGTAATCCGCAGGCGATGATGCCTGGTGAGGCGGAGCTGCCCACGGGTGAGGAGATTTCTGAGGCGTTTGAGAATTTCCTTGCTGCGATTGAGGATAGGGACAGGGCCAGGGAGCTTCCGCTTGACGACGTTGCGTGGAACCCCACCAACGAAACCAGCACCGACGAGACGCCGACGGAGGATAGTGACGAGTGACGCTGGCTGATTACCTGACGGACCTGGAGGATGTGCCCGAGTCTGTATTTGAGGACGCGGTCTGGGATTCGTTTACCCGTTGGACCCAATCACGTGGCATCTCGCTCTACCCGGCGCAGGAGGAAGCGTCTGTTGCGCTTCTAGCGGGCGATAACGTTATTTTGGCTACCCCTACGGGGTCGGGTAAATCCATGGTGGCCAACGCGGCGCATTTCATTGCGATGGCGCGTGGCCAGCGCTCGTTTTACACCGCGCCGATCAAGGCGTTGGTGAGTGAAAAGTTCTTCGCTCTGTGCGAGATCTTCGGCCCGGAGAATGTGGGCATGATGACGGGCGATGCCACGGTAAACGGTAACGCCCCAATCATCGCTGCCACCGCGGAGATCGTTGCCAACATCGCGTTGCGCGAGGGCGCTAACGCGCGCATTGACCAGGTGGTGATGGATGAGTTCCACTACTACTCTGAGCCCGACCGTGGCTGGGCGTGGCAGGTGCCGCTGCTAGAGCTGCCGAAGGCGCAGTTCCTGCTCATGTCTGCAACCTTGGGCGATACGCAATGGCTGCAGGATGATCTCACGGAGCGCACTGGGCGCACGACCAGCTATGTGGGTGGGTCCGAGCGCCCTGTGCCGCTGGATTTCCACTACGTGTTTACCCCAGTGCACGAGACTATCGAAGAACTGATGGCCGACGGCAAGGCGCCGATTTACATCGTGCATTTCTCTCAGCGTGAGGCCACCGAGCGTGCCCAAGCACTGACCAGTATGACGTTTGTGACTGCTGAGGAAAAGGCGCGTATTGCGGAAGAGATTGGGGATTTCCGCTTCAGTACCACGTTTGGCAAGACGCTATCCAAGCTTGTGCGCCGCGGCATTGGTATCCACCATGCAGGCATGCTGCCGAAGTACCGTCGTTTGGTGGAGCGCCTGTCGCAGACTGGACTACTGAAGGTTATTTGCGGCACTGACACACTTGGCGTGGGTATCAACGTGCCTATCCGTACCGTGTTGATGACGGGCCTGGCCAAGTATGACGGCACCCGCAGCCGGATCCTGAAGTCTCGCGAGTTCCACCAGATCGCTGGCCGCGCAGGACGTGCGGGCTATGACACGGAGGGCACCGTGGTTGTGGAGGCCCCGGAGCACGAGATTGAAAACGTCAAGCTTCGCCGAAAAGCTGGCGATGACCCTAAGAAACTGAAGAAGCTTCGCAAGAAGGCTCCGCGTGATGGTGAGGTGTCTTGGTCTGAGAAGACGTTCCAGCGTCTGACCACCGCTGAGCCGGAGGAGCTGACCAGCCAGTTCCAGGTGTCTAACTCGATGCTGCTGAACGTGGTTGCGCGTCCCGGCAATGGCTATGAGCACATGCGGCATTTGATCCGCACCAACCATGACACGCGGGCCAAGCAAAACCGTGACGTGTTGGCGGCAGTTGACCTCTTCCGCGGCCTGATCGCCGCAGGTGTTGTTGAACGCACGCCGGATTCGCCTGCGTTCCGTCCCTACACACTTACGCAAGAGCTGGATCGAGACTTTGCGCTTAACCAGCCACTCTCCCCGTTCGCGTTGGCGTTTCTTTCCCTGCTGGACCCGGAGTCTGAGACCTACACGCTCGATGTCATCTCCACGTTTGAGGCGATTTTGGACGACCCCCGCCAGCTTCTGCAGGCCCAGCAGAACAACGAGCGCTCTGAGGAAATCGCAGCGCTGAAAGCGGAGGGGATAGATTACACCGAGCGGATGGCGATTATTGAGGACGTCACCTACCCCAAGCCCTTGGAAGAGGAACTGGAAGAAGCGTTTTCCACCTTCTGTGAGGGCAACCCGTGGGCGAAAGAGTTTGAGCCCTCACCGAAGTCGGTGGTGCGCGACATGATTGAGCACGCCATGACATTTTCAGACCTCATTGCTACCTACGGGCTGGCCCGTTCTGAAGGTGTCGTGCTGCGCTACCTTACGGATGCTTGGCGTACCCTGTCCCACTCCATCCCGGATGCCTACATGAACGATGAGCTCGAAGACATCACGGTGTGGCTGGGTGAAATGATCCGCCAGGTGGATTCCTCATTGATTGATGAGTGGGCGCACATGGCTGATGAGGACTCCCCTATCTCGCGCGAGGCGCTTGACCGTGAGCTGGCGTTCGGCGTGGAAGATCCCAATGCGCTGACTGCCAACCGTCGCGCGTTTACCATCATGGTGCGCAACTTCTTCTTCCGCCTCACGGAGCTATTTGCCTACGAGAAGGAAGACCAGCTTGCCACCATGCTGGATTATCTCGACCCAGCGGATAGCGTTGACTGGCCCGCGGCGATGGATGATTACTTCGACGAGTACGACGATTTGGATCTTGGCGCTGACGCCCGCGGCCCGGACTATTTCCGCCTGGGAGATACCACAACGCGTACGTGGCGCGTCACCCAGATCATCAAAGATCCTGAGGGCGACAACGCGTTTCAGCTGCACGGCGTGGTGGATTTGGACGCTTCCGATGAGGCCGGAGAAGTTCGCCTCCAATCTCTAGAAATGAAGCAGGTCTAACCTGTAGATTCTGCCTTATGACTACGGCATTGGTTATCGGCGCCGGCATGACCGGCCTTGCCACGGCGTGGCACCTGCAAGAGTATGGCTATGAGGTTGAGGTTGTTGATCGTGTCGGCGTAGCCGGCGGTGCTTCTTGGGGCAACGCGGGCTGGCTGGCGCCAGGCAAGACCATTCCCCTCTCACACCCAAGTTTGTGGCGCTACGGCCCCACTGCACTGTTTGATAAGCACGCGGCACTCGATGTGCCGGTGCGTGTAGACGCCAAGTTGTGGGCGTTCGTCGCCCAGTTCATGGCGCATGCCACCCCACGCGCATGGGATACCACCATGGCGGGACTGACCCAGGCAGACCTGGCGGCGTTGGCTGCCTTTGATGAGCTTGAAGCCGGTGGTGTGAAAGCTACCAGCCACCCCGCCCCGTTCATTGTCGGGTTTGGTAATGAGAAGGACGCAAAGGGCTTCCTCGGCGAGGTCGAGGGCGCTATCCGCCACGGCCAGGACATCCCGTTTGAAAAGATTTCGCTTGAGCGCGCACGCGAGTTCGCGCCTATGCTCACCGAGAAGGTCGGGGCCATCTACAAGTTGGATGGTCAGCGCTACATTGAGCCCGGCCCCTACTGTGAGGCGATCGCTGCTTCTATTGAGGAGCGCGGCGGCACGATCACCACTGGTGTAGAGGTTGTGGAGGTCCGTTCCACCCGCAAGCCTGCGGTCAAACTTTCTACGGGCGAATGGCTCAACCCGGATGTTGTAGTTGTTGCTACCGGCGCGTGGCTGCCAAAACTGTCCCGCCAGCTAGGCGTAACCACGATGGTGCAGGCTGGCCGCGGGTATTCCTTCAGCGTGGAAACCGACAAGTCGGCAACGTGCCCGGTGTACCTGCCGGAACAGAAGGTTGCGTGTACCCCCTACGAGGGCCGTTTCCGCGTGGCGGGCACCATGGAGTTCCGCGGACCGGACGAGCCGTTCCAGCCGGGGCGTATTGATTCGATCATCCACACCACCAAGCCCATGTTCCAGGGCGTGGATTGGGACAGCCGCCAGGATGAGTGGGTGGGCTCACGCCCAGTTACCCCTGATGGTTTGCCGCTGGTTGGTCAAACGAAGGTGCCCAACGTGTATGTCAACGGCGGCCACGGTATGTGGGGCATTGTTTTGGGGCCGGTCTCCGGCAAGCTGCTTGCTCAGCAGATTGCTACTGGAAAGACCGACCCCATCTTGGACCCGTTTGACCCGCTGCGCGGGCACTGGGTTGGAATCTAGCGCGTGGACCTAGATCCACCCGCTAGGGTGCAGCTCTAGCGTGCGTCCTCAATAGTGATGGTCTGGGCGACAGCCTGGACCACGCTGGCAACCTTGACTGCTTCCCAAACCTGTTCCTTGGTCAGGCCGCCTTCACGGACCTCATTGGCGTGGGCGACAGCGCAGTGCTCACAGCCGTTAATAGAAGATACGGCCAGGGACCACAGCTCGAAGTCCACCTTGTCCGCACCCGGCTTGGAGATGATGTTCATGCGCAGGCCGAACTTCACCTGTGCGTAGTCATCGCCCAGCCAGTTCTTGGCGCGGTAGGCAACGTTGTTCATAGCCATGACGGTGGCTGCGCCAAACGCTGCGTCGATAGCCTCCTCGGAGAGGTGCTCCTTCGCCTCGTCGGTGATCTCAGAGATCACGGTTGCGTTGCGGGTTGCTGCAGCGGAGGCCACCAGCGTGCCCCACAGCTGCTGCTCGTTGAGCTCAGTGGAGCGGGTGAGGGAACCCAGGTTGAGCTTCTGGTCCTTTGCGTACTCCGGAAGTGCGTTGCGCAGGTTCTCAATAGACATAGTTAATCCTCGTGTTTCGTGTCAGTGGGTATGAAAGGTTGTTATGGAAGCGCCCCGCCGCTCCAACGATGTGGTGCGGAGCGCGGGGCGTTACGGAAGCTAAAGCGCCTGAGCTATTTCAGGACTACTTCAGGGACTCCTGGACCACTGCCATCTTGTCGATGTTCTTGGTCGGATCGTTCTTCTGCCAGTCACATGCGCAGACTTCCTCGGACTGCAGTGCGTCGAGCACACGCAGAACCTCATCAACGTTGCGGCCGACAGCGTCCGGGGTCACGGACACGAACTGGATGATGCCGTCCGGATCAATGATGAAGGTTGCACGGTCTGCAACGCCGTCTGCGTTCTCAACACCGAGTGCGCGGATCAGGTCGTGGCGGATATCGGAGAACATCGGGAACGGGATGTCCAGCAGCTCTTCGTGGGTTGCGCGCCAGTTGAAGTGGGAGAACTCGTTGTCGGTGGAGCCGCCGAGCACCTGGGTGTCGCGGTCCTCGAATTCCTCGTTCAGCTTGCCAAATGCAGCGATCTCGGTCGGGCAGACGAAGGTGAAGTCCTTCGGGTAGAAGAAGACGATCTTCCACTTGCCTTCGTACTTGTCCAGGGAGACACGCTCAAAGTAGTCATCCGGAGAAGATGCGTTAGCGGACTTCAGGTTGCCGCCCTTCAGTGCGATGAGATCAAACTCAGGGAAACGCTCTCCAACGGTCATGATCGGCATAACAAACCTCCTGGTGTTGTGATTTGGGTGGTACGCCAACAAGTGTGCCACAACTCTCCGAGCTCTGCAAGAGAAACTTATAAAGTTGCGCTACGCTAATAGGCATGCCCAATAGAGAGTTCAGGCCAACCCTGTCGCAACTTCGATCTTTTGTCACCGTTGCAGAACAAAAGCACTTCGGTTCCGCAGCGGCCAAGCTCGGCATTTCCCAACCCTCGCTGTCCCAAGGCCTCGCTGCGTTGGAAGAAGGCCTGGGTGTGCAGCTCATTGAGCGCTCCACCCGCAAGGTGATCGTTACCGCCACCGGTGAGGCACTACTTCCCGATGCCAAGGCCGCAATTCATGCCGCTGAAGCCTTAGTGGTGCGCGCTCGTGGCGCAGCTGACCCGTTTGCAGGTCCGTTGACGCTTGGCATTATCCCTACAATCGCGCCGTATCTTCTGCCCCACCTGCTTCCGCTGATTGCAGAAGAGTTTCCACAGACGCAGCTGCAGGTAGTTGAGGAAAAGACCGAGCGCCTGCTGGCGAAGCTGCGCGATGGACTTATTGATGTCGCGCTGCTTGCCCTTCCCGCCGACACTCCGGGTCTTGAGGAGATTCCGCTCTACACCGAGCCGTTTGCTGCTGTGATGCCCAAGGACCACCCGCTCGCCGGCAAGCGTGACTTAGCGTTGGATGAGCTTGGACAGTTGGAGCTTTTGCTGCTTGACGACGGTCACTGTCTCCGCGACCAAGTCATCGACCTGTGCAAGGCCGCCGGTGTTGCCAACACGGCCAACGCGCATGCTGTGGCGCGCGCGTCCTCGCTGACGACCGTGGTGCAACTGGTCGTTGCCGGCATGGGAGCAACATTGCTGCCGGTCTCGGCGCTTGCCGCGGAGTGCTACCGGCCAAACCTTGCCGTAGCGCACTTTGCCCAAGACTCGGGCGCGGGCAGGGAGGTCGGTGTGGTCTTCCGCACGGCGTCTATACGCAAAGAGCACTTCGCTGAGCTTGGGAGCATAATCAAGCGTGCCTACGAGGCTGCCGTAGACTCGTGGCCTGAATATGAATAAGACCAGGTTTGACCAGCTCACTATTGCGGATGAACGCCGGTTTCGTCGGCGTTTGAGAAACGCGAAGTCTGATGCGGCACGCGCTCAGATTGCCAAGGATATGGAACAGGCTGCGGCAATAGTCGCAGGCCGTGACGCTTTGGTGCCCGAAGTCACCTACCCGGAAAAACTTCCCGTCTCCGCGCGCCGCGATGACATCATGGCAGCCGTGCGCGACAACCAGGTTGTGGTGATCGCGGGTGAAACCGGTTCTGGTAAAACCACCCAGATTCCCAAAATGCTTTTGGAGATGGGCCGTGGTCGCCGAGGCATGATTGGACATACCCAGCCGCGAAGGCTGGCCGCTCGCACCGTGGCGGAACGTATTGCTGACGAGCTCGGCCAGGACATTGGCCAGTCCGTGGGCTACGCCATTCGCTTTGATGATCGCGTATCTGACTCCACCGCCGTCAAGCTGATGACAGACGGCATCTTGCTGGCGGAGATGCAGCGAGACAGGTTCTTGAATGCCTACGACACGATCATTATTGACGAGGCACACGAACGCTCACTCAACATCGATTTCCTGCTGGGCTACCTCAAGCGACTTTTGCCGAAGCGTCCGGATCTCAAGGTGATCATCACCTCAGCAACCATTGATCCTGAGGCATTTGCGAATCACTTCAAGGACAAGCACGGCAACCCGGCGCCAATTATTGAGGTCTCTGGTCGCACCTACCCTGTTGAGATCCGCTACCGCCCGCTGGAAGGTGAAGACGGGCTGGCAGACACCGACATGATTGACGGTGTTGTGGATGCCTGCGCGGAGCTTATGCGCGAAGGCGACGGCGACATCTTGTGCTTCTTCGCATCTGAGCGTGACATCCGTGACTGCATGGAGGCGATTGAGAAGAAGCACTGGCGTGGCATCGAGGTTGTGCCACTGTTTGGCCGGCTATCCAACGCGGAACAGCACCGAGTTTTCTCGCCACATTCCGGCAGGCGCATTGTGCTGTCTACCAACATCGCGGAGACTTCACTGACGGTGCCGGGTATTCACTATGTGGTTGATACTGGCCTTGCGCGTATTTCGCGTTACTCCACGCGCACCAAGGTCCAGCGTCTTCCCATTGAGGAGATCTCCCAGGCGTCTGCAAATCAGCGCTCGGGGCGTTCGGGACGTGTGGCAGACGGCATTGCGATCCGCCTCTACTCCGAGGACAACTTCAACGCGCGCGCAGAGTTCACGGACCCGGAGATTCTGCGTACCAATTTGGCCTCGGTGATTTTGCAGATGATCTCGCTGCGGCTTGGTGATGTTGCGGAGTTCCCCTTCATCCAGGCACCAGATCCCAAGGCGATTAGAGATGGCCTGCTGATCCTCCACGAGCTGGGCGCCATTGGGGATAAGGAGCGCGGCGGCGCGCCAGTGCTCACCAACATCGGACGCGACATCGCGCGTATCCCGGTGGATCCGAAGATGGCGCGCATGCTCGTTGAAGCTGACCGTCTCGGCGTGCTTGAAGATGTCACCGTGATCGTGGCATACATGACCATCCAGGACGTGCGCGAACGCCCACTGGAGTTCCAGGCCCAGGCCGACCAAGCGCACGCGCGCTTTAAGGACAAGGAATCCGATTTCCTCTCAGCGCTCAAGCTGTGGGATTACATCAAAGATTCCCGCGATGAGCTTTCCGGCAACGCGTTTCGCAAGCGGATGAAGCGCGAATTTTTGCACTACATGCGCATTCGTGAATGGTACGACTTGGTGCGTCAGCTCCGCGATGTGGAAAAGCAGCTTGGCTGGAAGGGCTGGAACAGCCAAAACGAGAATCGTGATGCTGACTCGATCCACCAGTCGCTACTGACCGGTTTGCTGTCCAACATCGGTGCACGCGATGGCAATTCTAAGGAATACAACGGGGCTCGGGGGACGAGGTTTGTGATCTTCCCGGGGTCGTCGATAAGCAAAAAGCCCCCAGAGTTTGTGATGGCCGCAGAGCTGGTGGAGACCTCGCGACTGTTCGCGCGTGATGTAGCCAAGATTGAGCCAGCGTGGGTCGAGCGAGCCGCAGGCGATTTGCTGCGCCGCAACTATTCGGAGCCGGTATGGTCCCGCAAGCGCTCAAGTGCAATGGTGCACGAAAAGACCATGCTGTATGGCGTAACCATCGTGCGTGATCGTCTTGTGCCCTACCACCGGGTGGATCCGGCGGGTGCGCGAAATATGTTTATCCGGCATGCGCTGATTGGCGGCGATTGGAACCGCCACCACATGTTCATCGAGCACAACGAGGCGATGCTGGCCGATGCCGCAGAGGTTGAGGAGAAGGTTCGCCGCCGCGGTTTGGTGGTTGATGAGGACACGCTGTTTGAGTTTTATGACTCAAAGCTGCCTGCCGATGTCACAACTGCACGCCACTTCGACTCATGGTGGAAGAAGCAGCGCAGCAAGGATAAGCACTACCTGGATTTTGATCCGGAGCGGCTGCTGGATTCAGACGGCATCGATACCTCCGAGGTTGCGTTTCCTGCGGTTCTCAAGCAGGGGTCAGTGGCTTATGAGCTGCGCTACAAGTTTGAGCCGGGCGATCCGTTCGACGGTGTCACCGTGCTCGTGCCTGTACCGCTGCTTGCTGGCCTTGACTCCGCTGGCTTTGAGTGGTTGGTTCCGGGTCTGCGCGAGGAGTTGCTTACGGAGCTGATTCGTACCCTGCCGAAGCAGCTTCGCAGGACGGTGGTGCCGGCCCCAGATTTCGCCGCTCGTGCCCTGCCATTGCTTGAAGAGGGCATCCCGCTTGACGACGCTTTGACGAACGCCCTGCGCTCCCTCGGCGCCACAGGAATTAACGCCTCCGACTTCCGGCCGGACGCGCTGCCTGCACACTTGCGGATGACGTATGCGGCAGTAGATCGCCGTGGCGACATCATTGACAGTGATAAGGATCTGGATGCGCTGCGTCGTAGGCAGGCGGGCGGCATTCGCTCCTCGGTATCCAAACGCGCACGTGGCAGCGAGTCCGAAACGGTAAAGACCTGGACTGCGGAAACCTTGGGTGCCGTGCCGGAAACTGTAACTACGGTTATTGACGGCAATGAGGTGGAAGCCTACCCGGCGCTTGAGGCCACCAAGGATGGCGTGAAGGTGACGGTGCACCCCACGAAGGCAGCGGCGGATGCGTCGATGACCACGGCAACGCTGACATTGCTGCTTCGCCAGATCCAGGTTTCACCACAACAGATGACGAAGGGGCTACCGCTTCGCCACAAGGTAGCCGTGGACCACTACCCCCATGGTGGTGCTGAAGGTTTGGTGGAAGACGCGCGTGTGGCCGTCATCCGTGATCTTCTGCTTGCCCACGGTGGTGCCGTGCGCACGCCTGAAGAGTTTGACGCGCTGCTTGCAGAGATTAAGCCGAAGGTAGCCGGAGAGGTTCGCCGCATTGTTGTCGGTATTGCCCCGGGTCTTGCGGACTTTGCCAATATGCGCGCAGAGCTTGCCAAATGGGAGGGCCCGGCGATTAATGATATGCGCAGTCAGCTGGACTTCTACCTGCCAAAGCACGCGATTACCCTGCATGGCGCTGGCCACTTGCAGCACTTGCCGCGATACATCGAGGCGATGTGGATTCGGCTTGAAGATATGAGTTTGGATCCGGACCGGGACGCGGATCGCCAGATGGTGATTGATGACGCAAAGCGTTACCTTGCCCAGAAGATGGCAACGCTTCCGGCGAACCGGAAAAAGTCGAAAGCCTACAAGGACATTCTCTGGCGGATTGAGGAGCTTCGAGTCAGCATCTTCGCACAGCGTTTGGGCACACCGCAGCCGGTGAGCCAGCGCCGAATTGAGAAGATGACTGACGCGTTGCGTTAGAGGTAGGGCGCTAGAGGTACTGTGCTAGAAGTCTTCGCGGTCTCTGCGGCGCATGAGACGGATCTCTGACTCAAAGTCGTCGGCGCTTTCGAAGGACTTGTAGACCGAGGCGAAGCGGAGGTAGGCCACCTCGTCTAAAGCGCGCAAGGGCTCAAGCACTGCCAAGCCGATCTGGTTGGCGGGCACCTGTGAGCTGCCTTGCGCGCGCACGGTCTCCTCCACCTGCTGCGCGAGGCGCTTGAGCGCATCATCTGACACGTCGCGGCCCTGGCAGGCGCGGCGCACACCGACAATGAGTTTGTCGCGGTCAAATGGCTCGCTCACCCCGTTTCGCTTGACCACCATCAGCACGGCCTTTTCAACGGTGGTGAAACGTCCCCCGCATTCTGTGCACTCACGGCGCCTGCGAATGGCTGCACCGGCCTCTACCGTGCGGGAGTCGGTGACACGAGAATGCGCGTTGTGGCAAAAAGGGCAAAACACAAGATCTAAGTCTAGCCCTGCCTGACAAAGCCCTAAGGCAGATTGAGGCTAACGCGCCACAACAGGTGAAAGCTGCGCGATCTCTGCGGTAGTCGGTTCTTCACCACCACCGAACGCCCCACCGAACAGTGAGCCAATCAGTAGCGCCGCGGCCATCACCACCCCAACAAAGAGGCTTTCTCTACGTTCGTGCCCAGGTTCGAATCCATCTACACCAGCATCTTGCGTTACCCGTGCAGGAGCATCTTCTGCACGCAGCTGGCGGATGGAGCTGGTAGAAACCCGGCGGCCTTCCACAGGGGAAAGATCCCAGACCTCGGAAGCTACAGAGGTACGTGGGTAGGTATTGCGGATGATCGTGGTCATAGTTTTGTCTCCTTGTGATTATGTTTGGCTTCATCGTAGGAACGCAAGACACACGCCTTAGCTGGCTGCGCCCATACGTTCGAACGAGTACATGTTCGATTTATAGCAGGTGTTCGAACGCGTGTCCAGATTTTTCGCAAAATATCGAACAGACTTGCCTAACGTGGTAGTTTCACAACTAGGACCTTGGCTAGGACCTTTGCTAGGACCTTGACAACTGAGCTATACGGACAGACAAGCACTAAAGGAGCACAAAACGTGGCACGAAAGAAGACAGATCCAAACAGCCTGGATATGAGCAAGCTGAGCGACCGCCAGCGCCGAATCCTCCAAGTCATTCAGGACGCGGTTGTACTGCGCGGTTACCCGCCAAGCATCCGCGAGATCGGCGATGCAGCGGGCCTGCAGTCCACTTCTTCTGTGGCGTACCAGCTCAAAGAGCTAGAGAAGAAGGGATTCTTGAGGCGCGATCCCAACAAGCCTCGCGCGGTGGACTTGCGCCACCTGCCGGGCGCTCCAACTGCCCGTAAGAAGGCCGCAGCCCCGGCTGCCCAGGATGCCCCTGAAGACGCGTCCAACGCGCGCTTTATCCCGGTTGTCGGCCAGATCGCTGCAGGCGCTCCCATCCTGGCTGAAGAGAATGTAGAGACCTACTACCCGCTTCCGGAGGAGCTGCTGGGCGATGGTGAGCTGTTTATGCTCAAGGTCGTTGGTGATTCCATGGTGGATGCGGCGATCTTGGACGGCGACTGGCTTGTGGTTCGCTCCCAGCCGGTAGCTGAAGAAGGTCAGATCGTTGCCGCACTCATCGACGGCGAGGCAACCGCGAAGGTGTTCCACAAGGATTCTTCGGGTGTTTGGCTTCTGCCGCGAAATGACGCATTCTCCCCCATTAAGGGCGATGATGCGGAGATCATGGGCTTGGTCGTTTCCGTGTTCCGTGCACTCTAGGTTGCCGGTTGACTCTAGTATTGAGTAGCTAGAGACAACGAAAGGACTTGACCCCATGGCTTCAAAGACCGTGAAGGTGGGCTCCACAGTGGGCCTTCACGCCCGCCCCGCCACTGTCATCGCTGATGCTGCCAGCGAATACGATGACGATATTATTCTCACCCTGATCGGGGGCGATGATGAGGACGTGACTGACGCCGCGTCCTCGCTGATGATCATGGCTATGGGCGCGGAATTTGGTGATGAAGTCACGGTTACGTCAAACAATGCCGCGGCAGTTGACGCAATTGCCGCCCTTATTGCCCAGAACTTGGACGAAGCCTAGATCTTTCGCTGAATTTTCGCTCCTACCCGAATGTGTGGGGGTCGGCCACGTTGGCCGGCTCCCGCTTTTTCGTTGGGAAGCCCAAACGGTAGCGCCCCTCGCCCACCGTGTTGTAGCACCAGCGCATGAGCGGGTACACGATGATGACGCCCACGGAGCCAAGCGCGATACCCTCCAGCGCCACTGGCCCTGCCTGCAGCGTGAGGTTGCCAATGCCCACAATCAACGCAACGGCGGCGGCCGTGAGGTTTACGGGGTCAGTGAAGTCCACCCGGTTGTCCTGCCAGATGCGGATGCCCAGCATGCCAATCAGTCCGTAGAGCACCAGGCACGCACCACCGAGCACGCCGACCGGGATGGTGAAGATGATGGCGCCGAACTTCGGAATGAACGCAAGCACAATGGCGAAGCAGGCCGCCACCCAGTAGGCGGCTGTGGAGTACACCTTCGTCGCCGCCATCACGCCAATGTTTTCCGCGTAAGTCGTGGTACCGGAGCCGCCGAAGCCGCCGGCGAGGGTGGTGGCAATACCGTCGCCAATCAGCGCCCTGCCTTGCATCGGATCGAGATCCCTGCCCGTCATTTCGGAAACGGCCTTGACGTGGCCAACGTTTTCCGCAATCAGCACAACCAACACCGGCAGCGTGACCAGGATGGCCGAGAGGTGGAACTCTGGCGTATGGAACTGCGGCAGACCAACCCACGGCGCCGCAGAGATCGTATCCAGCGCATCATCCGCCAAACCCCCGGTAAGCGCGGCAAAGACCCACCCCACAACCACGCCGATGAGGATGGACAGACGCGCCGTCATACCGCGAGTAGCCACGGTGACAAGCACAATGGTGAGCAAGGTGACCCCGGCGACACCAGGTTGTGCTTCCACATTGGCAACGGCCGTGGGAGCCAGATTCAGCCCGATGAGCGCCACAATCGCGCCGGTGACAACGGGAGGCATGACCGCGTCAATAACGCGCTTGCCCGCCGCTTGGACGATAAAGCCAACAATTATCAGCGCGAGACCTGTGACCAGCACGCCACCGAGCTGTGCGGCCATACCGTATTGCTGGGACGCCGTTAGCGGCGCAATGAACGCGAAGGAGGAACCGAGGTAGCTTGGCAGCTTGTTCTTTGTCAACGTGAGGAAGATGAGCGTGCCCAGACCCGAGAACAGCAGTGTGGTGTTTACCGGGAAGCCCGTGAGGGTGGGCACAAGCAGCGTGGCGCCGAACATGGCCACCACGTGCTGCATGCCGATGCCGATGGTGCGCAGCCAGCTCAGCCGCTCATCGGGAGCGACGACGGCACCGGGGAGCACCCGTTTGCCATCGCCGTGAAGTTTCCAGCCGAAGCCACTATCCGTAGTCTTTGCACTCGCGTTATCCACGCAGAGCATTATGCCTTAGAGCAAACCAGCATCTGCCAGAACACCCCGGATCAGCTCGACCTCCTGCGTAGTCATCTGCGGCACCGGAGCAGGCATCCTGTCTGACTCAAATACGCCCAGGAGCTTCAGCGCGACCTTGAAACTGCCCACGCCCGCACCGAAGCCAGAAACAGACTTCGCCTGGTGGGCAATCAGCATGAGCTTGGCAAGGCGGTCTTGTTCCTCCGCTACTGCGTCCCAGTCCCCCTTCTGGTAGGCCTCCCACTGGCGCATGTAGCCTGCAGGGTCCACGTTTGCCAGGCCAGGCACGCTACCGTGCGCACCCGAAAGGTACGCACCATCGACCACGACCTCGTGGCCGGTGAAAAGCTTCAGCGGACTGCCCTCTTCTCGGTTCTGGATGGCTAGGAGACGGAAGGCGACGTCGTCACCTGAGGAGTCCTTCACTCCCGCAAGCACACCTTCCTTCCCCAGCTTGATCAGCATCTCGTTGGACAGTTTGGAGTGGACGCACACCGGGATGTCGTAGGCGAACACAGGCAGCTCGGTGGCGCGGTGGATGAGACGGAAGTGGTTCTCTACCTGCGCGGCGCCGCCAAGCGCATAGAAGGGCGCAGTGGCAACGACCGCGTCGGCGCCGCAACGCTGCGCCTGCTGCACCATCTCGATCACGCGAGTGGTCTGCATGTCGATGCAGCCCACCATCACCGGCGTCCGGCCTGCGACGGTTTCAACCGTTGCGGCAAGGATGTCCTCACGCTCCTCGAAGGTACAAAATGCGCCTTCGCCAGAGGAGCCGAGCACGAACAAGCCATGCACACCCGCGGCGATCAAACGTTCCAGGTTGCGGGAGTAGGAGGTGAGGTCGAGGCTGCCGTCGTCGTGGCGTGCGAGCACGACCGGGGGGATGACGCCTTCAAAATTGATTGCCATGATGCTTCTTTCTATTTAGAGCGAGGGATGGAGCAGCGAAGGCGCAGCCCCGAGGAGGGATTTGGTGTAGTCGTTCGCAGGGTTATGGAAAACCTGCTCCACAGTGCCCTCTTCAACGATCTGACCTTTAAGCATGACGCAGATCCGGTCAGAGATGTAGCGCACAGTCTGGATGTCGTGGCTGATGAACACCATGGACAGTCCGAGCGACGCTTTCAGGTCCGTGAGCAGGTTGAGAATCTGGGCGCGCACCGACACGTCAAGCGCTGACGTCGGCTCATCTGCAATGATCGCGTCCGGTTCCAATGCCAGCGCGCGGGCGATAGCCACGCGTTGGCGCTGACCGCCGGAAAGCTGGCCAGGAAGCGCATCGAGTGCCGACGACGGCAACCCCACAAGACCTATGAGCTCGCGCACTCTGGAATCGCGGTCCGCCGCACTGCCCACGTTGTGTACCTTCAGCGGGTCCAGCAGCTGATCCTTCACCGTCATTCGCGCGTTGAGTGCCGTTGCCGGGTCCTGGAACACCACAGACACCACGCGGCCCATCTTCCGACGGTCGGCGGCAGTGCGCTTGGTAAAGTCCTCGCCCTTGAACAGCACCCGGCCGGCCGTCGGACGCTGCAGACCACACATGACGTTTGCGGTGGTGGACTTTCCGCAGCCAGACTCGCCCACGATGCCGATGGTTTCGCCCGGCATGAGTTTCAGGGAGACGCCATTGACAGCGTGGACCCAGTTTGGTTTCAAAATGGGTCCGGTGCGGGATTTGAACCGCACGTGGATGTCATCAAGTTCAATGATCGGGGTCGGGGTTGTTGTGGTTGTTACTGCCTCAGTCACAACTCGCCTCCTTCGGGGTTGGTGGTGACGTTTTGGGAGCCGTCGGCGCCGGGCTTATTCAGTGCGGCGAACTCGGCGTCGGTGCGCAGGCCTTCCGGCAGCTGGCCGTGTTTTTCCAGCTCAGCAGCGTGCTTGAGTTCGTCCGGCAGGTCGGCGTAGAGGTGGAAGGTGCCTTCCACGTTGCGCATAACGGTCGGGGTGTCCAAGCCCACCGACGGGTGGGAGGAACGCGGGGCGAAACGGTCTCCCGCGGGAAACTCCGCCGGCGAGGGCACGGACCCCGGCACCTGGTGTAGTCGGCCTTCGCCCGCCTCGATGGACAGCACCGCGCCCAGCAGTCCGCGGGTGTATTCGTGGCGGGGATCGGTGAGGATCTCGGTGGTGCTGCCCTGCTCCACCACCTGGCCCGCGTACATCACGGTGATTGAATGCGCGACCTCCGCGACAAGGGCAAGGTCGTGGGAAACGAAAACCATGGCGAAGCCCAGCTTCTCCTGCAAACTGTTGATCAGTTCGATGACCTGCTTCTGAACGGTCACATCGAGGGCGGTTGTCGGTTCGTCTGCAATGATCAGCTTCGGGTCCCGGGTCAGCGCCATGGCGATCAGCACACGCTGGCGCTGGCCGCCGGAAAGCTCGTGCGGGTAGGACTCCAGCGTGCGCTTCGGGTCCAGGCCCACCAGCTCAAGCAGCTCTTCGGCAGAGCGAGTGCCGCCGCGCTTGGTCAATTGCTTGAGCTGGGAACGGATCAACATCGACGGGTTCAGCGCCGACAGCGCATCCTGGTACACCATGGCGATTTCATTGCCCAGCAGTGCACGGCGCTCCTCCGGTGATTTCTTCAGCAGGTCTTCGCCCTGGTAGAAGATCTCACCGCTGATCTTCGCGGCCGGATCCAACAACCCCATGATGGCCAGCGAGGAGATTGACTTGCCGCAGCCGGACTCGCCGACCAAGCCCATAGTCTCGCCTGCGGACACACCGTAGGTGACGTGGTCGACCACGTTGACATCACCGTGACGAGGGAAGGAAATGCACAGGTCGCGCACCTCCAAAAGCGGTGTGGTGCCAGGTGCCGGGTGGTAGCGATCGGTTCGCTGGTTTTCCACGTTCTCCAACGCGTCAAGACGAGCCCGTAATGATTCATGCTGCGCTTCGTACGCGCGCACCGGGTCGGTGAGCAGGCGATCCGCTTCCCGGTTGGCGGCCACATCATCATCGTTGACTTGGGGGCCGCGCGGGGCGGCAACCATGGCGTCGGTGATGCCCTCCGACAAGATGTTCAAACACAGCACCGTGATCATGATCATTAGGCCCGGGAAGAGAGCCTGCCACCACTGACCGCGCAGCACGCCCTGCTGCGCAGATGACAAAATGTTGCCCCACGTCGGAATCGGCTCCTGCAGTCCGGCGCCGATGAAGGTCAGCGACGCTTCCAAGATAATTGCGTCCGCCACCAGCACGGTCGCGAATACCAGCACGGGCGCGGCGCAGTTGCGGGCGACGTGGCGGATCAGTATCCACGGGGAGCGGGCGCCGGAGACCACGACGGCGTTGACGTAGTCCTCGCCGTACTCCGACAAAACGTTTGCTCGCACGATACGGGTGATCTGCGGGATGTACACGAAGGCGATGGACATAATGATCACGCCGAGCATGTACAGCGGCCGCTGCGGGTCGCGGAATACCACGACCGTGACGGCAACAAGCGCGATGCCCGGCACGGACATGATGATGTCCATGATGCGCATGATGATCTCGGAGACCCAACGGTTCGACACTGCGGCGATGGAGCCGAAGATGGAGCCGATTAGTAACGCCGCAAAGGTGGCCAAAAGACCAACGGTCAGCGAGTAGCGCCCGCCGTAAAGCACGCGGGAAAACACGTCGCGGCCGAGGTTGTCGGTGCCGAACCAGTAGGTGCCATTCGGAGCTTGGCCCTTCAGGTCAATCGCAGTCGGGTCGTGCGGAGCCAGAAGCGGCGCGAAGATCGCGGCCAGCGCGATAAGCGCGAGCACGACAAGCGAAATCTTGGAGCCGGTGCGCATACGCGACCAGCCGCCGAGGCGCTTTTGCCCGGGCTGGGAGAGTTTGGTGCTTAGTTCGTTGCGCATCTTCGATTACACCGCCCTGATTCTCGGGTTGATCGCAATGTAGAGCAGATCAACGATGATGTTGATGATGATGAAGGCCACAGCCACGGTCAGGGTTGCGCCCTGAACTACCTGGACCCAGTTCATAGAGATGCCGTCGATAAGCACGCGCCCCATGCCCGGTAGGGAGAAGATGATCTCGATGACCACCGCACCACCCATTAAGTAACCCACACGTAACCCCAGGACCGTGACCGGGGTGATCAGCGCGTTGCGCAGCACATTGCGGGACACCACGACGGATTTGGGAATGCCGGCGCCGAGCGCGGTGCGCACGTAATCGCGGTCGAGCTCCTCCACCATGGAGGTGCGGATGACGCGGGTGAGCTGGCCCACCACAGGCGTGGCCAGCGCCACCGCGGGCAAGAACATGCGCTGAAGCCACCCGCTGAAATCAGCGGTGATCGATGGTAGTGGCCCCGCCACGGGCAGCTTGCCAATGAAGGCAAGCACCAGCAAAATCGCCAGCCAAAACGACGGCATCGCGATGCAGATCACGGAGAACACGCGGATGACTTGGTCTACCCAGGTAGCGCGGTAGAGTGCGGCCAAGATCCCCAGGGGCAAGGCGACAACTACGGCGATAATCAGGCCGAGGAAGGTCAGCTGCAGGGTGACAGGCAGTGCGCTGAACACCTTCTCCGAAACGGAGGCGTTGTTCTGGCCATAAGTGCCAAGGTCTCCTTGGACCATGCCCACCAGGTAGTTGCCGAACTGGACGTACCAGGGATCATTCAGCCCGTGGGAAGCGCGATACGCTTCAAGCTGCGCAGGTGTGGCGGAGTCGCCCAACGCGGAATACGCAGGGTCGATCGGGGAAAGTTTCATCAGGGCAAAGACGAGGAAGGTCACGCCGATGACCATGATCGGCAGAGCCACAAGCCGTCGTCCTATCAGTCGTAGGAGGTTGTTCATGAAAGCTCCAGGTCAGTGGTTTGAAGCAAGCTGTAGATAAAAAGGGCAAGGGGTGCGGCTCCTACCCGGTAGGCAGGTGGTCCGCACCCCTTTTAAATACATGTCCGCAAAACTCTCGTCTTAGCGGTTGGAGCGGGCGGTGACTGCCCACAGTCCGGTGGTGCCGATCGGCTTGAAGTCGGCCACGGTGCTCGGGTTGTAGCCCGTCAGCATCGTGCGGTGAAACAGCGGGTAGAGCGGAACCTCCTCAGAGATGAGATCGAACGCTTCGTTCCACTTCTCCTGCTGGGCCGCGCCCTCGGCTGCTGCACCCTCATTGATAATGTCCTGCAGCTCCTGCCAGGTAGCCGGGTCAGACTGCTGCCAGAAGGTGCGCTTCGTGGTCCAAACGTTATCGCCGTACCACCAATTCATCAGCAACGCCGGGTCATTACCAAAGACGGAGGGGTCGCCCGGTGCCAGTGCCACGTCGAAAGTTGGGGTGTCCACGTCCAGGTTATTGGCGTACAGGGAGGCGGAAGCCTCGGACTGCAGGGAGACCTTGATACCAACGGCCTGCAGATCGTTTTGCACCTGCGGCGCAAGCTCCGAGATCCACGGGTGGTCTGTGGTCAGAAGCGTGATGTTCAGGTCGGTTACGCCGGCTTCTTCAAGCAGCGCCTTAGCTTTCTCCGGGTCGTAGGTGAAGACGTTCTTCGCCTGGTTGTACGCCGGGTTGGATTCCGGCAGGAAGGACGTTGCCGGGGTGGCCTTGCCGTCCATGTTGTTCTGGATCAGCATGTCGGTGTTCACGGCGTAAAGGAACGCCTGGCGCACCCGCGGGTCATTAAACGGTTCCTTCGTGGTGTTAAACAGCATGAACGGAAGGTTGAAGCCCTTGACCTCCGCCACGGTCATGCCGGCGCTTTCCAGCATCGGTGCGGACGCCGCTGGAACAGCCTCCATCACGTCGATGGTGCCGGAGGTGGCAGCGGTGGTGCGGGCGGTGTCGTCCTTGATCACGTCCCAGATGATCTTGTCTGCACCCGCCGGGTTCGGGCCGGTGTAGTGTTCGTTCGGCACAGCCTCAAGCTTGGAGTCGGTGATGGACACGTACTTGTACGGGCCGGAGCCAATCGGCATGGCGGTCAGCTCGTCGTCCGTAGCGGACTCCGGAACAATCTTGGCCACTGCAAGGCGGTTAGTGGCAATGGAAAAGGGCTGGTTCAGGGTGAACTTGACGGTGTCCTCATCCACCGCGTCCACGGAGTCGATGAAGCTGAGCATGGAGGTGTACAGGTTACCTTCCGCCATCGAGCGATCGAAGGAGGAGATCACATCCTGGGAGGTGACGGGGGTGCCGTCGGAAAACTTCGCACCTTCACGCAGGTCGACCTCGAATTCGGTGTCGGAGGACCAGTTCGGCTCGCCGGCGGCGAGCGCCGGGTAGACGGTGTAGTCGTCCATATTGAACTCGTAGAGACCTTCAACCACGTGCCAGTTCGTCCCTAGGGCGAGTGCCGAGGAGGTCTGGGAGGGGTGATAGTTCGTGGTTTCGTAGGCCACACCAAGGTGGATTTCGCCGTTGCCGGCCGGGGCAGCTTCTGCGCCCTCGCTGGAGCCTTGGTTACCGGCAGTGTCGGAGCCGGAGCATGCCGTGAGCACGAGGGAAAGCGCCGCGATACCTGCGACGATGCCGCGCTTTTTGGAAGTCATGCGGAACCTCTCTTTTGTAGTTGGTGAACTGAGGGGTTGTCACACGTCACATTTCTGTGGGTGTGTGATCACCCTTAAGTTTAGAGGTATGATGTCATACACTGACAGTGTTTTTCAAGTAGTTTTTTCCGCACCCCGTAAGATTGCCAACATTCTCATGGAAACATCTCGGCAAAAAAGGAGCGACCGTGGCAAAGCGCGGCACCGCAGCCAAGTTGGCTCAGCAAGGAGTCTTGGATTACATCCGGCAACACCGGCTAGCGCCAGGCGACTCTCTTCCCAGTGAGGCTGCACTGTGCACCGAGCTTGGCCTCTCACGCACGTCAGTACGCGAGGCAATGCAGACGCTCAGCTCACTAGACATCGTCGAGGTGCGCCACGGGCACGGCACATATGTGTCCAAAATGAGCATGGCGCCACTAATTCAGGGCATGACACTTCGCATTCTTCTTGATGCAGATCGCTCCCTCACCACCCTGGGCAACGTGGTCGATTTACGCAGCGCGATCGACCACTCGCTTGGCGATGAGCTGGTGCGGATTTGGTCGGGCACCGACCCGCAGCCCCTGATGTCCATCGTGGAGCAGATTGAGGCAGAGCACGCCGCGGGCCGCTCATTTACCGCATTCGACCGGAAGTTTCACCAAACGCTACTCGCCGAAATTTCAAACCCACTGCTTGTAGAGCTTTCTGATGCGCTGTGGGAAATCCACATGGCCACATTGCCGCAGCTGAAGGTGCCGGTGTCGGAGGATATTGACCTCACGGTGCAGGTGCACAGGGAGATTGCGCAGATGCTTCTCGACGGTGACGTGGAGGGCTACCACGCAAGCGTCGACAAGCATTATGCTCCGCTGCGGCGCACCATCGAAGCCTGATCCGCTAACGCAACAGCGCACCAAACTGCGCCGTAATGAAACCGGGGTCCGTGATTGCGGTGCCCGCGATGACGGCATTGGCCCCGGCAAGCATGCCGTGGGCCACGTCAGCAGGCGTGTAGAAGCGCCCCTCGCTGATAATGAAGGCCGCATCGCCGCAGCGTTCACGGCCCTCGCGCAGGCAGTCGAAATCCGGGCCTGCGGTCTTCTCGCGGTGCTCCGTATACCCGGCGAGCGTGGTGGAAATGATGTCCGCGCCAGCCTCGTAAGCGGCCTCCATTTCCTCCGGCGTGGCGCAATCCGCCATGATGACCACGCCTGCGTCATGCGCGACCTGCACCAAATCGGCGAACGCGGAGCCGTCCGGACGTGGGCGCAGGGTGGCATCCGCGCACACAACAGCCGCGCCTGCCTGCGCCACCGCCGCCACCGACGCCTTCGTGGGGGTGATGTAGACGCCGGTGGCACCCTCCTTGGTCAAGCCGAACACTGGCACGTCAACGGCGTTCGAGATGGAGCCAATGTCCTCCAACCCGCCGTAGCCGCCACAGCGAATCGCCGGGCTACCGCCATCTACGCACGCGCGGGCCACGTGGGTGAGCGTGTGCGTGTCGCGCATCGCGTGCCCCTCGGGCGCCTGCACGGAAACGATGAGCTTGCCGCGGATCGCGTCGTGGATCTCGCGGGCGCGCCCCTCGACGGTTGTTGCGGTGAAGGTGTATGGCATGGCTTGCTCCTTTGCGTTTGCAGCTAAGTGGCGGGGAACTGAGCACGAGCGTAGGCTGCCGCAGCAACTAATGGGGCGTTGCCGCCGAGCGTGCTGGTGCGCACCGGGATGCTCCGGTTCGGCGTAAGTGCGGCGTCACGCAGCGCTCGGGTAAACGGCGCGATGATGGGTTCTCCGATGCCGCAGACTCCCCCACCCAGCACAACGGCAGAAAGGTCGAGGGCACTAACCAGGCCCCCGACGGCACGACCGAACCCGGCAAGGTTGCCATCAATCACTTTGTGCGCCAACGCCTCGCCTGCGTGGTAGCGCTCCATCACTTCACGGAGCGTGACCTGGCCGTCGGATTCCGCAGCCCACACGATGCGTTCTGTGTGCTCCCCCGCCGCCAACGCCCGGTAGTAGGCGGCGAGTGCAGGACCAGACACGACGTTTTCGGCGCGATCTGCCAGGCCGCGGCAATCTTCCACCAGAAATTCTGAGAACTCGCCAGCCGAGCCGGTGGGGCCTCCGAGCAGTTCGCCGCAGTCGACCACCGCACCACCCAAACCTGTGCCCAAGGAAAGATAGAGCACCCGGCCGTTGATATCTTTACCCGCACCGAAGTGGTCTTCACCCCAGGCCCACACGCGCACGTCGTTGTGTACGGCGACCGGGGTGCGCTGCAACCCAGGCACAGCGTTGATCAAGGCGGTGACGTTCGTGCCTGTCCAGCCGGGGATCGTCGGGCCTGCACGCACCACCACGCCGTCATCCGGGCGCACAGTTCCCGGCGCGCCTGCGCCCACCCGCACGATCTCTAATCCCGCGGCGGCGGCTTCCTCTTGGGCAGCTTGAACCGCGAGCGCGATCTGTGTGCAGATCTTGCCGCTGTGCGCGAGCGTTGGGAATCGGCCCTCGCCGACGACTGTTCCCGGACCTGTATCCGAAGCCGTGTCGGCGACCAGGCCGAATGCGATCTTGGTGCCGCCGATGTCTAGTGCCAAAGTCGCCGCGCTCATACCGGTGATCGTACATCATACGAACGGCCCAATTTGGGTGAAAAGTACGGTACCTTGCTATCTCAAGAGCCCTTGCAGGGCGACCTTGAACAACCTGAGCGAACGGAGGACCACTGTGACCGAGAATGCGCCCGATACTGCGGGCAGTACGGGAAGCGGCGTACAACGCGTCCAAGGCCGAATCCTGACCCCGCGAGGAGACCTCGGCTACGGCGAGATCACCTTCGGCGAGCGCATCGAGACTGTCGCAGCCGACGGCGCAGGTGATACACCAGCAGGTACCGCTTTAAATGACACCCTGACATGGGTGCCCGGTTTCATTGATTTGCACAACCATGGCGGTGCGCTCGGCGCGTTTCCCAGCGGTAGCGTGGAGGATTGCCGCAAGGCCGCACAGTACCACCGCTGCCAGGGCACCACGACACTGCTAGCAAGCACCGTTTCCGCTAACCGTGAGGAGCTGTGCACGCAGGTTGAGCGCCTGGCCACCCTCGTAGCGGAAGGTGTGATCCGGGGCATCCACTTGGAAGGCCCGTTCGTCTCTCCCGCCAAGCCGGGTGCGCAGGACCCTTCGCGCATCGTTTCAGGGGACCCGGACATGTTTGAAGCGGTCATTGACGCTTCCGGCGGCACGGTCCGCGCCATTACCTTCGCGCCCGAGACGGAAAACGTCGATGGACTTTTAGAGCTGTGCAAGCGCCACGACATCATCGCTAGCCTGGGCCACACGGACGCGGACTTCGCTACAACGGCGGGCGTGATTGCAAAGGCAAACGCACTCGGCGTAACGGTGACGGCGACGCACCTGTTTAACGCCATGCCGCCGCTGCACCACCGTAAGCCCGGCCCAGTCGGTGCGTTGCTGGCGGCCGCGCGACACGGGAATGCCTACGTGGAGCTGATCGCAGACGGCGTGCATTTAGACGACGCTGTGGTCGATAGCGTCTACGGCGCCGGTGCTTTCGCTGTCAGCGACGCAATGGAGGCCGCCGGCATGTGCGACGGCTGCTACCATCTCGGCCAGCTGGATGTCACGGTCACTGACCGCGTCGCGCGCATTGCCAACGGCGCGATTGCGGGCGGCACCTCCACGATCGCGGAGCAGTTCGCCCGCTTCATCAGCCGCCACGAAGCTGCCCAGGCCGTGCGTTTCACGTCCACTACCGCCGCTGAGGTATTGGGGGATACGACGCTTGGTAACATCGCACCCGGCGCCCGAGCCGACCTTGTCGGCCTCGACGCTGATTTCCGCCCCGTTGCCGTCTACAGCGGCGGAAGCCGGATCACCTAATCTCAGGTTGTACTCTCAAGACATGCACATCATCATCCGTAGCACCCCGGAGGAGGTCGGCCGCGCCGCCGCTGACATCATCGAGCCGTTTGTCCGCAACGGCGGTGTCCTCGGCCTGGCCACCGGCTCCACCCCCACCCCCACCTACCAGGAGCTGATCCGCCGCCACACCGAGGAGGGCTTGAGCTTCGCACATTCCCAGGCTTTTCTTCTCGACGAATACTTGGGGCTGCCCAAAAGCCACAACGAGTCCTACTACGCCACCATCCGCCGCGAGCTGACTGGCCATGTGGACATCCCAGACGCGAAGGTGCATTCCCTAGACAGCACCGCAGCTGAGCCGGCAGCGGCCGCACGCGACTACGAGCAGGCCATCAAAGACGCAGGCGGCGTGGACATCCAGATCTTGGGCATCGGCGCGAACGGCCACATTGCGTTCAATGAGCCGGGCAGTGCGCATGACTCGCGCACCCGCGTGATCAACCTGCACGAGCAGACCATCGCCGATAACGCCCGCTTCTTCGACAGCGAAGACGAGGTACCCCGCCAGGCGTTGACTCAAGGCATCGGCACCATCATGGAGGCCAAGAATCTCATCTTGATCGCCACCGGCGAAAACAAGGCTGACGCCGTCAAAGCGCTCATCGAAGGCCCAGTCAACACCGACAGCCCCGCAAGCGCCATCCAAAACCACCCGAATGTCACCGTGATCCTGGATGAGGCAGCAGCCAGCAAGCTGGCAAAGAACTAGATCACGAACTAAACCACAAACTCGCGGTGTTGTTCGACGAGGACGCGGGGCAGTCGGACGTCGATAAGCGTGCCTTGCTCCTGATACTTCTCTGAACGCACCGTGCCGTGCTCATGCAAGAGCGACACGACATCGCCGCGGGTAAACGGCACCAGCATGGTCACATGCTCGTCGAGAGTGTTGAGGAACATCTCGATTTTGGATTCCAGCTCCGCGATCCCCTCGCCCGTCAGCGCGGAGACAAACACCACGTCACGCCCCGCGTGGTCGAAGGCGTGGCGCAGCTCTGCAAGCACGACGGGGTCGGCCTCATCAATCTTGTTCACCACAACAAGCTCAGGCGGCAGGGTCTCACCGCTTTCGCGGGTGATCTCCGAAAGCACCTCATTAACCGCCTCGATCTGTTTGAGCGGGAACGGGTCAGAGCCGTCCACCACGTGCAGCACCAAATCCGCCCCGGAGACCTCTTCAAGCGTTGATTTGAACGCCTCCACCAGCTGCGTTGGCAGGTGGCGGACAAACCCGACGGTATCGGTAAGCACCACCGAGCGGCCGTCTGCCAACTGGGCTTTGCGTGTGGACGGGTCGAGGGTGGCAAACAGCGCGTCCTCTACCAGCACACCCGCATTAGTCATCGCGTTGATCAGGGAGGACTTGCCGGCGTTGGTGTAGCCCGCAATCGCAATCTTTGGCGTGGTTGAGCGCGCGCGCTGCGCGCGCTTGATCTCACGTGCCGTGGCCATGTCACGCAGCTGGTGGCGCAGCTTCGCCATCTCGGTGCGCAGACGCCGGCGATCTGCCTCAATACGCGTCTCACCAGGACCACGCAGGCCCACACCACCGTTGGAACCAGCGCGACCACCCGCCTGGCGCGAAAGGTTGCCGCCCCAACCACGGGTACGGGTGTAGAGGTATTCCATCTGGGCCAGGCTGACCTGGGCTTTACCTTCCTTGCTCTTCGCGTGCTGGGCGAAGATGTCCAGGATCAGCATGGTGCGGTCAATCACCTTGACCTTCAGCGCTTCCTCCAGTGCCACCATCTGGCCTGGGGAGAGCTCACCGTCAAAGATGACGGTATCCGCACCAGTCGACTGGACGATCTGCGCCAGCTCCTTGACCTTGCCGGAGCCGATGTAAGTGCCCGGATCAGGCTTGTCGCGCTTCTGGTAGAGGATGTCAAGCACCTCGGCGCCTGCGGTATCAGTCAGCGCCGCAAGCTCCATCATGCTGGCTTCCATCTCGGCGGTAGTACCTTCAGTCCACGCGCCGACCAGGATCACCTGCTCCAGGCGGAGTTTGCGGTACTCAACCTCATAGATGTCTTCATGGTCTTCGGAACGGATGCTGGTCTCGCGCGTGAGGCGCCGCAAAGCATTGCGATCCTCTAGATCCAGCGAACCAACAGTGGGGTCATCCGCGCCCACACCAGGCTGCGGGGAGTTGTGGCGAAATGCACGGGCCAAAAGCTCATCGTGAAGCTCATCGTGCTCATTGTCAAACTCAGTCATTGTCATACATCCTAACCAACACGCGCGCCTCCGCCTTTCTTCCCACTGGCTGCGGCGAGTAGGCTGTGTGCCCATGAACACAACGACGGATCTGGCCGCGATCGGCTTGAGTTTCCCCCGCTGGCAGGATGCAGTTGAGGCAGCTATTGCTTCTGGGGCCTTGGCGGTGACAGGTGAGGTCCGCGGTGGCCAGCTCATCCAGTACTCGGATGCTTCCGGCGCGCAGCTGAACATCTTGGCGGTTGAGCCTTTTGCCACCTTCGCTGGTTTTGATGGTGTGACCCGCACGTATGCGCACATCACGCCGCTTGATGATGTTGTGGCGTTGGCCGACATCGTCGACCCCCACGGCAATTCCATGGCCCAGGTGACTATTAACTTGGCTCAGGAGCCTTTGCTTGTGGACGAGGCGCCGCTTTCCTGGCAGGAAACCTCCCTGACCGCGCTGACTCTTGAGCACACCCGCCACGAGTCTGTGGATGCGTACCTTGAGGCGAACCCGGGCAAGGTTGTGGGCGAGGTTGTCTCCCCCGGCGCTGAGGCTGTGGCCAGCGGCGCGCCGAAATCGCCGGATGCTCGGGCGGAGTTCACCGCGCGCGTGTTGAGCGCGGAGTACCGCACCTCCCAGCTGACCGGTCAGCGTTTCATCCACGTGTCTGTGGACGCCGCGTTCCCGTTTGATGTGTGCCTGCCTGACGGCGAGCTTCCGGAGCGCAACAGCGTGATTGCCGGCACTGCGGTGATGGTTGGCTCTATCCCGACTCCGCAGGGCGGCGGCTGCGGTGGGTGTGGTGGTTCCTGCGGCTGCGGGGGCCATTAGCGGAAGGCGCGGTAAATGAGTAAGCCGGACAGGGATTTCTCCATCGCAATCGTCGGCGCGCTGGTGCTGGCGGCTGTGGTGATGCTTGTGGTGCTTTTGCGGGTACCCGGGCTGATCCTGTCCGCCCTGCTTGTAGCTGTTGTGGCTATGGTCGGACGTAGGTATCAGCCGCATCCGGAGGTTGAGGCGATGCGCGCGAGCTTGGGGTATGCGCGCGATGATATCTCCGAGATTCTGGATGCCTACGACCAGTTACTCAACGGCGCTTCCGCCGCCGATGTTGCAGATCGCACACTCCACTTCCCCGCCCTGGCGAATCCGGATAACTCCGTATCCGAGATCAACGAATTCCTCCTCCGGGCGTCGTCTGCCCGCCGGTTCCTCTCGCGTATCGACGCCTACCTGGAAGACCCCACCGTCGACCGCGCACAGCTCGAACGTCTTCTAACTATCGCGGATCAGCGCGCCGCCGAACTTGAAATCGCCTGGGACGACGCACGCCGCGCCGCCCGGGAAATCGGCCCGAGCTAGCGCGGCGAAGAGGTTGCCGCGCTGACGTTAATGCGCGGCTTAACCAACTAGAACGGCAGCTGCGGCAGCATAATTCCCAGCTGCGGCGCCAAGAACGCAATCGCACCAACAACAGCCGCAAGTACGGCAATCACGCCGACAACAATGCCTGCGGTCTTGCCTGCATCGGAATCAGCGGCGCTACCCTGATTGCCATTGCCCGGAGTGCCAGGGGCGGGATTAGTGGCCTTGGTGGGGAAAGCAACCGTACGCTCACCACCCGCGGCGCAAGCTTCGCGCGCCTTGGCGTAGTACGGAGCGTAGTGCTTCGTCCTCGCGTCGACCTTCTTGATGAGAGGGGCTTTCTTAAATCCGGCAACCATCGCCTGTGCGTCCTTTTGCGATACCCCCACTTTGACTAGGTCTTGTACCGTGAAAGAGTTTCCGAGTTCGATCGGTTCGGACTCGACAAAAAGATCGCTCTTCTGAATCTCGGACATAAGCTTTGCGTAATTCTCCCCATCTTTGAGGTTTCCAAAAAAGAGAATTGCCTCCGGAAGGTTTTCTGCAATGTCGCGTGGCATGAACTTCGCGGCTTTCTCGACCAACTTTTCGCCAAGCTCTTGAACTTGGCCCAGCCAATCCGAGACCTCGTCGGGGGAGCCTGACTCCGTCTTCGGCAGAGCCGCCACGTCTGCAACAAACTCCAGGCGCAGTTCCTTCAAGCCTGGGTACACATCCTCAAACAGCCCAAAATAGGCCTCAGTGATCTCTTCAGCTGACACGTAACCAAGGGAATCTACATATGCCTTGTACTCCGCGTCCGTCAGGGTGAGTTTACAGTATGAGTCGGTGTCCTGCTGCTGCTTCGGGCCTACTTCAGCAGCATTGGCAAGGGGGGGCGATGAGCGGTGCCGAAAGGCCGAGGGCCACGGCAGTAGCGATCACTTTGCGTTGCATGGGAGTCTCCTGTCTAAAAGCTGGACGCAAATAATGACAGGAATATCTTAAGCACACCCAATCAGGGTTGCACTGCGAATGCCGCTTTTCTCAGCAAAAGACTACATATCGGCAACCAGCTCGCCGCGGGCGACGATCGTGGACGGGCCCGTCATGGTGGCAACGTCGTTCTCCAACTCCACCTCAATTGCGCCACCGGGCACGTTGACGGTGACGCTGCCGTTTTCAATGCCAGCGTCTGCAAGCGCAGCCTGTGCTGCTGCAACCGTGCCGGTGCCGCAGGATCGGGTCTCCCCTACGCCGCGCTCCCACACGCGCATGTGTACGGCGCCATCGGCAAGCTCGGTGAGCACCTCAACGTTGACACCTTCGGGGAAGAACTCGGGATCAAACTCCGGCTGCACAAAGTCGAGCGCATCCAGCTCATCGGCACTCAAACCTGGGATCACACAGGCCAGGTGCGGATTGCCCACATCCACGCCGATACCGGCGAACTCGAAGGACCCCATGCGAGCCGTAGACACACCGGTAACTTCGACCTCCCCCATGCCGACAGCCACCACAGCATGCTCAGCATCGACGGATAGCACTTTGATGGTTTTCACGCCGGCGCGGGTGTCCACCTCGAACTCGGAGGAATCCTCTAGCCCCTCCGATACGAGGACGTGGGCGAATGCACGGATGCCGTTGCCGCACATCTCCGCAATAGATCCGTCGGCGTTGCGGTAATCCATAAACCAACGCCCCTCATTGCGCACCACGCGCAGCAGGCCATCGCCGCCAATGCCGACGCGCCGGTTGCACAAAAACGCGACCTGCTCGGGGGTGATGTCCAGCTGACCGTCAACGTCAACAATCACCACAAAGTCATTCTCAGTTGCGTGGGCTTTAATGAATTTCACGCATGCGAGTCTAGCGCCGCCAACGCATCCGCAACCAGTGACGGGGATGCGGCATCCAGCCACATAATCCGCGGATCCCGGTTGAACCACGACCGTTGGCGTCGCACGTACCGGCGGGTGCCGGTGATGGTTTGCGTAATGGCGTCGGCAAGCAAAAGCTCCCCATCGAGATACTGCAGCACCTGTGCATACCCGATCGCGCGTCCTGCGGTGGATTCCCGGACCAGTCCTTGGGTGGCAAGGGTACGGACCTCATCAACAAAGCCTGCGTCAAACATCTGCTGGGTACGCAGTTCAATGCGCGGGTTGAGCCACTCAGGTGTGGTGCGAAGCCCAAGGATGCGGGTCCCCCAGCGCGGTGGTGCGTCCTTCGGCGGCTGGGATGCCTGGAAAGGTTTGCCAGTCAGCTCAATTACCTCAAGTGCGCGGACGGTGCGGCGCGGGTCTTTGTCCTCAATAATGCGCGCGGCGGCGGGATCCACCTGGGCAAGCTCCGCGTGCAGGGCATCTACTCCGATTGCTGCCAGGCGCTCCTCATAGCGCGCACGCACCGCGGGGTCAGTGGGCGGGAACGACCAGTTATCAATCAGCGACTGGACATAAAGCATCGAGCCACCAACCAAAATTGGTACGCGCCCGCGCGCCATGATGTCCTCAACCGTGGCCACGGCCTGGGACTGGTACTCGGCAACCGACGCCACACGGGAAACGTCCCAAATATCCAACAGATGATGCGGGATGCCCTCACGCTCATCTACCGGCAACTTCGCCGTGCCAATATCCATGCCGCGATACAGCTGCATCGAATCAACATTGACCACCTCACCGCCAAGCTTGTGTGCCAGCGCAATGCCAAGCGCCGACTTACCCGAGGCAGTCGGGCCAACCACAGCAATCGGAGTCACAGTCTCTACCACGTCCACACCCCCACATAGCGGCCAACGCCAAGCGAATCATCCGCAGCCAACAACGTCTGCTTAACCGGCGAAAGTGCAGCGAGCTCGTGCCACAGCTCAGGCTGTAACACCCCGCCTTCAAGCGGCGGCAGCGGCGCGTTACCTGCGATAAACGCTTGCAATCCTTCGTGCGTCTCACCCGCGCCGGGCACAAGCGCCAGGGGCGCTCGCGGGGTTACACCCGCCGGGCCATCCACCACCACAACGGTCAGCGCCTCTGGGTCGAGCTGACCGATCTTCTCACGCGCGGGCCGGTAGTCACGGTCCCCCAACACGTAACGCACCACGAGCTCACCCAAGTGGTTACCGCCGCCCACCTGCACCTGTGGCGCTCCCCACGCACGCAGACTGCCTGTGTGCGCGGTGTAAGAGCCCTCATCTAACGGGCAGACAATGTCTACCGGCACACCATCTGGCACAGCATCTAGCACAGTGTCGCGGATGGTGCGGGTGAGGTGGTGCGACGCGGCGTCGATAAGCGAAAGCTCCTGCACCAACGCCGGCGAGCCCGGAACAATGAATAAGGTAGGCACACAAACCACCCTAGCCAGCCGCCAGGCGCGGTAAAGTTCAGGGAACGACCTTATGGCAGCCGCGTCGCGCGGCACTGGAGAAAGGATCCGCCGTGACCACCCCAACCACACCCTCCCCTACCGGCAACAACCGTCCCTCACCGGCAGCAATGCCTGGCCGCACGCCCAAACCAGGGCCGGGACCACGCCCACAGGCACCAGTTGCGCCGGCTTCGCCGCAGATAAATACCGAGGAAGCAGCAAAGTTTGGGCGCGTGGATGAAAACGGCACCGTCTTTGTCACCCGCGGCGGCCAAGAGCGCGAGATCGGTTCTTGGCAGGCAGGTACCCCTGAAGAGGGGTTGGCGCACTACGTGCAGCGCTTCGCGGACATTGTGACTGAGGCAGAGGTTCTGGAAACCCGCCTGGTTGCCCACCCGGAGGACGCCAACCAGATCGCCAAAAACGCCCAAGACCTGAAGGAATCGCTGGCTACGGCTGCGGCAATCGGTGATTTTGATGCGCTTGAGGCGCGCCTGGATACCGTCATTGCCAACACCGCTGAGGCTGGCGAGAAGGCCAAGGAAGCCAAAGCTGCACGCCGTGCAGAGGCAATCTCTCGCAAGGAAGCACTTGCCGCTGAGGCTGAGGACCTGGCGGAAAACTCCACCGACTGGAAGGCCGCGGGCGATCGCATCCGCGACATTTTGGAAGAGTGGCGCACCATCCGCGGCATTGACCGCAAGACGGATGACGCATTGTGGAAGCGCTACTCGCGTGCCCGCGACGGCTTCAACCGCCGCCGCGGCAGCCACTTCGCTGAGCTGGACCGTGGCCGTGCGGCTGCAAAGAAGGCGAAGGAAGAGCTGGTGGAGCGCGCCGAAGCACTGAAGGAATCCACCGATTGGAACGAAACCGCGCGCGCGTTCCGCGACCTGATGAAGGAATGGAAGGCCGCAGGCCGTGCCCCGCGCGATGTGGATGACAAGCTGTGGGAGCGTTTCCGCAGCGCGCAGGATCACTTCTTTGATGCCCGCAACGCGGTCAACGCTGAGCGCGACAAGGAGTTTGAGGCCAACGCCCAAGCCAAGGATGCGCTGCTCGCTGAGTATGACGCGCTGATTGACCCGGCAAAGGGCCTCGGCGCGGCAAAGGCAAAGCTGCGTGAGCTGCAGGATAAGTGGGAAGAGATCGGCTTCGTGCCGCGCGGCAAGGTCCGTGAGTACGAAGACAAGATTGCGCGTGTGGAAAAGCGCGTGGCTGACGCTGAGGATTCCCGCTGGCGCCGCAGCGACCCGGCTGCCCAGGAGAAGGTCAACCAGTTCCAGGTCAAGGCTGATGACTTGGTCAAGCAGGCCGAAGCAGCTGAGGCGAAGGGTGACGCGAAGAAGGCTGCTGAGCTGCGTGAGCAGGCGAAGCAGTGGCAGGAGTTTGCAGACGTAGCTGCGAAGGCAGCGAACGACCGCTAGTGCAGGCTCTGCAGTATGTGCCCCGGCAGGGCGGCGAGTTTGATGAGGCCGTTGTCGGGGCTTACGCCTTTTCCGCAACGCTGGCGATCCAGGACATCACCGGCCTGGCCACCTCTGGGGTAACGCCGGCGCACATTGCGAAGCGTATGGAGGCCTCCGCCGAGTCCAGGGCGCTGCTCTTCGCGTTGACTTCGCGCGAGGCACTGCGCCCAGTGGGCCCACTTGGCTTCCCGCTGCTCACCAGCGATGACCTGTTCGATGTGGAGGCTTGGGTATTTGTCTCTTTGCCCCTGCTTGAGGACGTCACGGTGATCGAAGCCAACGTCACCCTCGACGCATCCATCGCCCCGCTTCCCGGCGAGGAGGTACCAGCCGCACCGTGGCATGGGGCTTTCATGCTTATCGACGCCTTATCGCACGCCCTCAACCGCCCCACCCGCCAAATCTGGGTGACCCATTGCCCAGGCGCCTGGATTCCCCCAGGTGCCGTCGAAGCTGGCTATGTGCAGGCGTTTCGGGAAGACCAGGCGGTGTTCGAGGCAGACGCGGTGGAGAAGCTGGCGGCGTTGAAGGATCTGGCAGCATCGGAGTTTTCCATCAATGTGGCAGAGGGGCCGGGCTTTGCCGGGTTCGAAGCACCCGTTGGTTCTGATAGCAGGGACGCGGCCGCGTTTGGTGCGCTGCTCTCTGCAGCCTCACGCGATTACCCGCGGGGCGAGCTACAGCTTGAGCCAATTGAGTGGGATCTGCAACGCATCATCGATGCGGGTGCGCGGCTTAAGGATCGTGGTGGTGCGCAGCTGACCGGTATTGCCTTGGCCAGCGGCGAGCGCCAGTACGTAGGTCTTTGCGAGGCCGTGCATTACACACACGACTCCGACGCCGTGTGTGAGCTCGGTCTGATCTACGTCCTGCCGGAATTCCGCGGCCGCGGCATCGGCGAAGCACTGGTTAGGGCAACGGTTTCCGCCGCGCGGAAACACTGGGAAGACCTCAAAACCGTCTACGTCTCTTATCCTGCGGAATCCGCAGGTGCTCGTGCGATCGCGGAAACACTCGGCGCCAGTGTGGTCTCCTCCACCACCGCCTGGCAGCGCCTAGCCCGCGGCTAACGCTGCGGCTCGCTGGTAGGAGACGCCCAAGAGCTGCCCCATTTCACGAACGGAGAACCCTTCCTCCTTCATGCGAGCCGCGAATCGACGACTTGCCGTACTTGCTCGTTCGGCAATCTCATTTGCTTCGCGTTTCAGTTCCAACGCCTCGTCCCTGAGCGAATCAAGTTCCGCTCCGAGTACCGGTTGAATTTCAATTTTGAACTCAGATTCTTCAAGGCCCGATTGGTACGCAATTGCTTCGCGCACTTCCTCTTCAGCATCCCCAAGCCTCTTCGTCTGTGAGACAACCCCAAGTTCCCGGCATTCCAACACCCAAACCGGGTTTTTGCCGCGCTCTGCTGTCACCGTAAACGTCTTCATTTTCTCCACCACCCTTTGCCTAGCTCATTCGCAAACTGATCAAAAAACTTGCGCGCAGTAACGTCATCAATTTCTTTATGACGTCCCAACGTGCGAGTAGTTGTACCGACGCGAAACGCGTCGTGGCGCTTCAAACGTATTTCTTCGAACGGTAGACCCAACCTGCGAGCTTCCGTTCTTAGCTTCTTAATTACAGCACTACGCTTCACCGTGTCAACCCCCCACTCCTAACATTGTCAATAGCTATTTACGCATTAGTTGTTAAGTATGCGTAACCCTCTAGGTATTTGACTGTTTTAGGAATGGGTTGGTTCCCTACCGTGAAGACTTTTCTTAACCCTGCTCGTGCGTCCGCTTGTGGCGTTCGGCGGCGCGGGCGCGTCGGTCGTCCACAAGCAAAGGGTTCAGGGGTTTGGTGGCTGCTTCACGCTGCAATAGCGAAAGCTCATCGGATTCCTGCACCGCGGCGCGCTCCACGGTGATCGCCTGCTGCTCGTCCGAACGTCGGATAATTGCTGGAGCATAAGCCAGTGCTGCGACGAGCACAGCGACCATGGCCAGGTATGCGCCAACACCGTGCGGCTCGCCGCCACTAGCAGCCGCCGCGTTGCGCAGCCACACCGAGAACATGGCAAAGACGAGGGAAATCACCGTAAGCACCCACCCCAGCGCAGCCAGTCCGTAGCGGCGGGCAAGCATGGCGATCGTGGTCACCACGCCCAGGCCCGCGAAGGAAATCCACGTAAACAGGTACTCAGTCATGTTGACGTTGGACGCCTGCGCGGCACTACTCCGGATCAGCACCTGCACGCCCGAAGTTGCTCCGACAAACGGCAAAAACAGCGCAACCAGGTAAATGGCAGCGCAAGCGATAAGGACCCAGCGGTACGGGCCATCGGCAAGGCGAGCGCCCGTGCGGCGCTCCTCGGCGGCTAGGGCATCTGCGGTGGAATTCATAGAAGCAGTGGAAGTCATGGTGTCTTTAGCCTACGCGGAACAGCAACCGTCGTTACTCGCCTGCACCTTCGGCCCACCGACGGACGGCAAGCCTAGGCCCACGCCGATCGGCGCGGTGGTTGGCACCTGACCAAGCTCAGAGTTATCGCCGGCCTTGGTGCGGCGGTGGTTATGCACACCGGAGTCGGCGATGAGGAAGTGCGTCTTCGCGTCCGTAATGGTGACGGTGACGTAGTCACCAGGGCGAATGTCGCCGTCGATCTCGCCCTCCGGCGCGAAATGCACCAAGCGGCCATCACGTGCGCGCCCAGACATACGGTGCGTGCGGTCGTTCTTGCGCCCACCGTCAGCCTGGACTAACAGCTCCTGCTCAGTGCCTACCAGCTTGGCGTTTTCCTCCGCCGAGATCCTGTCCTGCAGTGCGATCAGGCGCTCGAAGCGCTCCTGGACCACCTGCTTCGGAACCTGGTTTTCCATCTCCGCGGCGGGGGTGCCGGGGCGCGGCGAGTACTGGAACGTATACGCCGAGGTAAACCGGGACTTCTCCACAACATCCAAGGTGTCCTGGAAGTCCTCCTCGGTCTCACCGGGGAAGCCCACGATGATGTCCGTAGTAATGGAGGCGTGCGGGATCTTTTCGCGCACCTCGTCCAGAATGGCCAGGAACTTCTTCGAGCGGTACGAGCGGCGCATCTCTTTAAGCACCTTGTCAGAGCCCGACTGCAACGGCATGTGCAGCTGCGGGCAGACATTTGGGGTTTCCGCCATCGCATCGATCACGTCAGAGGTGAACTCTGCCGGGTGCGGGGACGTGAAGCGCACGCGCTCAAGGCCTTTAATATCACCGCAGGCACGCAGGAGCTTGGAAAACGCCGAGCGGTCACGCTCCACGTCGGGGTCTGCAAAGTTCACACCATAGGCGTTGACGTTCTGGCCGAGCAGGGTGATTTCGGACACGCCACCGTCCACAAGCATCTGCACCTCAGCCAGAATCTCCTCCGGCCTGCGGTCGAGCTCCTTGCCGCGTAGGGACGGCACGATGCAGAACGTACACGTGTTGTTACAGCCCACCGACACAGAAACCCATCCGGCATACGAGCTCTCGCGCTTCGCTGGAAGCACCGACGGAAACGCCTCAAGCGCCTCAACAATCTCTACCTGGGCTGCCTCTTCCACCCGGGCGCGCTCTAACAGGGTCGGCAGTGCGGCGAGGTTGTGCGTACCAAACACGGCATCCACCCACGGTGCTTGGGAAATCACCGCGTCTTTATCTTTTTGCGCAAGGCAGCCACCCACGGCAATCTGCATCCCCGGGTGGGTTTCTTTGGTGTGCTTCAGCGCCCCAAGTGTGCCGTAGAGACGCTTGTCCGCGTTCTCACGCACGGCACAGGTGTTAAACACCACAAGGTCCGGAGTATCGCCTTCAGGCACGGCGATATAACCAGCATCCTCAAGCATGCCGGAGAGACGTTCAGAGTCATGCACATTCATCTGGCAACCAAACGTGCGGACTTCATACGTACGGGCAGTAGGTTTCATCGGCGTAGACACGGCAAGGAGTCTAATGCCGCACAACAGGGGGAGGAAAATGCCAGCGAATTATAAAGATTTGGTCAAACTTGTCATTCAGCTCACTTTCATCCGGTATATGTATTCGACATGACACAGGCGAGTACGCAGCCAATGATCCGTATTGCCGGAGTGGAGAAGCACTTCGGCGATTTTCATGCACTGAAAAACATCAACCTCGAAGTTCCTCGCGGGCAGGTGATTGTGGTGCTGGGACCGTCGGGCTCCGGTAAATCCACCCTGTGTCGCACGATCAACCGTCTCGAAACTATTGATGACGGCGTGATCGAAATCGACGGCGAAAAGTTGCCGGAGGAAGGCAAAGACCTGGCCCGCCTGCGCTCTGAAGTGGGCATGGTGTTCCAGTCGTTCAATCTCTTCCCCCACCTGACTATTCGTGACAACGTCAC
Organism: Corynebacterium sp. HMSC30G07; assembly: GCF_001806945.1. Classification (NCBI taxonomy): domain Bacteria; kingdom Bacillati; phylum Actinomycetota; class Actinomycetes; order Mycobacteriales; family Corynebacteriaceae; genus Corynebacterium; species Corynebacterium sp. HMSC30G07. Next base: position 4,632 of record NZ_KV786462.1, on the reverse strand, counting down.
CCTGGGCCCAATCAAGGTCCGCAAAACGAAGAAAGCAGACGCCGCACGCCGTGCCGATGAGCTGCTGGACCGCGTGGGCATCGCCGCACAGGCCAGCAAGTACCCGGCGCAGCTTTCCGGTGGTCAGCAGCAGCGCGTAGCTATTGCTCGTGCGCTGGCCATGGAGCCGAAGGTCATGCTTTTCGACGAGCCGACGTCCGCCCTCGACCCCGAGATGGTGGGCGAAGTGCTCGACGTTATGTCCGAGCTGGCAGCCTCCGGCATGACCATGATCGTGGTCACCCACGAGATGGGCTTTGCCCGCAAGGTGGCTGACCGCATCATCTTCATGGCTGACGGCGAGATTGTTGAAGACACGGACCCTGAGTCCTTCTTCACCAACCCGCAGTCCAATCGTGCCAAGGACTTCCTGGGCAAAATTCTGCACTAATCGCTTTCCAAACATTTCTGTTTCACAACAAGGAGTTTCCTGATGAACCGTGCATTCCGCGTATTGGCAGCTACCACTGCCGCTGCATTGAGCCTGTCCCTCGCCGCCTGCGGTGGTTCTGACAGCTCCGATTCCGCCGACGGTGCTGGCGGCAGCCTGCTGGCCAACATTGAGGCTGGCAAGGTCACCCTGGGCACCAAGTTTGACCAGCCGGGTCTTGGCCTGCGTGAGCCTGACGGCTCCATGACCGGCCTGGACGTTGACGTTGCTACTTACGTGGTCAACTCCATTGCTAAGGACAACGGTTGGGCTGAGCCGGAGATCACCTGGCGCGAGACCCCGTCCGCACAGCGTGAGACCCTCATCTCCAACGGCGAGGTGGACATGATCACCGCCACCTACTCCATCAACAAGTCCCGCGCTGAGAGCGTGAACTTCGGCGGCCCGTACCTGCTGACCCACCAGGCTCTCCTGATCCAGGATGCCAACACCGACATCAACGGCCTGGATGACCTTGACGGCAAGATCCTGTGCTCCGTGAGCGGTTCCACCCCAGCTCAGAAGGTTAAGGACGCTCTCCCGGGCGTTCAGCTGCAGGAGTATGACACCTACTCCTCCTGTGTTGAGGCTCTGCGCCAGGGCAACGTTGACGCTCTGACCACCGACGCAACCATTCTCGGCGGTTACGCAGCACAGTCCCCGGGCACCTTCAAGCTCGTTGAGCTGGAGAAGGACGGCGAGCCGTTCACCAACGAGTACTACGGCATCGGCCTGAAGAAGGACGACGCTGCAGGCACCGAGGCAATCAACAAGGCGCTGCAGGCAATGTACGACGACGGTTCCTTTGACAAGTTCGTTGACGAAAACATTGACGGCGGCACCGGCGTTACCAAGGAAACCCCTGGTGACCTCTCCTTCCTGGAGAAGTAAAACGCCACCTTTCACCCGCATCGTTAGTCTTTAGGGAGAACAAGCAATGGATGCACTCTGGGCAGATCTTTTGCCCAAACTTTGGCCAGCTTTCTGGACCACGATCAAGCTGACGGTGTACTCCGCCATCGGGTCGCTGGTATTCGGAACCCTGTTGACGGCGATGCGGGTCTCCCCCGTTGGGATTTTGCGTTCCCTGTCTGCTTTCTACATCAACACAGTGCGCAACACCCCACTGACGCTGGTTATCATCTTCTGCTCCTTTGGTCTGTACCAAAACCTGGGATTGCAGTTGGCGAGCCGCGATTCCAGCACCTTCCTTGTGGATCAAAACTTCCGCCTGGCAGTGTTGGGCTTTATCCTCTACACCTCGTGCTTTGTGGCGGAATCTTTGCGAAGCGGTATTAACACCGTGCATTTCGGGCAGGCCGAAGCTGCTCGTTCCTTAGGTTTGAGCTTCGGCCAGACGTTTTCCACCATTATTTTCCCGCAAGCATGGCGTGCAGCGTTAGTGCCGTTAGGCAACACGCTGATCGCTCTGACGAAGAACACGACCATTGCTTCTGCAATCGGCGTTGCTGAGGCTTCGCTGTTGATGAAGTCCACGATTGAGTTCCACGCCAATGAGCTGTTCATCATCTTCGGCGTGTTCGCTGTTGGCTTCATCATCCTGACCCTGCCCATCGGCCTGATCATTGGCCGCGCAGCTGAGAAAATGGCGGTGAAGAAGTAAATGGCTACCTCTAACGCAGTACGCGCAACTGTTCTTTATGACGCGCCAGGCCCGAAGGCCATCCAGCGCAACCGCATCTACACTGTCATCACCATTGCGCTCATGGCACTTGCGTTGTGGTGGGTACTGTCCACCCTGGGCGACAAGGGCCAGCTGGATGCAGCCAAGTGGCGCCCATTCCTCGACGGCAACACGTGGAAAACCTACATCCTCCCCGGTCTTTGGGGCACGGTTAAAGCCGCTGTAACAAGCATCATCTTCGCCATTGTTTTTGGCGTAATCTTCGGCCTTGGACGGCTGAGCGAAAACCGCCTCGTGCGTGGCTTCTGCGCTGTGATTGTGGAGTTCTTCCGCGCCATCCCAGTGCTGCTGCTCATGATCTTCGCCTACCAGCTTTTCGCGCTGTACAAGATGGTGCCGCCAAGTGGTCTTGCGTTTTGGGCGGTTGTGGTTGCGCTGACGCTATACAACGGCTCTGTTATCGCAGAGATCCTGCGCGCCGGCATCAACTCTCTCCCCAAGGGCCAGACTGAGGCGGCCCGTGCACTTGGTATGTCGCACTGGCAGACGATGTGGACGATTCTCTTGCCACAGTCTGTGGCTGCGATGCTGCCAGCGCTGATTGCCCAGATGGTCATTGCGCTGAAGGATACCGCGCTTGGCTACCAGATTGGCTACATCGAGGTTGTCCGCTCCGGCATCCAGTCCGCGTCTGCGAACCAGAACTTCCTCGCCTCCCTGTTTGTGGTCGGCGTGATCATGATCCTGATCAACTTCGCACTTACCGCCCTGGCGGAGCGTGTGGAACGCCAGCTGCGCGCAGGCCGTGCACGCCGCAACATCTTTGCCAAGGTGCCCGAGGCTGCCGGCGCAGGTGTCGGCTTAGACACCAAGGACACAGTCAACGTGGACTGGAAGGCCCCGGGCTACAAGCAGATCGAGAACCCGGACGAGTAGCTTCTCGACGAACAAGCTCCCGTGATGCGCGCATCAGTCGAAAGACTCGATGCGCGCTTTTAGTTTGACTTGGTGCACAGTTTGTGCGGTGAAGATCACTCTTGTCGTTGTACCCTGTGGGTTTTACCTGACTTAGGCCATGGGTGGGTGAGCAACGTCACTC